>CAZEHH010000033.1:0-15669 GCA_964512505.1 uncultured Peptostreptococcaceae bacterium
ATAATCTTATTTAGCACAACCGTCAATAAAGTATCTATCAGACGAAATAATTATCCGAGTTAGTTGTCTATCATCGCAACATGCATTCAAAGCACTAGCCCCTTCCCCTTGCTTTTTCAAACCCGTCTATGCTTTCATTGTGGACTCTGTTGAAAAGCGACTAAGGGGGTTGTTGAACTACCCCCACCTATACTAACGCATTGAGGTGGGAGATTCCTGGAAACACCAACCTGATGGTCGGTTTTAATCAGGCTATCCCCGCCGTCCCGGCGGTTAGAAGCCTTAAGGCTTCATGATGTATGTTGATGCTTGCGTTTAGGTCGCGGTCATGCCTTGTTCCGCATTCTGGACAGATCCATGTTCTGACTCCCAAGTCTTTGGTATCAGGATTTTGGTATCCGCAATTAGAGCAGATTTGGCTTGAGGCAAAATACCGGTCAACTGAAACCACGGTTTTTCCATACCAGTCGGCCTTATACTCAAGCATGGACCGAAATTCGGACCAGGATGCATCAGCAATAGACTTGGCCAACTTGTGATTCTTGAGCATATTTGCAGGGGCAAGATTCTCAATTCCGATTATGTCGTGGCTTTTGACAATATCTGTTGAGATCTTGTGCAAATGGTCTCTTCTTGAGTTTGCTATTCTTTCGTGGATTTTGGCAACCTTTATTCTCTGCTCGTGCCAATTCTTGCTTCCTGATTTTCGTCTCGAAAGAATGCGCTGCTCCTTGGCCAGTTTTTCTTCAAGAGTTCTGAAACATTTCGGATTCTTGTAGATTGTGCCATCGGAAGCAATGGCAAAATCCTTGAGGCCAAGGTCTATGCCGCATGAAGCACCTGTTTTAGGCAAAGTTTCAATATTGGTTTCGGCAAGTATTGAGATGAAGTATTTGCCGGTTGGGCTCCTTCGTACAGTGGCATTTATGATTCTGCCGGCAATTTCACGGGATGCGGCAAATCGGACAAGCCCCAGTTTGGGGAGTTTGATTTGGTTGTCAACAACAGCAATGTTATTGTTGACGAATTTGGTTGTATAGGACTGAGCTCTATTTTTCTTGGACTTGAAGCGAGGTTTTTCGTTTTGCTTTTTGAAAAACCGGCTGTATCCATCGGCAAGATTTCTTACGGATGATTGAAGCGCGATGGAGTCCACTTCCTTAAGCCATGGAAATTGTCTTTTTAAACCGGGTAATTCTGAAGAACAAGCGCTATAGGACAAACCCTTGCCGGTTTCTTTGTATGATTTGTTCCAATCGTTTAAAGACTTGTTGAACACAAAGCGGCTGCACCCGATCGTTTTGGCAATTAAGATCTGCTGGGCTTTATTTGGATATATTCTGAATTTATATGCTTTATGTTTCAACAATTCTATCACCTCGGTATATCCATATTATACCATGATTAGGCGAAGATGTCGAACACGCGTTCTTTTAGACGATTCATTTCACCATCTAGGCTACGATTAGAGGTGGGAGTGTTCTTTCCGGTATTTTTGATAAAAATATCGTCAGCAGTCGAAATAAAATCCAATTCAATAAAGCGATACCCCTTGCTATAACTTGAATTTATCGCTTCTTTACAATTTGTATAGGATACCCCTTCAATTGAACCTCCTGCATGGGCAATATACTTTTCATGTTTTATATCACTTTCATGTCTCGCTTTCTTGTAATCAACATTAGTAATTTCATTATTTCCACATCCGACTATTAACAAGGCCAAATAAGAAAAACAAAACAATAAAAAAAGCGTTTTCTTTTTCATCCCTTTTTCCTCCAAGCAATAAAACATATCAATCCGTCTTTCCATATTATATTACCCTCCATTATTTTCCATAATCAAAAAACCTCCTTCAAAATTTAATGTTCCAGAAAAAAACCGCGCAATTAAAATTACGCGGTTGTACCACTATGCTATTTAAATTTCACATATCTAGTCGATCATGATTTTTCACAAACCAAATGTCTTTTTCGCTTCTTTTTATCTTGCTTTCTACCATCTCAAGAAATCCCTTCCGAAGAGTGGCCTCATCCTTATGTTCATACCCATTTGGAAGGCTTTTAAAATGACTGCTTACGCTTTAATAATTGCCCTTGGAATGAATCCCATAACAGGTGAATCATTCGAATTTTATATTTTACTTTCCATGCTACATCTTTATTTTATTCGTTTATACTCGAATAACTATTGATAATGAAAAGTTATTCGAGTATACTTTAGATAAGGGGTGATATCATGAAAAACCGGGATTTATATCTTTCACAGCTCATACAATACAAGGATAAGCCACTAATCAAAATTATTACGGGTATCAGACGTTGTGGTAAATCCACTCTGCTGTCCCTATTTGAAAACTATTTAATAGATTCCGGAGTAGCAAGAGACCACATCATCCGTATGAATTTTGAGTCCTTTGAATTTGATGATATTTCTACTTACAAAGAAATGCATTCGCATATACAAAAAAGGCTAGTCAAAAAGAAAGAAAAGCACTATATACTCTTGGATGAAGTCCAAATGGTTGAATCCTGGGAAAAAGCAGTCAATTCCTTTCTTGTTGATGCCAATGCAGATATTTACATCACCGGATCCAATGCGTATTTATTATCTTCCGAACTCTCCACCTTACTCTCAGGCCGATACGTAGAAATTAAAATGCAGCCATTATCTTTCAAAGAATATCTGGAATTTACGGGAACAGACAATAAAAACAATCTCCAAGAAAAGTTCAATCATTATTTAGAATTTGGCGGGCTTCCCATTGTGGTAGAACTTATGGATAACCCGGATACTATCGGTCCTTTTCTTGAAGGGATTTACAATACCGTCCTAATGAAAGATGTAGTCGAGCGAAACGAAATTAGAGATGCATCTCTCCTAGAAAGCATCTTGAAATTTATTGCTGCTAATATCGGTAGTATCGTTTCCACGAAGAAAATAAGCGACTATCTCACTAGCAGCGGCAGAAAAACAACCAGCGATACTATAGATAATTATCTTAAAATGCTAGAAAATGCCTTCATTATCTACAAAGCCAATCGCTATGATTTAAAAGGTAAAATGTTCCTTAAAACCCTTGAGAAATATTACATTGTAGATATGGGTATCCGGAATCAATTAACCGGTCTGCGAGGCAAAGATTATGGACATGTCCTTGAAAACCTCGTCTATCTAGAGCTAATCAGACGTGGTTATGATGTTGCAATTGGAAAAACCGGTTCTTTGGAAGTCGATTTTGTCGCAACCAAATCCAATGAAAAAAAATACTTTCAGGTTTCGGCGACAATCCTAGATGAAAAAACTAGAGAACGTGAATTGCGTCCTCTGCAATCCATAAGTGACAACTATCCAAAATACATTCTGACCATGGACCAAACAATTTTCAATGATTATTCCGGAATAAAAGTACAAAATATCATTGACTTCTTGCTTGAGTAGTTTAAAACAAGCCTGGCCCTCTACTTAAGTCTAAAAATAACAAACATTAAATAACTAAATTCTCAAAATAAAGTACCGAGGCTGCAATGCAACAATCAACTTCCCTTGCTTTTTATTCACTTAGCAGGCTCATCTGAGTCGCTTTGCTGTAGAGAAATGCTTTTTCCAATCTTTCATCCGTTTTAAGCCCATCAAAATTGTTTTCTTCGACATCCAAATACTCCTCTTTCATCATATTTTGACGTATTTTTAAATTATAGACAAGATTGAAGCTGTTGATGACAGCACCCTCTTTTATGTCCGAAAGGCAGATGAGTTGAGTATCGTATTTCTTTGCGATGTCAAACATTGGCTTGAGCAGATGTCCCGATGTTATAGGACCGAACGGATTGTCCATAATCAAGACCTTGCTTTCTTCTTTTTTCTTGAATATATCAACAAAACGCGTATTTTTTCTGCTATAGGAAATCAACGCAACCAACAGTGAAAAGTAAGCAACAAATTTTTCGCCGCCGGAATTCTTGACGATAAGCTCTTCCCAAGACATCATCCTGCGGTTCTTTTCGTTTATATCGACCTTGTAGGCCTTTACCTTGAATTTCTCGAGATTGCTAATCACATTGAGCAATTCTTTCGTGGAAAGAATCTTTATTATATTTTTCCTGATTCTGCTCTCATCCTCATCGTTTTTTATGTCGTGCGTTATGTTGTCAAGGCATGTCAATACATGATCTTTAATTCTTTCCTTTGCAACTTCGTCGCTCTGGATCTTGTCATACTTGATGTCGAGAATCCTCTTTCTTGCACCATCTATCTCGATGCTTGAATTGTCAACCACTTTTGGTATTTCATCATAAATGTTCTTGGCTTCCAAATATGCATGTTCAATCAAATCATTCTTGCTGTGCTTGAGTTGATTGATTTTAGTCTGCATCAGTCGCATTGTTTTTTCCAGCTGCTCATTATAAAAAGCGATTCTCTCCGTCAGATAAAAATACTTGCTATAGCTTCGCGACAGATTGTCTATTTGAACATATATGCCTTTAATTGCTTCCCTCACCGTTACGGAAATACTTCCGCTGTAGCTGTTTCTGACCCCATCGAAATTATTCTTAAAACCAATTATTGCTCCTGACGCTTCCTTCGTTGCTTTGAGCAATTTTTCAATCAATTCATTTACAATGGTTTCTGTATTCCCGTCAATCTCAATCAATGCTTTAGAATCAAATTCAATCTGTGAAATATTTTCGACTTTAGCATCTATTCTCGTATTGAGATTCGACAGGAGCAAATATTGGGATTTCAAGGTTTCCAATTGTGCAGAAAGTAATTCGATGCTTTGATTCAGCTTCTTTTTTCTTTCCTCGAAATTTCCCTTGATATCGCTCCTGGACAAAATCGCATGTCCGTTCAAGTTTTTTATTATTTCCCTTTTCCGACCGTCAAGTTTTAAAATATCTCCATTGGTTTTATTTATATTTCCATCATGCTCTTTTTTTTCATTTTCAAGCTTGTCTATGCTCTCCCGCAACTCGTCTTCAACAATTTCGGAGTGCCTTAAATTTATCACATCTGCAACATTCAAACCTAATCGCTTAATATTTTCATTTACCCTATCAATGTCCTTTTGTATGCTGATCAAGCGCTGCCTTATGTCTTCAAGCGCGTCTGAGCCTTTTGCCTTGCACGCCTTTTGCCTTTCTTCAAGTTCTGCTTCCGTACCTTCTATCAAAACATCTTCCACGGCATCTTTGTACTTCCCGTACTTTCCTATAAAATCCTCAAGATCTTTTTCTTCCAGTAAACGACCGTTTTTGATTCCTTCAATTTCCTTGCCCAACGATTCCAGGACATTGTTTGTTTTTTCTGTCTCTCCGTCCAAAGTTTCTATCCGGGTCATGATTTGATTTAAAGCGCAAAGGTTTGCAACGTACTCGACATTCTTTTCTATAAACTCTTCTAGCAGTTCAATATTCGACCGGATCTTCTTTATGTCCTTTTCAATTCCATGAAGTCCTTCCTTAAGGTCTTCAACAGCCTTGGCTAAGTGGTCGATTCGGTTGCTGCACTCTTCTTGCTCTGCCGCGATTTTTTCAACTTCACCGGCAATCTCTTCGTTTCTGAGATACAGCTCTTTTTCTTTCGCCTCTGTCCATTTAAATTTTATGACAGCGCTTATAGCCCTGACATAGCCTTCCGCCGTTTCAGCGGCAGCCTTTTTCTCGCCCGCCAGCTCTTCCTTTTGCTTCTCCTTTGTTTCAATATACGAAATCAACGCGCCCTGGTCATGCCTTAACAAAACCGGATTGCTCAGCATCCGGTTGCCTCCGAGTTCTACCAAGGCTTCTTTGTTGGAATGGCTGAATACAGGCACCAATTGGTTGATGTCCGTCTCTTCGATGAGTTCTGCAATAATTTGATGTTCTTTGTCGGTTACGATTATGCCATACGGCAAAAGCGGATTGTTAGACATGATTTTTTCCCTGTCAGGAGGCGGCAAACCACGGAGATACTGTTCCCCTGTGTATATTTCCAGATCATTGTCTTTAAGAATTTTCACCAGCATTGCAGGAAGGTAACTGATTCCTTCCTGCAACCCGTTAATCATCTTTGACAACTCGTTTATTTCCATCTCGCTGATGATTGCTTTCTGGCTCCACTCATCGTATTGTTTCCGCAAACGGTCCAGTATTGCCTCCTGTTCGAAAACAGAAAACTGCTTGTTGCAATAGGTGGAAATGATTGATTGAATTTCCGCTTTCTCTTCTTGGTATTGGCTAATAAGGTTTCCTTTTATAGCAAGCTCTTCTTTTGCATCCGAAAGCCTCTCGCCCAAGGCTAAAAGATTCTCTTTCTCGCTTTGTTTCTCTCCTTTGCTGTTCTCAATGGCTTCTTCCGCATTTGAATATGAATTCTCAAAGTCAGATAGCTTTTGCTTTAGGCCGTTCCTTACCTTTTCCACCTCGCCCTGGTCCAGCTCATTCAGTAAAGGATTTCTGTTCAAGTGGATTCCAAGGTCAGCGCAGACCTTCTTCTCATAGCCACAAAATCCATTCACCTTTTCTTCCAGTCCACCCTTGTCTGAATTCAAACGGTTCTTTTCGTCGTGCTTAGATTTCAACTGGTTTGACATATCTTTTCTTTTAGCCGTCAGTTGCCGGAGATTGTGCTCTGAATCACGCATATCCTCCTTTAAGTCTCTGATCTTGTTTGAGTACAAGCATTTCAGCGAATATTCTATCCGGTTCATTTCCTTCTGCAACTCTTCCTCGTCTTTAGCTGCATTTTCAAACTTCTGCTCCTGTCCCGCCTTTTCTTGTTCTTTTTCTTTTAAAACCACGTATTCTCGGGCGCCGTGCTGAAGGTTCAATTCTTTTCGTATATTTTCAGCTTTTTCGGCCACTTCCTTCGATTGCCTTTTTGCGGCCTCGAGCTTTTTTGTCAGTTTTTCGGTTTCATCTTCGATCAAATGAATTTCCCATGATTTTTTCTCCAAACCTATATGTTTGATTTCAGCTTCCTTGCGCGATATCTCGTTTTCAACGCGCTTCTCGTTTTCCTTGATTTCCCCCATCTTGTCCGCAAAAAAGCTGAACATGGCCGCCAATTCTTTCTTCTTGCCGTTTTCAGAATCCAGCAAGGTGCAAATGTTTTTCGCCCCTTCGTCTATATCATTCAAATCAGACCTGAAACTTCTTATGGCTTCATATTCTTGAATAAAATTCTCATTTTCGACTTCTTCTGTAGCAACAAGCATCATCATTTCTTCCAATTTCTGATGATCCGAAATCTTGCCTTCCGAAGACTTGTCCAACACTTTTTCAATGTATTTTATGACCCACTGCTCCATGACCGCTCTTGAACTCTTGCACTTGGCAAACACTTCCGATACGCCTTGTTCCGCCTGGTTGATGTTTACTATCAGTTCTTTCCATTCGTTTCTTGAGATGCTGAAAGCATTCAGCTTCCTTTCATACGCCGTTTGCTCCTCCTTGGATGAGTTGTAGCAACATATGGCGTATTCTCCCTTGCCCTCCTCTTTCCGAAGCAGTTTTTTCATATCATTGTACCCTGTCACAACAATGCCATTTTTCTTGTCTTCAGTCACAGGCAAATGCTTGATGTCGTATTTGTTTCCCTCTTCGTAATGGTGGCAGAATGTATAGAACCGCAGAGTGAGATTGTCTTCATCCGAATTCGTTTTATAGCTGTTGCTGGGCGAAATGCTGATTCCCGTCAGAAAAAAACCGGCGCCCTCGTCCAGCAACCATTCGATCATTATATACGCAGGATCTCTTTTCCCGATGAAAAAATCACTGAACCGCCGTCCCAACAACTTTGTTTTCGGCACTATAGGCTGCAGAACCGTCTGCACCAGCACCGATTTGCCTCCCCCGTTGGCAAGACTGAGTAAGGCGTTTTCCCCGCCATAAAAATCGAAAGTCTCGTCGACTATGTGTCTTCGGTTATTGTTGTACGAAAAGTTGGCTATCCGTATTCTATTAATCTTCGGCATATCAAAGCACTCCTTCCCCGAATGCGCGATTGATGAAGATCAATCTGTCTGCGTGCAGATAATATTGTCTCATCAGAGTATCGAGCTTGGCAGTCGTTCTTATCTGATCCTCTACTATGTAAGCAAGCTTTTGCTCTTCAAGGATGTTGCATGCTTTTCTTATTATGTTGTATTTCGTCTTCTGTTTCGATTCGTGGTCGGTAAACAATGCATTCCAAAGCTTCGCAGAAGACTGTATGTTTATCATGTATTCATCTTCCAAATCAACCATTCCTTCTTCGCCCAGAGCCTCCAGCCTTGCAAATCGTTCGTCAAGACTTGCAACCAAACGATTGATCTGAATGAAATCAACCTTCTTGGGGTCTCTATTGGCCCCGCTGTAAAACTCATAGAAGATGTACATGATGATGTAATATCCAAGGTAAACGTCTTTCCGGGTAGCATTGCTGCCGAAATACCTTCTAAATTCAGCAGGCTTCTGCCCCAAAACGAAGCCTTCCAACTTTGGGACCAGATACACCGTGTCATCGAAATTAAGGAATTTGCATTCAAACTCTTCTTCAAAAAGAGCCAGAATCTCCTGTACATTGCCTTCAATGAAAGAACTGTACAGATCGAAATTCTCCTTCTTGTTCATCTCTCCATCCGAAATCAACAGCTTGAATATTTTTATCGCCGACTTCATAGCATCCATTAGTCCACCACCTCAAAATGAAGATCCGACATGCGCACTTCTTCCCTTATTTGCATACCGTTCTCTTCGTATTCAACGACTACCGATATTTCACCGTCCAGCTTGACAACCTTTATTGCCTTCGTTGTTTTCAGTTCCTTTATGCGGTCTTCGATTTCAAGCAGGCACCTTTCGAGACTGAAATTCTCACTGTCGCCCATTATCACCTTTTTGTCCTCCTGATAAAACTCCCTCAATCTTATCGTTCCAATGTCAAACAGTTTGAACGCAACAGAAAACAAAAGCCTTGCCCGGCACAATTCCACATATTCTTTGGGGTGGTTCAGCTTGAAATCGTTTATCAAATCACTTAGCCTGATTCTTTTGTTTTTGATGATTTGCCCGAACAGCAACTCGGTTATCTCTATATGTTTGTTGCTGATTTCCCTGATTCGCCTCTTTTCATTTTCGTCCTCGTATTCTTCCGTATTTATAAAATGGGCCTCATCGGTTTCCTCCTCGCTGAAAATCATTTGTTGATGGTAAATCTGATCTATGGACAGCATCTTGTTGATTTCTGGCAAAAACAGCGGCTCCAGTAGGCTTATGCACTTGTCCAGCAGAACTTCATATCTCTCCATCGGCTCGAGAATGCTTTCCTCAATATCGAATCGTTTTACAAAACTGTACTCAAATGAGCGCTTTATAGTGTCCATATAAAGATTGCTGAGGTTATGCCGGTTGAGTATCAGGTTTCTTTGTTCGCTTATGGCAACTCCAAGATTATGGCTTATCTCCTTGATCTCCTCAATGGCCTTCATAAGCTTGGACTCCATTTGATGGCTCGATTCCAGCTCGCCGCTTATTTTTTCATCCGCCTGCTGGACCATTTTTCGAATATCGCCCATGGTTTCATATTCATCCTCGAGCATGCTGTAGGTTCCCTTCAGCAGTTGCTCATATTTGTCAATATCTACATCATTGATATTCTGGCGTATCGAAAGTATGAAATTCTCAACCTCTTTCTTCTTCTGCCTTACATATGCAATCAGTTCAACGCTCTGCCTTACGGCATTGGAAAACTTCTTGCGTTTCACATATTCCTTCAGTTTAAGCTGCTCGATTGTAAGTTGAATCTCCTCGTCCACTTCCCTGGTCCGAAAGAGAAAATCGTATCCCTGGTTCGTCAACATATAATTGAGCTTTCGGGCCTCGCCTTCTATTACCATTTTATCGGATATCAAGCGTATGGGAATGTATTCCCTGACGCTTTGTGAATAATTGAAAGCGCCATATGTCCTTCTTTCCCCGTTGTTCTGGAGAATATCTCTGATTATATATCCGGTCAGTTCCTTTATTTCCAGCTTGCCAAGCTTCAAACTGTAATGCTCCCGCAGCAAAACGTCAATAAACTCCTCTATATGCTGCGTGTCGCACTCGTTATTCTCCTCAAGCGTTTTTTCCATTATGAACAGAAGCACAGACACAATGATATTTGTCAGGTCGTTCCCGGGGAACATCCCTTCTATTTTTGTGTCCCTGCCTCTTCGATTGACAATTGAATCGACAACGCCAATCCATTCCATCCTCTTTTCAAACTTATCAAGAAAATCAATCATGTTATTTGCCCTTTTCTGCTTTTTTTTCGAAAAATCCATAAGTCAGGATTTCCTGCGGTATGTATCTGCCCTTGCCAAGCAAATCCTTGATCGAATCGGTCTGAGTGTCCGTAAAATGACTGAAGAACACATTTCCCTCGCTGTACCGCTGGTATTCGCTGCTTTTAGGCATAATGAAATTTTGCGCCATATCCAGCATGTCCAAATACATTTCCTTGAACAAAATAATCTTCAGCTTAGGGTTCACCTTTACCAGCCTTTCGAATATTTCTATGCCTTCCATGTCCAGGTCCCCAAAATAATAGAAGCGTGCAGGAGCATTATGTCCAAAATACGTCATTGCATACTCAGTCAACGAATCCCTTTTTCTGGTGATTTTCTTACCTTCGCCATATATCAGATAATTAAAGCGGATGCCGTACAATGTGTTGCAACCCTTATTCATTACTTTCTTCAGAGTGTACCAAGTGTCCTTGTTTTCGATAATCAGCACATTATTCTCCAAGGCCTCCCCTTCCGCCTCTATGGAATGCTCAAAAAACGGTTCCGGCGTAAAATACATGTTCAGGTATTTTACCAATCCGTCATTAAAATTAAAGACCGACTTGCAAGTCGGATCCAATCTAATGAATTTTTCTTTGCAAAAAATCTGAAAGGACCTTTCATTTACTGATGCCGGTTTTTTTAGAAGCAAGCCCTTTCTTCTTACAAATCGATCCAGAGTCAATACAATATTCCTCTCGGCTGAATATTTGGAAGGACTCTTAAGATAGCCTTCAATATTGAATATTGGATGCAGCCTCTTTATTTCATCCAAAAATTCTTCTTTGTCATCAACCGTTTTGGAGACCTGATACCTTTTATGCAAAGCGGGTTTCAAGCCATTTGGTCCGGATCTCTTGATCGGGCGTATTATTCCTTCGCTAATAAGGTTTTCCATGCAACGGCAATATTCTCCATAATCCCCAATCGGAAGCGATTTCCTCAAAACCTTTTCTTCAACCCTCTTGCCTTCAAAGTTTGCAAGAATGTATTTTTTGTATTTGCCGTAGTCCATAAACCACATTCACTCCCATCAAACTTCTTTTATCGTTAAATAGTGTTCCAGGCAACAAACCCTTTTCCATGCTTTTTGATGATGACAAACCACGCCTAAAGAAAATTTTAGCGTTTTGGACTTAAAAATGTCTGTCCCTTTTTACTCTCACAATCAATCTCTGCTGAACAAGTCTCTAGTGTAGACCTTGTCCACAACATCACTAATCTCATCGGACAGCCTGTTTGCAACTATAACATCGGAGATCTTCTTGAATTCATCCAAGTCTACGATTACTCTTGAGTTGTAGAATTCATCTTCCTCAAGCGCTGGTTCAAATACCACTACCTCGATACCCTTGGCCTTGATACGCTTCATGACACCCTGAATTGCAGACTGACGGAAGTTGTCAGAGTCCATCTTCATTGTAAGCCTGTAAATACCTACAATCTTAGGCTGTCTCTTGATAATCATCTCTGCTATATGGTCTTTTCTTGTGCGGTTAGCGTCGACTATGGCAGACATGACGTTTTGGGGCACGTCCTGGTAATTGGCCAGCAGCTGCTTTGTATCCTTAGGCAGGCAGTATCCCCCGTAACCAAAGGATGGGTTATTATAATGACTTCCTATTCTTGGGTCGAGTCCAACCCCTTCAATAATCTGCTTTGTATTTAAGCCTCTCACTTCCGCATATGAATCAAGCTCATTGAAGTATGCAACACGTAGCGCAAGGTAAGTATTAGCAAAAAGTTTGATAGCTTCTGCTTCTGTTGAATCTGTATAAAGAATAGGAATGTCCTTCTTGATTGCGCCTTGAGCTAGCAGTTCAGCTAACACTTTAGCTCTCTCAGACTGCTCTCCAACAACAATTCTTGATGGATAAAGATTGTCATAAAGAGCCTTTCCCTCTCTTAAAAACTCTGGCGAAAAGATTATATTCTCAGTATCAAACATTTTTCTTACCTTTTCAGTATATCCAACTGGCACAGTTGACTTAATAACCATCACAGCATCAGGGTTAATTGCCAGCACATTTGCAATAACTGCTTCTACCGTTCTTGTATTGAAATAGTTCTTCTCCGCATCGTAATTTGTTGGTGTTGAAATAATGACATAGTCCGCATCCTTAAAAGCCAAAAAGTTATCTGTTGTCGCTTTAAGGTTTAAATCCTTGTTGGCAAGATAGTCTTCTATTTCTGCATCAATAATCGGCGACTTACGATTATTGATTAGATCCACCTTCTCCTGGATAATATCCAAGGCTGTGACCTCATTGTGTTGCGCTAATAGAACAGCGTTTGATAGCCCGACATATCCTGTTCCTGCTATTGTTATTTTCATCCGGTGTATCCCCCTTAACTTTGTCCTCTAAGTTCTTTGAATTATAGTTTATCCGCCTTTACATGTTGTCCATGGCCTTGCTAAGAAGTTCCTTTCTTCTTTCGCTCTTTCTGGCCTTGTACTCCGTCTCGGCCTCGTCTGCAGCCGAATCGTCTATTCCGGCGTCTAGCAATTCCTTGCGGAAAGATTCCAAGGCCGTATAGAAAACATCGTCAACATTCTCTTCAAGCTCATTTCCCGCTTTAAGATATTTTTGAGCGAGCGACAGCTTAAACGTTATATCCCTGTCATCCTCATCCATTGAAAAGTATTCACTCTTGGCTTCCTCTATGAGTCCATCTATTTCTTCTGACGCCTCCGCCTCAATCTTCTCAAATGCATCAAGGTAGCGGGCTTCTATCTCGAGCCTCATATTCTCACGCTCGGCCTCTTGGTCATATTCCTCGCGAGCATCCCCTTCACGGCCTTCCTCGGCAGAGACCTCCTGCGGAACATCTGCTTCCAAATTCGTGTTTGCAATGGGTTCGCAAGGACTTACGGAAGCACCCGCCTCTTGCTTTTCACCAATCTCATCCACAACAAGGTCGGTTTCATCTGCTTCATAAGGCGGAGCTTTCATTTCCGCGGCAGCCACGCTTTCCATGGGCTTGGCATCTTCATCCGCCGGATCTGTCTTTTCAGCCATTTCAAGCGGCCACAAAGAAATGGCGGCCACCGCAATTCCGGCAACTATAATCAATATCAGCTTTCTTCCCATAAAATTCTCCCTAAAGTTTTATCAAAAATCCGGCAAGAACACTCCCACCTCTAAGCGTAGCATAGGTGGGGAAGGATTAAGTATTTTCTTTCTAAAGTGCCCTCATTATTAAGCCCCATAAATTGTTGCATTTCTTCCCTTGTTCGTTGAGTCTTGCAAAACTCTAACAACCCTTTAATATCCTCATTATCTTGGACGGTATCTTGGTTGGTATCTTGGTTGGTATCTTTGACGGTCAATGGAATAATTGTCTTAAACACATCTCCCTCGATTGTTTTTTGCAAGTTGAAATTCCCCACTGGGGGTGCGGATGTTTTTTAGGACATTAAACAATCAACCACAAATGATATCTTCGCATTCACACTATATTTGACAACCTTGTTGTCTTCAACAATAGCCTGCAGATTTTCGATGTTTACAGGGTAGTTCAAATGCTGTATCTTCATTTTTTTCGATTATGCTCGAACAATTATTGATAATGGAATGTTTTTCAGTTATACCTGCTATCCCTGCTTTAGAAAGAAGCACTTCCTATAACAACCATACAGGAACCAACCAGTTGTCTTTATCCAAGGGTACCAAATCTCTAGCCATGCATATGACTGCACCTGTCCCAACATTGACCCCGGATTTATCTAAAACCTTGAAATTTTTTATAGCATCTTTTTTGGGAGAAGCACTTTTCTTTATTTCAATTGGATACAAGGTATTGTTCTGCTCAATTATCAAATCTATTTCATGCTTATCTTTATCTCTGTAATAAGATATAGGCGCTTGCAAGCCAAGGTTTTGATAACTCTTAATCACTTCACCAACAACAAATGTTTCAAAGAATGCGCCACTCATACTACCAGTTTCTAAGCTTTCTGGATTGTTCCACTTGGTTAAATATGCACACAAGCCAGTATCCATAAAATACAAGTTGGGAGATTTAATGATTCTCTTCATTCGATTATTAAAGTACGGTTCAAGCAAAATAACAATTCCTGAAGTTATCAGGATTGAAAGCCACTGCTTCGCTGTTGGAGCTGAAATACCAATGTCCCTGGCAATATCAGCCAGGTTAAGCATTTGGCTTGTTCTTGCTGCACATGCTGTTAAAAACTGTAGAAACAGCATCTCATCAGCAACTTGGGTAAGCGCCTTAATATCTCTTTGAATATATGTGTTGATGTATGCGCCATAAAAAATATCAGGTGAGATATCTCTGCTATACACCCCTGGCATCTGCCCCATATAGATCCTTTTATAAACTTCCTTCAACGATTTAGGTGTGCGTTCCTTTACCTTTGCAATCAATTTCCCTGAATCCATAAGAAATGCTTCATTATCATATCCATCCAACTCTGCTCCTGAAAATCCTTGCATTTTTATAATACCAACACGTCCTGCCAGACTCTCACTAACATTTTTCATTAAATGGAACATCTGGGAGCCCGTCATCCATATATCTCCCATTTTCTTGTTTTCATCAACATAAAGTTTTATATGCTGCATAAGATTTGGTGCATATTGTATTTCATCAATAATGATAGGAGGCTCATATCTTTGCAAGAACAATCCAGGTTCGTTAATCGCCATATTTCTTGCATTTGGATCATCCAGGGTTACATAGCCGCGTCCTTTTTCCGCTATTTTCATTAGCATTGTTGTCTTTCCCACTTGTCTGGGCCCCGTAACAAGTACTACCGGGAATCTCTCACTCATATATTCAACGGTTTTTTCACAATTTCGTACTATATACATAATAAGCCTCCTTTTCTACTATAGTAAACTACAATTTTATTATAGTTGAAAAGGAGGCTTGCAGCAAGTATATATCCACCTTTATTTCCTTGCAAGCAAGAGACTTGAAAGGATTTATGCTCTGCTGCCAGAACACCCGTGACTTTAGTCGTGGGATGAATGGCGCTTCTCATAAATAATCCGCATCAACCGTAGGTCTTGTTGTAAAGTCGCTGATTGAATACAGGAGAAACCCGCCCTTAAGAATGAGCTGTTCTCTATAATGACTCTGAGCCAATCTTCAAATAATTCTTCTTGGAAAAATAAGTTCAGCAGCTGCTGGAAGGCAATCCCTTCTGCTTTTGCTTTATTTTTGATATTTCTCCTTCTTCAAGAAGCTTTTTAATTTGACGACTACTCAGTCCCAGTTCATTCAGCTCTCTTGTTTTTAGGACCCCTCCATGTTTTACAAATTTATCAAAAATCCGGCAAGAACACTCCCACCTCTAATCGTAGCGTAGGTGGTGGGATGAATCGCCTAAAATAACACGTGTTCGACAT
>CAZEHH010000034.1:0-15603 GCA_964512505.1 uncultured Peptostreptococcaceae bacterium
CAGGCGCTGTTGGAATTCTTCAACAGAAGAGATCCCGAAGACTATAAAAACATGTGCCATCAATTTTTGAAGGATCCGGAGAAGTTAAAGGAATTTCTGCCGGCCTATGAAGGATTGCCTGCGAAAAAAATAATCAACAAGGTTCACTTTGAACCGTTTGAATACAATGTGGATACCCTTGAAAAAGAAAATACCGATGTTCTTTTTGACTACGAAAGCGTAAAAGGATTGATGGGAGAATCGGCATACCGCTTCGTTTCATTGACCGGGAAGGGGAAAGGAAAAACAAATGGAAATATTAAGTGATATTTTTTATACCAACAGAGAGGTGCTAAAAAAAACAATCAAGGCAATAACTGTGAACTGGAAGATTTTTTTAGTTGGAATTTCTTATTTCATCTTTTCATTGCTCATATGGAGGATAGCTTCCTTGGCATGGATTCTTTCCGGGCTTATTATTGCGGTCTTCCAAAGCGCCGTTATTTCAGACTTCTTGTATTTGATGGAAAAGATAATAAAGTACGGGCATTTTACCATGAGGGATTTCAAGGAGGGTTTCAAGGTATACATATGGAAAGCCTATAGCGTATTGATACTTTTTTGGTTCGCCCGCTACGGTCTGAATTTATTTTTCGGAAGGGCAATGTCGGCGTCAATCGGCGGAATCAGCATATGGTTCATAATCGAACTCATTGCATTCATGGCACTCAATCCGTTGCCGGAAGTCATGTACCAAAAATACAACCAGGGTTTTGACATGATTTCGGGAGCATTTGAATTCATCAAGGAGAATTACCTGGAGTGGTTCGTTCCAAACATTCTGATTGCAATAGTGCTTTACGCCATGGTTGAATTGGCGATGAAGCCTTTTGCTGCTGTTTCAGGAATTTTCATAAATGGGGCGGCTTCCGTGATGATGATTTTCGTATTGACATTGCTTCCGCTGGTTTTTTCTTTCTTCATGATATACAGGGGATTCCTTTTCAGAATCCTTGACCGCTCTACAAGAAGAAAAAGAATTTACCAGTACAGAATCGGTCGTGAAGAATAAGGAGGAATTAGATGGAAGAAGCTGTAGCAAGAAGGCTTAAAGAAAGGCTTGAAGAGATAGTTTTCATAGAACTGAAAAAGGACATAGCCATCCCTGGGAAAAAAGCTGTTCTAAGAAAAAACATACCTATGCCAATACCGGTCAAGAAGCTTTCAGATCGCGTCAGCAGCGGTGATTATGAAAATTTGTCGGTCAAGGAAATGGTTGAGGGTATGGTTGTGCTTGTGGCGGCCGATCCCGCTTTTGAGCATAATCCATATTATACAAGCCTTATGAAAGGCATAGACGAAAATATGGACAGAGTGATAACGGGAAGTGCGATAGAGCTTGCCGAGAATAACAGGCTCGAGGATGCCTTTGCATTTTTCGAAACAGCCACGGTTCTGAATCCATCGAATCTGGATGCCGCATACAACAAGGCCAAGGTATGCGAAGCTCTTTCCAGGGAGACGGCGGACAAGGAACTTGCCAAGGCATGGGAGAAGGAGGCATTCACTCTCATGGAAAAACTGACTGTTGATTTCGAAGAATTTTCCATGCCCTACTACCACTTGGGTTTTCATTATTCAAACAGCGGACTGTACAAAAAAGCCCAGCTTTCATGGGAACACTTCATCGAAAATTCAGACGACGAGAACAAGATAATGGAAGTGCAGGAAATGCTGATCAAAATCAGCGACCGAATAATTTTCGACGAAGGATACAACGAAGTGCTTGCAGGCGCGTTTGAAACAGGGCTTGAAAAATTGCTTTCAATAGAAGAAGTCAACCCGTCGTGGTGGAACCTTCTCTTTTTCATAGCTTTGGCGTACAGGAATCTTGGCAAGATGGACCAAGCTGTCGAATATTTTGAAAAAGTCATACGAATCAAACCGGATCAAGCTGAATCACTCAATGAACTTGGGCTTTGCCATTCGGCTTTGGGAAATTTGAGCGAAGCCGCGAGATATTTCAAGAAAGCACTCAACATGGATCCGGAAAATTCGGAAATACTATGCAATAATGCAATGGCCCAAATGGAAATGGGAAACATGGAACTTGCCGAAAAATACTTGAACCGGTCTTCTGAATTGGAACCGAATGATCCGGTTACTCTTGCCTGCATGAATGAATTAAATAAATTTAAAAATAATTAACAAAAAGGATTATAGGACACAAAAGATATATAATAAGTGTTGTGTGGTGTAAACATGGGTTTACAGGGGTTGCGCCATATAAACACTTATTATTCTTTTTTTTGTTGAAAATGCAGCAAACATGTTGGAAAAACGGCAGTCATTGCTTGGCATGATATTTGCTCTATAAAAGGGGAGCAAACAATATTTTCGAGAGAGGTGGCTTATGATTAAAACATTGAATGATTTGATTGAACAGGCAAAAAAACAAGAGAAAATGAAACTCTCGGTTGCCGCCGCGCAGGACGGTGAAGTTTTGGCTGCGGTTGTCGAGGCTTCTGAAATGGGCATAATAGAACCGGTTTTGGTCGGAGATGAAAAAGCGATCAGGGCAATTGCGGATGAAAAAGGACTGGACCTCAATGGATATAAAATAATCGATGAACAGGATTTGACTGAAACGGCAAGAAAGGCCGTATCGCTCGTAAGCGGAGGGCAGGCGGATTTTGTCATGAAGGGCTTGATTGACACTTCGATACTGCTAAAAGCGGTATTGGACAAGGAAATAGGGCTTAGAACCGAAAGCCAGCTCAGTCATGTGATGATGTATGAGGTGAAGGGATACCACAAGCTTTTGTACCTTACTGACGGCGGCATGAACATGTATCCCGACGTTCCGACAAAGGCGAAAATAATCAAGAACGCCATAGCGGCTGCAAAAGCATTGGGAAATCAAAATGTAAAGGTTGCTTGCCTTGCGGCAAAGGAAAAAGTCAATCCAAAGATGCCGGCTACTGTCGATGCCGGTGAATTGAAGCAAATGGGAGTCGAAGGATTTTTCGGAGAAGGCGTAATAGTAGAGGGTCCGATGGCGCTTGACCTGGCTATTTCAAAAGAGGCGGCGGAAATAAAGAGATACGAAAGCCCGGTTGCTGGAGATGCGGACGTTTTGATGGTCCCGAACATTGAGATGGGCAATGGAATAGGAAAAGCACTTAGCTATTTCGCATCGGCAAGTTCTGCCGGCGTGATAATGGGGGCAAGCGCTCCTGTTGTATTGGTATCGAGGGCTGACACTCATGAGAACAAGCTTAATTCAATCGCGCTTGGAAGCGTGATTGCTGCAAACAAATAGAAAAAAGAGGAGCGTGAAAAAGATGAAGGAATTACTGACCGGAAACGAAGCGGTCGCAAGAGGGGCATATGAAGCCGGAATTTCTTATGCATCTGCTTATCCGGGGACACCGAGCACGGAAATTCTTGAAAATATTGCACCCTACAAGAAAGAGATTGTAGCGGAATGGGCTCCAAATGAAAAGGTGGCATTGGAATCGGCCATAGGAGCATCCATAGCCGGGGCGAGATCATTGGCTGCCATGAAGCATGTTGGTGTAAACGTTGCGGCGGATCCGTTGTTTACATACGGATACACAGGCGTAAACGGAGCCATGGTTTTGGTTACGGCTGACGACCCGGGACTGCATTCGTCGCAAAACGAGCAGGACAACAGGTATTATGCCAAGTTTGCGAAAATTGCAATGCTTGAGCCTTCGGACAGCCAGGAAGCAAAGGACATGATAAAGTCGGCAATCGAAATAAGCGAAAAATTCGACACAATGGTTCTTTACAGGCTTACTACAAGAATTTGTCACAGCAAAGGAATAGTCGAACTGGGCGAACGTACGGAACTTGGTGCCAAACCTTATGAAAAAAATATTCCAAAGTATGTCGCGGCACCTGCAAATGCCAAAAAGCTTCATATTGTACTTGAAGACAAATTGAAGGAGCTTGAGGCTTTTTCTAACGAAACGCCGCTTAACTTCATTGAATGGAATGAAAGAAAAATCGGAATTGTGTCTTCAGGCGTTGCTTATCAATACGCAAAGGACGTTTTCGGAGACACGGCTTCCTACTTGAAAATCGGATTTTCATTCCCGCTTCCAATGGAAAAAATAAAGGCTTTCGCAAAAGAGGTCGATACTCTTTATGTTATCGAGGAGCTGGAGCCTTTCATGGAAGAGCAAATGAAGGCGGCAGGCATTGAATGCATAGGAAAAGATAAAATCCCCAACATAGGAGAACTCAACCCCGACATAATAGCAAAAACCCTTCTAGGCGAATCACGTGAGACGATTGAGCCAATAAGCGATAAAGTTGTAGGGAGACCTCCTACAATGTGTGCCGGATGTCCACATAGAGGATTCTTCTATGAGCTCAGCAAGAAGAAAAATATAATGGTTACCGGAGACATAGGCTGTTACACATTGGGTTCGGCCGCTCCATTGAATGCAATGGAAACCTGCATATGCATGGGAGCGAGCATAAGTCTTGGCCATGGGGCGCAAAAGGCGTTCAACAGACATGCAGTCGACAAAAGAGTCGTTGCGGTAATAGGCGACTCGACATTCTTCCATTCTGGAATGACCGGGCTTTTGGACATAGCCTACAACAACAGCAACACCGTCACTGTAATTCTTGACAACAGAATCACCGGGATGACAGGCCATCAGGAAAATCCGGGTACCGGATTCACACTCCAGGGAATGCCCGCAAAGCAGGCCGACATACCGGCTATTGTCAAGGCTTTGGGAATCGACAATGTAAAGACCGTCAATCCAATAAAACTTGACGAAATGAAAGAGGCAATAGATTGGGCTCTGGCCATAGACGGACCTTCCGTGATAATAACGAGATGGCCTTGCGTTCTAAAGAAGCAATCCGAGCAGGATGTCGAGGAGTTCGGAGATTACAAGAGCCTTTGCGTAGTGGACGCAGACAAGTGCATAGGCTGCAAGATGTGCATAAATACCGGCTGCCCCGCACTTACTTTCGACAAGGAAAACAAGAAGGCTATAATAGACAAGAACCAATGCGTTGGATGCGAAGTTTGCCTTCAAGTCTGTCCTGTTAAAGCAATCGAAAAGGTGGGTGAATAATATGAGTGAAGTCAAGAACATTCTTCTTGTCGGTGTAGGCGGACAGGGAACGATACTTGCCAGCAAAATTCTATCGAGAGGGCTTGTGGATGCCGGCTATGATGTAAAGATGTCCGAAGTCCATGGTATGGCGCAAAGGGGAGGCAGTGTATCCACTCAGGTCAGGTATGGTGAAAAGGTATATTCA
The DNA here is from genome assembly GCA_964512505.1 of uncultured Peptostreptococcaceae bacterium. GTDB lineage: Bacteria > Bacillota > Clostridia > Peptostreptococcales > BM714 > BM714. Next base: position 5,290 of record CAZEHH010000034.1, read on the forward strand.
CCAATCATCGGATTGGGACAGGCTGACATACTCGCTTCGTTTGAAAAAATGGAAGCCTGCAGATGGATTGACCATTTGAAGCCCGACGGAGTAATTGTCGTAAACAACTATGAAATTCCATCTGTTCCAATACAAATAGGAAAGGCAGACTATCCCGACGGCATAATCGAAGCTCTCGAGAAGAAAGCCAAAACAACAACACTTGACGCAATGGGAATTGCCAAAGACATAGGAAATCCCAAAACCATGAATGTAGTGCTTCTTGGAGCGCTTGTAAAGGCCATGGGAATAACGGAAATTGATTGGGAAGAAGCGATAAGAAATACAGTGAAAGAAAGATTCATAGACATAAATATTTTGGCATTCAACAAAGGAATGGAAATGGTAAAATAGAGAATGTTTAATGGGCGAGGGGACTGTTCGAAAGAACAGTCTCTTTTTTCGAATTAACCCTTGTAATGAGTTTTCAATCTGCTATAATTAAAAGAAATAATTATGTATAATAATGCATAAATATGCATAGATATATATATTTTTTTGTCATAAAGTTGGAGGGTGTGAAATGAAAGGTTATTTGATTCTGGAAGACGGAACAAAATTCGAAGGGAATATTTTTGGAAAGAAGCGCAATTCTGTGGGTGAGGTCGTTTTCAACACGGGGATGACGGGGTACCAGGAAACATTGACGGATCCTTCATATTATGGGCAGATTGTCATACTGACATACCCTCTTGTTGGGAATTACGGCATAACTCTCGAAGACAACCAGTCCGAGAAACCGAAGGTAAGGGGATTCATTGTGAGGGAAGCTTCAGCGAATTATTCGAACTGGAGGGGAAGGGAATCAATTGACGAGTACCTTTACAAGAACGACATAGTCGGGCTCGAGGGCATAGATACAAGGGCACTGACGAAAATGATACGGGAAAATGGAACGATGACAGGGAAGATAGTGGCATACGATGATGGAGTGGATGTGATGGAGGAAATCAAGTCCTTTGACAATTCTGATGCTGTTCATCAAGTGACACCTAAATTCAACTATGACTTGATGCCTATCACACCGAAGGTCGCTGTAGTGGATTATGGAATAAAGAGAAACATACTTAGCGCCCTGGTGAACAGGAATGTCCATGTCAGGGTATTTTCATGCCTCAATACGGCAGAGGAGATACTCGACTTCAATCCGGACGGAATTTTTCTTTCAAACGGACCTGGAGACCCCGCTTTCCTGAAGGCGGAAATAGAAACGGTCAAGTCGCTCATAGGAAAGAAACCCATTTTTGGCATATGTCTTGGACACCAACTCCTTGCACACGCTCTCGGGGGAACCACAAAAAAGATGAAATACGGCCATAGGGGCTGCAATCATCCGGTAAAGGATCTTGCGAAAGACAGAGTGTTCATAACATCGCAGAATCACGGGTATGAAGTGGTCGAAGAAAGCCTCGACAAGAACGTGCTGGAAATAACGCACTTGAACATGAACGACAATACGGTGGAGGGAATGAAGCATCTCACGCTCCCCATATTCAGCGTGCAGTTCCATCCGGAAGCTTCTCCCGGTCCAAGCGATTCGGATTATCTGTTCGACGAATTTTTGAATATGATTAAAAAGGAGAATAAACATGTCAATATATAAGGGGCTTGAAAAGGTTATGGTGATCGGTTCGGGACCAATCATCATTGGACAGGCTGCCGAATTCGATTATTCCGGCACACAAGCCTGCAAGGTTTTAAGGGAACACGGACTGAAGGTCGTATTGGTTAACAGCAATCCGGCTACGATCATGACGGACAAGGAAATGGCCGACAGCGTTTATATAGAACCGTTGACGGTTGAATTTCTCGAAAAGATAATTGCAAAGGAAAAGCCTGACGGCGTACTCGTCGGCATGGGAGGACAGGTTGCTTTGAACCTTGCCCTGGAGCTTTGGAAGGCTGGGATTCTTGACAGATACAACACCAAGCTTTTGGGGACGAATATAGATGCGATAGAAAAATCGGAAGACCGTGAAAAATTCAAACTGATGATGGAAAGCATAGGAGAGCCTGTGATAGAGGGGATGATTGCGTCTTCGCTGCAGGAAGCCTGCGAGCAGGCCGATGAAATAGGTTACCCCATAGTCGTTCGTCCAGCCTACACATTGGGAGGAACCGGCGGGGGAATAGCCGCAGACAGGGATGAACTGGAAAAAATAGTTCCGGTCGGCCTTGCCTACAGTGCCGTCGGACAGGTGCTGATTGAAAAGAGCGTCAAGGGCTGGAAGGAAATAGAGTACGAGATGATCCGCGACAACAAGGGCAATTGCATAACCGTTTGCAACATGGAAAACATAGACCCTGTCGGCATCCATACTGGAGACAGCATAGTTATAGCTCCTTCCCAAACTCTAAGCGACAAGGAATACCAGATGTTGAGAAACGCTTCAATAAAGATTGTCACGGCGCTCAACATAAAGGGAGGATGCAATGTACAACTTGCCTTGAACCCATACAGTTTCGAATACAGGGTCATAGAGGTCAACCCGAGGGTTAGCCGATCGTCGGCTCTTGCATCCAAGGCTACCGGATATCCCATAGCAAAGGTTGCGGCGCAAATAGCCATAGGTCTTGACCTAGATGAAATTCCTAATGACGTCACTGGGAAGACTCTTGCATGCTTTGAGCCTACACTCGACTATTGCGTTATAAAAATACCCAAGTGGCCGTTTGACAAGTTTGAAACCGGAAACCGAACATTGGGAACCAAAATGATGGCTACCGGCGAAGTGATGGCGATAGGAAACAGTTTTGAAAGCGCCCTGCTGAAGGGCATAAGATCGCTTGAAATCGGTGTATATTCTTTGCAAATTGAAAAGGCCGCAGCTTTCAGCGATGACCAAGTAATACAAAAGATAATGAAGAGCGATGACGAGAGACTCTTTTTCCTTGCTGAGCTTCTAAGAAGAGGCTACAAGACGGAATATCTTTGGGAATTGACGGAAATAGACAGATTCTATCTCGAGAAAATAAACGGCATAGTCAAACTCGAAGAGGGGCTGAAGAAAAAATCCCTTTCTGAAATCGACAGCGAAGAGCTGCTTTCATTAAAGAAAAAAGGTTTTGCAGATGTGGCGATAGCATCTTTCACCAAATCGGATGAGATAGATGTATTCGAAAAACGCAAGAAAAATGGGGTAATGCCGGTCTTCAAGATGGTTGACACCTGCGGAGGCGAATTCGAGGCACAGTCTCCATATTACTATTCGACATATGATCCTTACGACGAGGTTGTTGTAAGCAATCGGAAGAAGGTAATAGTGATAGGATCGGGTCCAATAAGGATCGGGCAGGGGATAGAGTTTGACTATTGCTCAGTCCACGGGGTGATATCGCTTGAAAAGATGGGAATAGAATCTATAATAATAAACAACAATCCCGAAACGGTCAGCACAGATTTTGACACGTCCGACAAGCTTTATTTCGAGCCGCTCACGGAAGAAGACGTGATGAACATCGTGATAAAGGAAAATCCGGATGGAGTCATTCTGCAGTACGGAGGCCAAACGGCAATAAAACTGGCAGAACACATGGAGAAAATGGGAGTTTCAATACTCGGGAGCGGATACGATTCGATAGACCGGTCAGAGGACAGGGAAAAATTCGAGGCGGTTCTGGAAAAACTGAACATAGCCAGACCTTCAGGAAAGGCTGTAATGAATGTGGAGGAAGGGCTCGAGTTTACAAAAGTTTGCGGATTTCCCGTCTTGATCCGTCCGAGCTATGTTTTGGGCGGAATGGGGATGGAAATAGCCTATGACGAGTCTGAATGCATGGAATATCTTGAGAACGCATTCAAGAAAGACAAGAAGAATCCTGTACTGATAGACAAGTACCTGAACGGAAAAGAAATTGAAGTGGATGCAATAGGGGACGGGACAGACATATTGATACCGGGAATAATGGAGCATCTGGAAAGAGCCGGAGTCCACTCGGGAGACAGCATATCAGTATATCCGGCCTTCAGTTTGAGTGAAGAAATAAAAAATAAAATCATAGAGAACACCGAAAAACTTGCATCCGAATTGAATGTTCTTGGGCTTGTAAACATACAGTATGTCGTTTACGACGACAAAGTATATGTAATAGAGGTCAATCCGAGAGCGTCGAGAACCGTGCCTTATATAAGCAAGGTCACAGGAATCCCGATGATAAAGCTTGCAACAGAAATAATGATGGGTTCAAAGCTCAAAGATTTGGGTTTCGGTACGGGACTTTATAAGGAAAGCGGTTATTATGCGGTAAAAGTTCCTGTCTTCTCTATGGAAAAACTTCCGCAGACAGAAATTGCGCTTGGACCCGAAATGAAATCTACGGGAGAGGCCCTGGGCCTCGAAAAAGATCTTTACAAGGCGATTTATAAAGGCCTTGTCGGTTCAAGACTCGAATTGGGAAGCATCGGGAGGGTATTGGTAAGCATATCCGACAATTACAAGAAAGAGTTCGAACCGATTGCAATGAAAATGAAAAGGCTGGGATTCGAGTTTTATGCAACAAAAGGAACAGGCCAATACCTCGGCAAACTGGGGATCGACTACAAGCATGTAGCCAAGATAGGAGAAGAGGAGACCAATGTGCTTTCTCTTATTCGAAACGAAAAGCTTACACTTGTCATAAACATTCCAAGCAAGGGTAGAAACAGTTTGACAGAAGGCTTCAATATAAGAAGGACATCCATAGAAAACAGAGTTCCATGCATGACATCGCTTGATACATTGAATTATGTCCTTGACATATGGGAACTCGACATCAAAGAAGAAGACGTTGAAGTTTACGACATAACGAAGATATAGAATAGTCGGTAGCTTGCAGTGAGCAGTGGGCAGAAAAAGATTTGATAACCATCAGATATCGGATATCTGATGGAAGAAAAGCAAAAACACAAAAGCAAAATTGATATTGTTGAAATGCAGCCATGGAGTTTTCCAAGGCTGCATTTTGCTTATCATTATATTTTTCAATTTCCTTTGCCAATCTTTATTATTTTCACATAATCCATCAGGCGGATAAGAATCTTCCAGTTCAAGGCGCCGCATAAAACCCGCGAGCGGAGCGTATAAATTCATACGTGACCGAGCGGGTTTTATGCTAGCAACGAAGAAATTGAAGTTTGTTATCAGCCTGACTAGCTTCTATAGTCGCCGTTGATCCGTACATAATCATAGCTCAAATCGCATCCCCATGCCTTGGCGGAGAAGCTTCCGTCATTCAAGCGCACATGAATGATTACGGTTTCGTTTTTCAATATTTCCTCTGCCGTTGTTTCGTCGAAAGGAACTCCTTTGCCCTTTTCAACCAATGGAATTATTTTGCCTCCGCCTTCGAAAACCAAATCCAGTTTTTCGGCATTGAAATTTCCTCCCGAGTATCCCATCGCGCAGAGTACCCGTCCCCAATTGGCATCGTTTCCAAAGAAAGCCGCCTTGACCAAGTTTGACGAAATGATAGCTTTTGCCAACTTATTCGATGCATCCTGGCTGAATCCTCCCGTCAAATTAACCTCAATAAGTTTAGTGGCTCCTTCCCCGTCTTTTGCAATAAGCATTGCAAGTTCTATGCATACAATCTTCAAGGCTTCCTTGAAAATGTAGTAATTTGGGCCTTCTATGGCTATTGGCTTGTTTTCCGCGCTGCCGTTTGCCAAAACGATTGCCGTATCGTTGGTGCTTGTGTCTCCATCAACCGAAATCATATTGAAAGAGACATCGGTGCATTCGATCAGAGCTTTTTTCAGCAATTCGTTTTCTATTGCAGCATCTGTGAGGATGAAAGAAAGCATTGTTCCCATATTGGGATGAATCATTCCCGATCCTTTTGCCATTCCGCTGATAACAACTTTTTTGCCACCAAGCATGAAATCCACCGAAACCTCTTTCTTGAAAGTGTCTGTAGTCATTATTGCTTCGGCTGCATCAGGAAAGTTGGAGCTTTCCAGGTTTTTTGCCATGGGCTCAATGTTTGAAACGATCCGGTCCATTGGAAGGGGCACCCCGATTACTCCTGTCGACGCGACAAGAACTTCCTTGCTGTCTATGCCCATGACTTCCGAAACCAGAGAAATCATGTGATTTGCATCGTCTGTGCCCTGTTTTCCGGTGCATGCATTTGCATTGCCGCTGTTGGCAAGTATTGCCCGTATATTGCCCGAGGATATATTTTCCATGCTTATTTTAACGGGGGCCGCTTTTACAGAGTTTTTAGTGAATACGCCTGCCGCGTGGGCGGGTTTTTCGCTGTAAATCATACACATGTCTTTCTTTGTGCTTCCCTTCTTGATGCCGCAGGCAATTGAAGATGCAGTAAAATCCTTGACCGGTATAAATTCCTTGTATTTTTTCATCGGTTTACCCTCCTTAAGGCGCCATCGGTGTGAAGTCGAGTCCGCTTTTTTCATCGTACCCCAACATCAAATTCATATTTTGGACCGCCTGGCTTGCAGCGCCTTTCATCAGATTGTCGATTGCGGACACTGCAATCAGTGATGAAGAAGTTTCATCTACAGCCAAGCCTATGTCGCAAAAATTGGATTGGCGCACATTCCGCGTTTCCGGGAATACGCCGTTGTTTAAGACCCTTACAAATGGCTTTCCCTTGTAGAAGTCTTTGTAAAGGGCAGTCATTTCAGAGGAGCTTATGTTTCCCTTGAGGCGCCCATAGCAGGTTGACAGTATTCCGCGGTTCATTGGGACCAGATGCGGAGTGAATACAACCTTTGAGCTTTTTCCCCCAAGAAGGCTCAATTCCTGTGCTATTTCAGGAGTGTGCCTGTGGCTGAACAAACCGTATGCTTTCACACTTTCATTGACTTCACAATATAGGTTTGCCGTTTTGGCGCTTCTTCCGGCACCGGAAACTCCGGATTTTGCATCGACGATTACATCGGTTTCAATCAAGCCTGCTTTCATTGCAGGAGCAAGAGCAAGGATCGAAGCCGTGGGATAGCATCCGGGATTGGCTACATACGAAGCTTTTTTTACGGATTCCGCGTAAATTTCCGGGAGGCCGAATACGAACTCGTCTATCAGACTGACTAGCTCGTGAGGCACATTGTACCATGCTTCATATGTCTTGGGATCGTTTATTCTGAAATCTGCGCTCAAGTCAATTATTTTTATTCCGGGGTTTATGCTTAAAAGTTTCTTCACCATTCCCATGGAGCTTTTATGGGGTAGGGCGAGGAAAACAAGATCCGTGTCCCTGATTATGGAATCATCGATATTTGAAGTGTCAAGACACTTAAGATCAACCAAACCTCTCATGTTGGGGTAGATGTCCGAGTACATTGTTCCCTTGTGGCTGCGTGAAGTAACAAAGGACAGATTCACATTTGGATGATGCTTTATAAGCCAAACCAGGTTTTGACCGGCATAACCGGTTGCGCCTAAAATTCCTATTTTCAACATATTCACCTCATTCGAAATTTATTTCTTATTATTATACAAAACAATGAATAAATTTGCAATAAATACGCTTAAAAGTATTGCATAAATATAAATACATATGTATAATAATAAGAAATAAAAAGACAAGAGGGTATTCAAATTGAAGAAATCAACAGAAAAGGCAAGAATATTGACAGAAGCCTTGCCCTACATCCAAAAGTTTCACAACAAAACATTCGTTATAAAATTCGGTGGAAGCATAATGAGAAACCTGGAGGCCAAGCAGGCTTTCATTGAAGATGTGGTTTTGCTGAATCTGGTAGGAATAAAAATAATAATTGTTCATGGAGGAGGGCCTGAAATAACCGAAAGGATTGAAAAAATAGGAATAAAGACCGAGTTCATAGACGGCCTCAGAAAAACCGACAGCGAAGTAATAGAGGTTGCTGAAATGGTTCTTGCGGGACGCATAAATAAGGAAATTGCACACTTGGTTAACAGCATGGGAGGAAAAGCTGTCGGACTTTCAGGGAAAGACGGCAATTTGATAAAGGCGACAAAGAAAAAAATATACAAGGAAGAAAAAGAAATAGACCTTGGATATGTGGGAGATGTTGAAAAGATAGACAAGAAAATTTTGGAGGACTTGATTGACCTTGGCTACATTCCAATAATATCACCGATAGGATTTGGCGCCGACGGGGAAACCTACAACATAAACGCCGATTTTGTCGCATCGGCTGTAAGCGGCGAGCTGAAGGCTGAAAAGTTGGTTCTGATGACAGATGTCGAGGGATTGTACAGAGATTTTGAAAACAAAAAAGGTTTTATCACAGCCATGACATCAGCAGAGGCAAAGGAACTTATAGAAACGAAGGCGATTGCAGGAGGCATGCTTCCGAAACTTACATGTTCGGCGGCTGCGGTTGAAAGAGGGACAAAAAATGTTCACATTCTTGATGGAAGGGTGGAGCATTCATTGCTTATAGAAGTGCTGACAGATAAAGGTATCGGGACAATGATTCACGGAGGGGAAGCAAAATGAACAACGACAAACAGATGTATACAGGAAAGAGATTCGACATCACAATCGAAAAAGGCAAGGGGACATATGTATATGATGTAGATGGAACCGAATATTTGGACTTCACCGCCGGATATGCGGTCAATGCTCTTGGACATTGTAATGAAATAATGATAAATGCGCTTATGGAGCAAAGCAGAAAAATATTCCACATATCGGATATAGTATGGAACCCCATACAGACCAAGTTGGCCAATTTTCTTGTTGAAAAAAGCGGGATGGATTCCATCTTTATTGGAAACAGCGGTACAGAAGCGATAGAAGGAGCAATCAAGCTTGCCAAGAAATACGGCAATACCGTTTCCGGAAACCAGGACAAATATGAAATAGTTTCTATGGTAAATGCTTTTCACGGAAGGGCCGTAGGATCGACATCCATAACAGGAAAAGAAAAATACAAGAAAGCATTCCAACCTCTTTTGCCGGGCTCAAAGAATAGCCCTATAAACGACATTGATGCTTTGCAAGAGGCGATGAATGAAAAAGTATGCGCATTGGTGATAGAACCAATTCAGGGAGAGGGCGGAATAGTTTCATCCACTCCGGAATTCTTAAAGGCTGCCAGAACTTTGTGCGACAAGTATGATGCGCTTCTCATATTCGACGAGATACAATGCGGAATGGGAAGGATAGGCGAACTCTTTGCTTATGATTTCTTCGGGGTAAAACCCGATATTGTATGCATAGCGAAGGGTTTGGGAGGAGGATTCCCAATCGGAGCTTTCCTTTCAAACAAGAAAGCCAATCTATTTCAGCCGGGAGACCATGGTACCACATTCGGAGGAAATCCTTTGGCGTGCGCGGTATCATATGCGGTAATGCAGGAAATATCAAAAGAAAGCTTCCTTGAGGGAGTAAAGGAAAAAGGGGAATACTTCAAGAAAAATTTTGTTAAAAAGGCAGATGGAATCGATTTCGAATACGAGATCAGAGGGGAAGGACTCCTGCTTGGAATAGACATAGGGAAGAGCCCCGCGGAACTTGTAAACCAGTGCATAAAGAACGGCCTTCTTATAATAGGCGCCGGGGAAACCGTTTTAAGAGTAATACCTCCCTTGACGGTATCGAAAGAAGAACTGGACAAGGGAATCGACATCATCATAAAATCCATAAAAGAACTCGAAAAATGAAAGGAGAGCATATGATGGTAACAGTATTGTCACAAAAATGCATTGAGAAGGCAGATATCGCCTCATTTCTCAGTTGCAACCCTGAAGGGTATGTCCATATAGAACCAAGCATAAAAAATGTGAACATCATTGATTTGGGCCTCGGAAAAGACGCGGTCAACAAGATAGCAGGCAAGAACTACAGCATAAACGTTTTCAACAAGAATTTCAATCCGGAACTATTGCTTTCCTTAAAAAGCGATTGCATAGTTGTTACGAATGGAATAATTGATTTGTCGGATTATGAAAAAATCAAAAGCAACCTGATGAAAATGATTGGCAAGAAAAAAATAGTTGGTTTCGGATTCGGCAATGAAATTCTCGCTGATGCGGCAGAAGGAATGGCTGTAAAGTTTAATGAATCAGCAAAACTTTACGGGTGTGAGAATTTCGAAATTGACATGATTTGATATTAATACTGAAATAATGTCAAGGCAGCCAAAAAACCTTAGGGTTTTTTGGCTTTTGTCTTGACACCAAAAGATAAATGAATTATCATAATTAATTGTGAGCGACACGCAAACGGACAAAAAAATAATTTGACACAGTGTTGTTTTCATGGTAATATAATAAAGCGCTCTTAAGACGGACCAACCGGTCGAGAGACGGCGCAAAGCAAGTGAAATAGCGGTCTTTG
>CAZEHH010000035.1:0-14847 GCA_964512505.1 uncultured Peptostreptococcaceae bacterium
CTGATACTCAAAACCTGATTTCGACATTGAAGGCGGCGTGAAAAAAACCAAAAATCGAACAAGAGGCAAACAATTGTTTGTTGAAATCTGAAAGAACCGGCTTGCGGTTCTTTCTTTATATTGATTATTTGGGGAAATAGTATATATTAGAAAAAAAGGAATACATAATATATAATGAAAAGAGATTCTTTCGGGGAGAATTATATGGACAGATATTTTTTTGTGCTGAATCCCGTTGCGGGAAGGGGCCGCGTAAAGCTATTGAAAAAAACAATCGAAAATTATGAAAGAACCCTGGGGACCGACTATGAAATAGGGGAGACAAAATTTCCGGGGCATGGGGAGATACTCTCGGCAGAAGCCTGCAGAAGGGGCTTCAACAACATAATTTCCGTCGGGGGAGACGGCACCCTCCTTGAGGTGATAAACGGAGTTTCCGGTGAAGACGTTTCTGTTGGAATCATTCCATGCGGAACAGGAAACGATTTTTCGAGGGCACTGGATTTTCCGGAAAAAACCGAAGAGCAATTGCAAGCAATCCACAGAGGGAAAAAGAAACGGGTGGATTTGGGAAAAGCCAACGGTAAGTATTTCATAAATGTTTTCAGCTTTGGGATAGACGCTCTCATCACACAGGAAACACAAAAAATAAAAAAGTATCTGCCTGGAACTTTTGCCTATGTGGCGGCAACAATAAAAATGCTCATGACCTACCGCCCGGTGCAGATTCACATGGAGACAGATGAACTTATATTCGACGGAGAGGTAATGCTTGTAGCTTTCGGGAATGGCCAGTACTATGGCGGAGGCATGAAGATTACTCCGGAGGCGTCGGTCGACAGCGGCGATTTTCAGGTATGCATAGTCAGGGCGCTTTCCAAGGCAAGATTTCTTAGACTTTTCCCAAAGGTTTTCAGCGGGAGACATATTGGATGCATGGAAGTTGAAACATTCAGAGCCAAGAAGATAAAAGTCGAGTCAAAGGACAGGATTCTTCTTAACGCCGACGGAGACATAGTTGGTGAATGTCCGGTTGAAATTTGCATATTTCCCGGTTCCATTGAAATAATAATTCCATAAATTTAAAGAGAGGGGTATGAAAAATGAAAAAAGTAGACGCGAGAGGGTTGGACTGTCCCAAACCGGTTATAGAAACGATAAAAGTGATGGACGGGGGAGCTGCCGAAATAATTGTAATAGTGGACAACGATACTGCAAGCAAAAATGTAAGCCTTCTGGCAAAGAAAAGGGGTTACGCTTTTGCTGAAGAAAAAAGGGAAGACGGCATATATATCAATCTGAAGAGCGACGGTGAAAAAACAGGCGAAAAGGAAGCCTCAAACAAAAAAGAAACCGGGGAATGGGTTTTGCTTATGGCTTCGGAACATATGGGGACGGGTTCGGACGAGCTGGGCAAGATTCTTATCAAGGGATATTTTTATGCGCTTACGGAAACAAAACCCTTGCCCAAGGCCGTTCTTTTTCTCAATGGCGGCATACGCCTTGCCCTCAAGGGGTCTGCGGTAATAAAAGAGTTGACGATTTTGCAGGAAAAAGGAGTTGAAATGCTTGTTTGCGGAACTTGCCTCGATTATTTTGGAGAAAAAGACAATTTGGAATTGGGAATCGTAAGCAACATGTATGACATAGTCGAAAAAATGAATGAATCGCACAAGGTTGTAAGGGTATGACAAAAAATGGGTTCATGTTGATTGCCTTCGATTCAACCCATTTGGCGATAAAGGTGGAGAGAATGCTCAAGGGGGCCATTGATGTGGAAATGATACCCACTCCGCGCAGCATTACGGCGAGTTGCGGACTTTCAATCAAGGCGGGGCAGGAAGATTTGGAACACATTAAAAAAACACTGAACGATATGGATATTGACAGGAAACTGATAAGGATATACGAAATGGGATGCGAAAAGCATTCCATGCCTGAAGAAATCATTTGGGAAAAATAGACACATAAGAAACGGCTTGAGGGGTGTGGGGTTTTATGAATGCGGAAAAAAGGAAAGCCAAACGAAAGAAAAAGAGAAGAATTCGCTGGATGCGGCTGTTGGTTTTTGTCGTCATCGCAGCTGCAGGCTCATGGTATTTTTTTTCCGGCGGAAAGATTCCCGATGTGCCATTTTTAAAAAGCTTCGAACCGGTGAGGCTTTATGCAATTGACACAGTCGGCAATTCGGCTGAAACAGCGATAAAGGACAAGGGGTTGGCGGTTTACGATGCCGGAGTTTTGACCTTTTATGATTTGGATGGGGTTTTCGTATGGGAAAAAACATTCGAAGCGGAAAATCCCAGAGTTTTTGCCGATGAAAACCATATTGTTTTCGCGGATGCCGAAAAGGGTAAATTATGGAGGATGGACTATGGCGGAGAAACTGTAAACTCGTTGGAAAAGGAGTTTTCGCTTGGAGGGGTTTATCAAAACAGGGCAAGCTACCTCCTTTATTTTGGGCAAGAGGGAAACCAGCTGGATGTGATAGACAACAAAGGAAAGACAATAACCGAAATAACGGTTCCAAAGGGATACATACTCGATGCCGCAATTTCAGACAATTCGAGCATTGTGGCGGTTTCAACACTCAGCATAGAGAATGAAAAATACTACAGCAGCATACTCTTTTACAACCTGGACGGGACAGTCGTGGCTGGAAACAGATATGACGGTGAAATAATATTCAGGACATTCTTCACGGCCGTGGACGAACTGAAGGCGCTTGCGAACGATGGGGTCTTTTCGATGACCAGGGACGGGGATGTGGAATGGGAGAAAAAAATCGAAGGGAATCTTTCAAGGGCCGACATAAACGATTCGGGCTACATTGCAATGGTTTTCGAAAAAGAGGACGGGAAGCAGGCCTACTTGGGGCTTGACGAAAACGGCGGATTTACAGATGAAACAGAAATTGATGAAGAGGCATCCATCGTAAGCTTGAGCGAAAGGCACGGAGCCGTATTCACAAAAAAAGACGTCCGGATATTCGACTTGAAAGGCCGTCTGGAGGGAGTCATAGAATCGGATTTTGAAATAGAAGGCGGAGGATGGCTTGGAGATGACCGAATAATGCTGGTTTATGAAAACCGCATGGAGATAATGGACATCTACTGAAAAAAACAGGAGGTATAAAATGAACGCTGCGGACATTTTTGTATTGGCAGTAATTGCACTTATGGCTTTGCTGGGGCTTTACAAAGGATTCATACGCACTCTTTTCGGGTTGCTGGGATTTGTGCTGGCTGCCGTGGCGGCAAAGATTTACTATCCTCTTGTAAGCACCTATATAATTGAAAATACGGGGTTTTTTGAAAGAATAAGGACCGGTCTTCTGAACAGGCTTGAAAATTATGCGGCATCGCATCCCGAAATGCTTCAAGGAAACGGGCTGTCGGGCCAAGCGCCTTCAATAGAAATGGGGTTCCCAAAAACCATTGAGGAAATGATTTTGAACAGCGAGGTCTTAAGGGACAATGCGGGAGAGGCCGCCATCGATGTTGTTTCGGGTTTTGCGGAAGCTTTTGCGAGATTGGCAATAGACGCCTTGAGCATACTCTTGATATTCATCGCGGTCAAAATTGCCGTAGCGCTTGTTGCATGGCTTTTGGACAAGGTATTTTCGCTTCCCCCAATCAGATCGTTCAACAGTGCGGGAGGGTTTCTGCTGGGGCTTCTGCAGGGGGCATTCGTTGTTTATCTGCTGGCCATATTAATGATACCGGTGGCTTCGGCTTTTCCGGAAAGCTACATGGTTACACAGATGCAGTCTTCAAAATATGCGGTCTTGTTTTTTGAAAACAATTTTTTGCTGCAGGCAGTATATACTTTCATCATGAACGGAAATTAAGAGAGAGGTGCAAGCATGGCTATGGATTTGAAAAAGGGCGATTTGATAACCACAAAAAAAAATCATCCGTGCGGCGGCAATGTATTTGAAATTGTCCGTACGGGAATGGATTTTCGCATAAAATGCCAAAAATGCCAAAAGGAAATATGGATTCCCCGGGTAAAGCTGGAAAAAAGGATAAAAAAGGTCGAGAGGAAACCGGAATAATTAACGTGCACTTAATTTTATGACGAGTTAATGCAAGTATACTGAAATGCTTTTGAAATAACATCTCCCAGTGATATAATGATATCGGTCGGGCAACCATTTTAAAAAAATTGTGGAGGTGCTGTATTAGATGAAATATGCGGATCGCATGGGAAAAATAAAGGCTTCAGAAATCCGTGAACTATTGAAACTCACAACAAAACCGGAAATAATTTCTTTTGCCGGAGGACTGCCGGCTCCGGAACTGTTTCCTGTTGAACAGATGAAGTCCATAACAACAAAAATAATGAACGAGCAAGGGGAAAGCGCGCTTCAATACAGTCCGACGGAAGGCTACGTGCCGCTTAGGGAAGCAATCTGCAAACAAGTCGATTTTGAATGCGATGTAGACAACGTCCTTATCACAAGCGGATCACAGCAGGGACTTGACTTCAGCGCAAAGATATTCATAAATCCCGGTGATGTTATAATATGCGAGAGCCCAAGTTACCTGGGCGCATTGAATGCCTTCAAGGCTTATGAGGCGGATTTCAAGGAAGTTGCTACGGACGAGGAAGGAATGATAATGGAAGACCTCGAGAGAATTCTCAAGGAAACTCCCAGAGCAAGGATGATTTATGTAATTCCGGACTTCCAAAATCCTACAGGAAGAACATGGTCTGTTGAAAGAAGAAAAAGATTCATCGAATTGGCCAACGAATACGATTTGCCTGTAATAGAGGACAACCCTTATGGAGCACTCAGATTTGAAGGAGAAAGACCGCCTTCGCTTAAAAGCTTTGATACTGAAGGCAGAGTAATTTTCCTCGGCACATTCTCAAAAACATTTTGCCCGGGACTCAGAATCGGCTGGGTTCAGGCTTCGGATGAATTGATAAACAAATACATTTTGGTCAAGCAAGGCGCGGACCTGCAAACCAACAGCCTCGCCCAAAGGGAGATCCACGAATTTATTACAAACTACGACTTTGAGGGACACATCGAAAACATCAAGAAAGTATACAGAAGAAGAAGAGACCTCATGCTTGAAGCCATAGGCAAATATTTCCCTGAGGGAGTGACGCACACTTATCCTGAAGGCGGACTATTCCTATGGGTTTCGCTTCCTGAATACATCGACACAAAAGAGCTTTCATACAAGGCTCTTGAAAAGAATGTGGCATATGTTCCTGGCGGGTCTTTCTACCCCGACGGCGACAAGAAGAATTCATTCAGATTGAATTATTCAAACATGACGGATGAAAAAATAGTTGAAGGCATTAAAAGATTGGGAGCCGTCATAGAAGAAGCCATGAAGGCGTAGAAGGCTCAAAAAATTGAATTGATTGCTAAAAAAACCGCTTATTAAGCGGTTTTTTTAATGTTTTGTTGAATTGCCGGATTCATCATGATATAATATGCAGGCTGAGACTAGCTCTCTGCCCTGCCAGAGCAGGGCCATACAGACCATAGGGAGGTGTTAAAATGAATAAGTATGAAGTTCTTTACATCATCAAGCCGAATCTTGAAGAAGAGGCGAGAAAAGCCGTTATTGAGAAATTCAAGGGAATTGTCGAGACGGTTGGAGAAGTATCGGAAATCAATGAATGGGGAATCAGAAAACTTGCTTATGAAATTCAAAAGCTTAAAGAAGGCTATTATGTTTTGATGAATTTCAAGGCTCCTGAAGATTTGCCCATGGAACTCGAAAGAAATTTCAAGATTTCGGATGATATCATGAGATACATGGTAATGAAAATCGAAGAATAACCAAGGGGGGTTTTTATGAACAATGTAACGCTTATAGGCAGATTGACGAGAGACCCCGAATTGAGATTTGTAGCCGGAAGCGGAACAGCGGTGACTAATTTCACACTTGCTGTCGACAGAAAGCTTTCCAAGGAAAAGAAGCGGGAAATGGAACAAATGAACAAGCCTACCGCCGATTTCATAAGAGTAGTCGTTTGGGGAAAAACAGCCGAGATATGCGCCAATTACCTTTCAAAGGGTAGCTTGACGGCTGTAAACGGTTCCATAGAGACGGGATCCTACCAGGACAAGGACGGGAAGACCGTCTATACTACAAACGTAAGAGCCGACGCATACGGAGGAATCGAAATTCTTGAGTGGAACAGCAACGGGTCAACCGGCGAAACGAGAAAAAGCAACACAAAGAACGAATTCGGAATGTCGGCAAGCGATTTTGAAGACGATTTCAAAGAGCTTGAGGACGACAACATCCCGTTCTAGAAAAGGAGGGAAAAATCAATGGCTTTCAAGAAAAAAGGCAGAAGGAAAAAGAAGATTTGTTCTTTCTGTGCAAATAAAGTATCGACAATAGATTACAAGGATACGAAGCGACTCCAAAGATACATCACGGAAAGAGGTAAAATCCTTCCGAGAAGAATCTCAGGAAACTGCGCAAAACATCAGAGAGAGTTGACAAAAGCTATAAAGCGTGCCAGAATCATGGCTTTGCTGCCTTTCACGGTAAATTAGTTTTTCAGGAGAAGTGTTTATGCACTTCTCCTTGTTTATTAAAGGAGACAAAATCCGCTTTATTTGAATCGAGGCTTGAATCGTGTTAAAATTCAAATACACCGAATAAAAAAGTTGTTATAATTAAAGGGAGTGAAAGGCATTTGAATGCAAGGGAAAGAACAAAAGCACTGGTTGAATCGGCCATGCTTTCAATAATAGCGGTCATTTTTGCGATTGCAGGCTTTTATATACCATTTTTATCGTTTTTTTTGGTTTTCATACCCGTTCCTTTCATAATTGCAGCCGTGAGACACAACTTGAAGTATACAATGCTTGCAGTTACTGCCGCATCGATAATAATCGCAAGCTTTTCAAGCCCCTTGGTAGGGATATATATAGCTCTGATTTCGGGAATAAACGCTTCTGTCATGGGAACCATGATAAAGCAGGGCAGAAATGTGCGTTCGATAATTGTTGCGGGATCTGCGGCATCTCTGGCAGCCACCCTTATGACATTTACCATTTCAACATATATAATGGGAGTCAATTCATTGGTACAAATGGAAGAAGTTTTCACCAGTGTTGTTGAATACCAAAAAAGCTTTCTGGGCGACGGAGGAGGAACGGCGGAAATCATCCGCAGCCTGGAAACAATGAAAAACACAATGCTTACGCTTATACCTTCGAGTATAATATTCGGTTCGATAGCTTCGGCCTATGTCAATTATCTTGTTTCCGGAGTCGTCCTTAAGCGCACAGGCTTTAAATTCCAGCCTTTGGGTAAATTCAGCAGATTCAGTCTTCCGCGAAACATAATGATGGGGCTTTTGGTTATAATCACACTGTCATACGCTGCCGACAAAATGGATATAGTCAATGGACAGGCATTATTTTTGAATGTTTTTTATCTTTTCCAGATTGCATTTCTATTGCAGGGGCTTGCGGTCATAATGTTCTTTATGGAAAAATTCAAATTGCCCAGGTTTTTCAGAATAACGGCTTGCATTTTATTTCTGCTAATTCCATCATTTTCAATCATGGCGGCAATACTGGGAATTTTGGATTCAATAATAAACATAAGGCGAATGGAATTGAAGGAAAATTGACATGGAGGTGAATGCATGAGCAGAAACAGGTTTTTTAAAGCCCTGGTTCCAGACACCAAGATATATTTGTGGATTATCGGGATACTCACATTGATAATTCTTGCGTATAACCGCATATACGGAATTTTGGGAATTGTATTGCTTGTGTATCTGACCTACTATAATTGGAAAACAAGCTACAACAGAAAGAAAAAATGGACGCAATATATAGAAAGCCTTTCTTCGGAAATAGATTCAGCATCAAAATATGCAATTTTGAATTTGCCCGTACCGCTTATAATTCTTGAATTTGACGGAACTGTTACTTGGTACAACTCAAAATTTTCTGAAGCTGTTAAGGAAAAGGACCTGCTTGAAAGAAATATGGAGGAAATAGTTCCGGGATTCAAGATGGCAGAGTTGCTGAAGGAAGATGCCGGGTACGGCCAGGAAATCAGGTTCACCATCAAAGGCAGGCTTTATCAGACGCTTCACAATGTCGTCAAGGCGGAAAAAGACAGATATATAGTAATTTTATATTTCATAGACAGGACCGAATTGAGCAAGCTGTCAATTCGGTATGAAGAGGAGAAAACGGCTCTTGCACAGATAGAGGTCGACGATTACGATGATGTAATCAGCAGCACGGAAGAAGGCGAAAGACCTTTGGTTGTTGCTGAGATAGACAGGCGTTTGGGCCTCTGGTCAACCAGGATGAACGGCATAATCAAAAAGTTGCAGAAGGACAAGTATGTGGTTTTCTTCGACGCCCGCTATCTGGAGAACCAAATTGCAAAAAAATTCGACATTTTGGATGAGGTCAGGGAAATTGACTTGGGCAACAAGATACCGGTCACTCTCAGCATCGGAGTTTCGGTCAGAAAAGGCAATTTTGGGCAACTGGAGGACGACTCGGTGGCTGCACTCGATTTGGCATTGGGGAGGGGCGGAAACCAGGCGGTTGTCAAAAATGAAAACATTTTTGATTTTTACGGCGGAAAGACAAAGGCTCTGGAAAAAAGGAACAAAGTCAAGGCGAGAGTCGTTTCGCATGCTTTGAAGCAATTGCTCGATCAAAGTTCGAGGGTCATAAT
Organism: uncultured Peptostreptococcaceae bacterium; assembly: GCA_964512505.1. Classification (GTDB taxonomy): domain Bacteria; phylum Bacillota; class Clostridia; order Peptostreptococcales; family BM714; genus BM714. Next base: position 8,697 of record CAZEHH010000035.1, read on the forward strand.
AATGGGCCACAAAATGCCGGACATGGACAGCTACGGCGCGGCGATAGGCGTCTACAGAATGGCTCTAAACAGAGGGAAAGACGCTTTCGTAGTAATGAACGGCAACGAAGGGAATATCGAGGCGATATACGGCAAATTCAAGGGCAACAAGTCGTATGCTTTCATAACTCCACAAAAGGCACAGGAACTTTGTGACGACAAGACATTGGTTATTGTCGTAGACACCCACAGACCGAGTTTTGTACAATGCCCGGAACTCCTGGAAATGACGAACAGAATAGTTCTGATAGACCATCACAGAAGAGGAACCGAGTTTATTGAAAATACAGTGCTCAGATATCTTGAGCCGTATGCATCGTCTGCAAGCGAACTGGTGACGGAGATACTCCAGTATATTGAAGAACGGATGACTCTTGAAAAAATTGAGGCTGAAGCTCTTTTGGCAGGGATAATGGTTGACACAAAGAATTTTTCATTCAAGACGGGAGTCCGCACTTTTGAAGCCGCTTCATTTTTGAGAAGGGCAGGGGCAGACACCACGGAGGTCAAGCAATTGTTCCAGGATGATCTTGAGATGTTTGTTTCAAGGGCAGACATCGTAAGAAAGGCCGAAATCATACGGGATGGAATCGCAATATCCGTATGTACTGAATGCGGCGGCAATGTACAGCTTGTGGTGGCTCAGGCTGCCGATGCTTTGCTCAACATAAAAGGCATCAATACATCCTTTGTAATAGGAAGCAAAGGCGAAGGCGAAATTCTTATAAGCGGACGTTCGCTGGGAGACATGAATGTACAGGTAATACTTGAAAAATTGGGCGGCGGAGGCCATCTGACGGTTGCCGGCACGCAAATTGAAGGCATAACGACGGAAGAGGCCAGGAATATGCTTCTTGCAGCCATAGACGAGTATCTTGCGAAGGAGGATAATTGAAGATGAAGGTAATATTGCTGAAAGACATAAAAGGGACAGGAAAAAAAGGCGAAATAATAAACGCAAGCGACGGCCATGCCAGAAACTACCTTTTGCCGAGAGGGTTGGCAAAAGAGGCTACGCAGGGAAATGTAAACGCATTGAACAAGAAAAAAGCGGCGAAAGCGCGGGAAGAGAAGGAATTGCTGGATCAGGCAAAGGATATGGAAGCGAGTCTGTCAAAGCTTGAGATTGTAGTAAAGGGAAAGGCCGGTGAAGGTGGTAGGCTTTTCGGGTCCATCACTTCAATGGATATAGCAAAGGCTTTAAAGAAAGACCATAAGCTCAGCGTGGACAAAAGAAAAATAATCATGGACGGACACATAAAGGAAATGGGTATGCATGAAGTTGAAATCAAGCTTCATCCGGAAGTCACAGCAAAGATTAAAGTCAATGTTGTAGAAGCCTGACGTATTGAAATCCGTCTTGCTCGGCAATGCTCAAAGCAATGCGCTTGGCGGAAGGGATTCATTTTAAAGGGAGGAAAAAAATGAGACTGTTGACATACATGCAAAACGGCAAAGAACATGCCGGAGTCCTCAGCAGGGACAACACTGCTGTAATAAAGCTCAAGGACTTGCTTTCAAAAAGCGGAATAGAGATGGAAATGGACATTGCCGGGCTTCTTGAGCTCGGGGATGACGAGTTTATCAAAGCCCTTGAAGAGATCAGGGACCGTTTTCAATATGACGAAATCAGTTTGGACGATGTAAAGCTTTGCGCGCCAATAAAATATCCTGCCAGAAACCTGATCTGTCTTGGAACCAACTATTCAGACCATGTAATGGAAGTGCGCAAGTCCTATCCGACCTTGAAAGTGGACATGCCTGAAGAACCGATTTATTTTTCAAAGGCGGCTTGGCCCATCACAGGAGACGGGGACGCCATCCCGGCAAATGAGGGGCTTGTTTCGCAACTCGATTATGAAGTGGAATTGGCTCTTATAATCGGCAAGGAAGGGAAAGACATATCAAGGGAAAACGCCGAAGATTATATTTTTGGATACACGATTGCAAACGATGTCAGCGCCAGAAAGGTCCAAAGCGGCAAGAAACAGTGGTTCAAAGGAAAAAGTTTTGACGGTTTTTCTCCAATGGGGCCATGGATAGTCACAAAGGACGAAATACCGTTTCCCGTAAAATTGGACATGAAGGCCTGGATAAACGGAGAACTCAGGCAGGATTCAAACACCGAACAAATGATATTCGACATCCCTTATATAATTGAAGACCTTTCAAAAGGAATGACTCTCAGAAAAGGGGACATCATACTTACCGGCACCCCGGCAGGAGTGGGTTTGGGATTCAATCCGCCGAAATACATCGAAAAGGGAGATACGGTCAAGCTTTGGATTGAAAAGATCGGCGAAATAGAAAACAGAGTGGAATAAAGGAAATGGTCATTCCTTTATAGAACAAACAAATATAAATTATCGGGGCAGGTGAACCAATGGATTATTTGGGAAGGATTCCTCCACACAACATAGATGCCGAACAATCGGTCCTGGGCGCAATGCTATTGGACCGCGAGGCGGTCATATCGGCAACGGAAAAACTCAGGGATGAACATTTCTACAAGGAGAACCACAAGGAAATATATCGAGCCATGCTGGAGCTGTATGCAAGGAATGAACCGGTAGACATGGTGACGGTTTCCGAGGAATTGAAGAAAGCCGGTATTTTGGAGTCCGCGGGAGGCATTTCATATCTTGCAGATCTTTCAAATGCTGTTCCGATTACAGCGAATGCAAAATATTATGCGGATATAATCGAGGAAAAAGCCATTCTGAGACATTTGATAGATGCGGGAAAGGTTATCGTAGACAAAGGCTATGCGTCAGAAGATGTAAAGAGGCTTTTGGATGAAGCCGAGCGTCGAATTTTTGAAATATCCCAAAAGAAAAGCACACAGGCATTTGCAGAATTAAAGGATGTCCTTCAGGACACTCTCGACTACATGGAGATTCTTGCGAATTCGGAAAGCGGATACACGGGACTTCCTACAGGTTTCAGCGATATTGACAGGATGACGTCCGGACTGCAGAAGTCCGACCTCATATTGATAGCGGCAAGGCCTTCAATGGGTAAAACGGCTTTGGGAATCAACATTTCACAAAGCATTGCGGTCAAGGACAAGAAGTCTGTAGCTCTTTTCAGCCTGGAGATGTCAAAAGAGCAGCTGGTGCAAAGAATGCTGAGTTCTGAGGCCCATGTAGAGATTACAAAAATCAGGACAGGCAAATTGACGGAAGACGAATGGATAAGGGTTGCAGGGGCGACTGTCCCGCTTGGGAAAGCTAAAATCCATATAGACGACACTCCGGGAATAACCGTAATGGAAATAAAGGCCAAGGCAAGAAGGCTAAAAATGGAGACGGGCCTGGATCTTATTTTGATAGACTATCTGCAGCTCATGTCTTCGGATTCAAGAAGCGAAAGCCGCCAACAGGAAATATCGGCAATCTCAAGGGGCTTGAAGGGCCTTGCCAGAGAACTCGAATGCCCTGTAATAGCACTTTCGCAGCTTTCCAGGGCGCCGGAGCAACGAAGCGACCACAGGCCCATACTTTCCGACCTCAGGGATTCAGGGGCAATCGAACAGGATGCGGATGTTGTGATGTTCCTCTACAGGGATGAATACTACCATGAGGATTCGGACAAGAAAAACATAGGAGAGGTAATCATAGCAAAGCAAAGGAACGGCCCTACGGGCACGGTGGAGCTGGCATGGCTGGGCAAATACACTAAATTTGGAAGCATCCAGAGGACGGTTTAAAGAGAAGGGAAGCGTTGCCGGTGGAAAAACACGTTGCCATAAGGGAACTCAAGCGCCAGGATGTCGAAGCCATGGCAAGGTGGGGATTCCATGACGACCCGCTCTTTCTCCATTACAATTTTCCAAGACTGACTTACGGGGAAAGAAGCCTTTGGCACTACATGAAAACCTCCGGAATAAGGAAAAAATGTTTTGCCATTGTCGCACAAAATGAAGAGATCATAGGTTATATATCGATGAAAAGAATCAACCATATCCGAAGGACAAGCGAACTGGGGATAGTGCTCGATCCCGCCAAACTGGGGGAAGGATACGGCTCATTGGCCTTAAGCGGCTTTTTGGAAATGTATTTTGTAAAAATGAAGATGGAGAAGCTTTACCTGAAGGCCGCAAAATTCAACGAGAGAGCGTACAAGACTTATTTAAAGGCAGGATTTGTCGTTGAAAAAGAAATAGTAGAGGCTTTCGAGGAGCAGGAAATAGAAGAATGGCGGATAAGGGAAATAATGAAAAAAAATCCCCATGTGTTTTTCGAAAAGGGACGAATATTCTGCTGCTATTATTATATGAGCATTTCGAAAGAAGCATGGTTTTCCCCACAGAAAAGTGAAAATTGTTGATAAAACTGTGGATAATGTGGACAATCGAACAATTGTTTGAAGCAAGACACAAAAACTTGAAAAAATTTTTTCATAAGGTATAATTACTTAACTGGGAGGTGAGGATGTGTCAAAAAAAATAACCAAGGACATGATAATAACTGAAGTTCTCGATATAGACCAATCAACAGCGGCTATTTTCATGAAGCATGGAATGCACTGCATAGGATGCCCGGTTGCAAGCAGCGAAAAAATAAGTGAAGCTGCTGTGGTTCACGGCATTGACGCTAATAAACTAATAGATGACTTGAATGCGTATTTGGAAAGCAAAGAAGCATAATATAGAAGTGGTGGCGTTCTGCGAATCGGGCAGGACGCTTTTTTTGCATACCGTATCGAATATTTTGAAGAAAAAAGAGGGAAATATTCGTATAAAATTGACGGAGGGTGAAAACTCTGTTAATATTTAATGGGTTAGCAAACAAGAAACCATCACATATAAGGAAGGTGTAATCATGTCAACAGTAGTTATCACCGGAGCGCAATGGGGCGACGAAGGAAAAGGCAAGGTAATCGATTTTCTGGCGAGCCAATCAGATGTTGTCGTTCGCGGACAGGGAGGAAACAATGCCGGACATACGGTTGTAGTCGGAGACAAAAAATATGCTCTCAGACTGATTCCGTCAGGCATATTGAATCCAAAGGCCATAAATATAATCGGCAATGGAGTCGTTCTTGATCCGGAAGGATTTCTAATAGAAGTTGAAAAACTTGAAAAAGAAGGCATATGCACCAAAAATATAAGAATTAGCGACCGTACACACTTGATTTTCCCATACCACAAGGGATTGGACGATTTGGCCGAACGTTCCCGCGGGGACAAGCAAATCGGAACGACAAAAAATGGAATCGGCCCCTGTTATATGGACAAGGTTGAAAGAAGCGGAATAAGAATCTGCGACCTGATGGATGAAGAGGTTTTCAGAGAGAAACTTTCACTTCAGCTCAAGAGAAAGAACAATGTGATACAAAAGATATATGGAGGAGAACCCTTCGACGAGGACAAAATGGTTGGAACTTATCTGGAATATGCCGAAAAGCTCAGGCCATATGTGGAAGACACAACGGTGAGGCTTTATGATGCTGTGAAATCAGGCAAAAAGGTTCTTTTCGAAGGCGCGCAAGGAACCCTTCTCGATATCGATTTCGGAACATACCCGTTTGTGACCAGCTCTCACCCAATCTCCGGAGGCTTCGCTGTAGGAACTGGAATAGGGCCAAACATGATAGAAGAAGTCTTGGGAATAGCAAAAGCTTACACCACAAGGGTCGGCAAAGGGCCTTTTGTTACGGAGCAGGACAATGAAACCGGAGACATCATACGCAAAGCCGGAAACGAATTCGGCACGGTAACCGGAAGGCCGAGGCGTTGCGGTTGGTTCGATGCGGTAATGGTGAGATACTCTGCAAGAATAAACGGAATGACATCAATAGCGCTTATGCTTCTTGATGTCCTCACGGGAATAGACGAACTCAAAATTTGCACCGGCTATGAAATAAGAGGCGAAAAAGTGGAGCATTTTCCTGCCAGCCTCAAGGATTTGGCGGATGCCGAGCCTGTTTATGAAACATTCGAAGGCTGGAAAGAGGATATAACAGGGGCCCAAAGCTTTGACGACCTTCCTGAAAACGCGAAGAAATATGTCAACAGGATTGAAGAACTGGTGGATGTTCCAATCAAGATAGTGTCCATCGGACCCAAAAGAAGCCAAACAATCGTTCGCGACAGGATTTTCAGATAGAA
>CAZEHH010000036.1:0-14839 GCA_964512505.1 uncultured Peptostreptococcaceae bacterium
CAACAAAGCAGACGAGATTGGAAATGGGCGGAATAGCCTTGTTGTCGGTGAAGTCGGTCACAGATTTTGGAGCTTTCCTGGAATGGGGTTTGGAAAAGGACCTCTTCCTTCCCTTCAAGGAACAGAGGGGCACAATCAAAGAGGGCGCAAGGGTTCTGGTAAAGCTGTACGAGGACAAGAGCGGCAGGCTGTGCGCAACAATGAAAATATCAAATACCCTAAGCAGCGAAAGCACCTTCAAGGAGGGCGACGCGGTTTGGGGAACGGTTTACGACATCAACCCGGAAATGGGTGCCTTTGTAGCTGTTTCCAACCTCTACCATGGGATGATTCCCAAAAGGGAGATGTTCAAGATTTTCCAGATGGGTGAAAAAATTGATGCATGGGTGGATTCGGCAAGGGAAGACGGGAAACTCAATCTGACATTCAGGAAAAAGGCGTACGCAACAATGGACGAGGACGCCGACATGCTGCTTGAGGAACTTAAGAATACCGGAGGGTTTTTGCCTTTCAACGATTCGTCCGAACCCGATGAAATAAGGGACCGTTTCGGCATGAGCAAAAGGGCGTTCAAGAGGGCCGTAGGCAGACTGTTCAAGCAGCACATGATAGATTTGGAAGACGGAGGCATAAGGCTGAAACAATAAGGCGGCAAGCACAGCGGAAAATGGGGAATGGTATATATTATGGATGAAAAAGCAGCCATAAGCGTTGAGGAAGCACTTAAAGGAAAAGGATACATTTTTGTCGACATTCGTTCTGAAGGCGAATTTGAGGAAGACCACATTGAAGGGGCTCACAACATGGCCCTTTTCAACAATGATGAAAGGGCGAGGATAGGGACAATATACAAAGAGGACAGGAACGGGGCGAAACTCGAAGGAATACGGGTGGCGTCGAGCAAACTGGAGAGTCTCTATACTGAAATAAAGGACCTGTCGTCCGAATACGAGAGGGTTGTGGTCTATTGCTGGAGAGGGGGAATGAGGAGCCGTTCCGTAGTGGCTTTTTTCAGGGCTCTCGGAATGGGAAATGTGCTCCAGCTCGAAGGCGGATACAAGGCATACAGGAACCTTGTAAACAATTATCTGGAAAAGGATGTCGAAGAGCTGACATTTGTGGTTCTTCACGGCAGAACAGGGGTGGGCAAGACTGAAATTCTCAAGAAACTAAGCAAAAGGGGAATCCACACAGTCGACCTTGAAGCCCATGCCAGCAATTCGGGGTCTGTTTTCGGAAGGATACCTTTCGGTGGAAGAGGTCCGAGCCAGAAGAGGTTCGACACACTTCTTTTTGACAATCTCAAGGATTGGGACGACTATTTCATACTCGAAAGCGAGAGCAAACGCATCGGAGACCTGCACCTCAAGGAAAACTTTTTTCAAGCCATGAAGAGGGGAATCCACATACTGGTAGACACAAGCATTGAAAACCGGGTCAAAATAATAGCGGAGGACTACGTTTCACCTGAAACGGAAAAGCAGATCATAGGCGCAATCGAAGCCTTAAGGAAACGCCTTGGGGGAGACGTTGCGGACCGGCTGGTCAGCCAGGTGAAAAACAATGAATATCCTGAGGTTATACGATATCTGATGGAATCCTATTATGACGGTCTTTATGACTATTCTATAAAAAATGTTCCCGAATACGATTTGGAAATATTTTATGAGGACATCGACAAAGCCGTAGAGGCCATAGAAGCATGGCTTGGAGATAAGGCGTTTTTTCGAAGAAACGATGCCGGAGAAAATCAGACAGATGCTTGATTTACCCCTAAAAGCCTATCAAATGAGAGGCTTTTTTTAATTCCATAAATTAAATCGCGGGCTGTGTTTGCGTTCGAATGAAATGAATACGGCAAATCCGCGCGTTTTTTGGATGGGCATGATTGGGTCGGCAGAGTCCGCTGGGGTTGCTTTATGGTGGCGACAGTCTAAAAATGGGTATAAATGAACAAACAAAAAAAGGGAGAAGATTAAAATGCCAAATATTGACTTGTCAAAATTTGAGAAAAAACTCATTGTCAGGCAGATAAAGAGGGAGGATTTCGGCGAAATAATAGCTCTGCAGAAAATTTGTTTTCCTGAAATGGATCCATGGCGCGTCGACCAGCTGGAGAGCCATATATCACTTTTTCCGGAGGGGCAGATTTGCGTCGAATATGACGGTATAATCATAGGGTCGAGCTCTAGCCTGATTGTTACTTTCGATGAATACGACGACCAACACACATGGGATGAAATCACAGGGGAGGGGACAATCAGCAACCATGATCCGGAGGGATATAATCTTTACGGAATAGAGGTAATGGTGCATCCAGAGTACAGGAGCATGAAAATCGGGAGAAGGCTTTACGAGGCAAGAAAGGACCTGGCGCGGGACTGGAATCTTAAAAGCATAGTCATCGGCGGGCGAATCCCCAACTACCACAAATACGCAGGCGAGTTGACTCCGGCCGAGTATGTGCGCAAGGTTATGCGTCACGATCTCAGGGACCCGATACTGACCTTCCAGCTCAGCAATGGATTTGTTGTCAAGCGCATAAACCGCAACTATCTTCCGGATGATGAAGCCTCCCTCAAATATGCCACAATCATGGAATGGTACAATGTGGATTTCCATCCCAAGACCAAGAAGCACTTCAAGACGGCATTTCCGGTCAGAACTTGTGTAATACAATACATGATGAAAAGCATAGGATCCTTCAAGGAGTTTGCCAACCAATGCGAGTATTTTGTGGATATCGCATCCAATTACAAATCTGACTTCGTGGTATTTCCGGAAATTTTCACCACCCAGCTGCTTTCGTTTCTGGGAGGAAAGTCTCCCAGCGACGCAATCCGGAAGCTGACAGTATACACTGAACCCTATATTGAAATGTTTACTGGCTTTGCAGTCAAATACAATGTGAACATAATAGGGGGATCCCACTTTGTCGAGGAAGATGGAGGCATTTACAATGTGGCTTACCTTTTCAGGAGAAACGGAACCATAGAAAAGCAGTACAAGATTCATATCACACCCAACGAGAAGCGGTGGTGGGGCATTTCTCCCGGAAACGAAATCAAGGTTTTCGATACGGATTCCGGCAAAATCGCCATACTGATATGCTACGACATAGAATATCCGGAACTATCCAGGATAGTGACACAAAAAGGTGCGCAAATCATATTCACACCCTTCTGCACAGACGAGAGGCAGGGGTATATGAGGGTTCGCTATTGCGCCCAGGCCCGGGCGGTGGAAAACCAGGTCTATACAGTCATTGCAGGAACAGTCGGCAACCTGACACAGGTTGAAAACATGGACATACAATACGCGCAGTCGGCCATATTCACGCCATCCGATTTCGCATTTCCCCGTGACGGCATAATGGGTGAATGCACCCCCAACATTGAAATGGTTGTTGTAGGGGATCTGGACCTCGAACTTCTCAAGAGAGCCAGAAGGGACGGCACCGTCACCCTTTGGAAAAATCGAAGAAACGATCTTTACGAGCTCAATGTCAAAAAAGTGGCAAGCAATGGCACCGAGAGCTAAGAATTGGCATCCATGAGCCTTTCAAGACTTGCCTCGAAAACGCGGTCGTTTTCGGGGTTTCTTTTTTTGAAACGGGTTCCGCGTCCGCCTCTCTTCCGTATTATTCGGTTCATGTGACGTCGGTCAAGGAGGCTTCCTATGTTGGCGTCTGATATGACCAGTCCGTTCTGTGTAATGCATTTTGCGCCGCGGGACAAAACCATTGCCGCCAGGCCGTAGTCCTGAGTTACTGCTATGTCGCCCGGGCTGATATGGTTTGCTATGTAATAGTCGGCGCTGTCCAATGATTTGTCAACTGTCACCACGGTGGCGTAATCGCTTTCGATTTCATGGGCGTAGTTTTTTACGATGAAAACGCCTATTCCATGCCTGGCTGCAATGTCTACGCTGAGCGAAACCACCGGGCAACCGTCGGCATCTATGAACAATTTCATTTCAAGCACCCCTTCCTTTTTATGATTATATTATACAGCAAAAGCCGCCTGCATATGGCGCAGATGCAGGAATTGGCGTAAACTGTAGGTAAAAGGGTCTTGGAATCCTTGTCAGTAATTTGTTTTTTGGGAGGAAAGAATATGGAAATATTGGACTTGACGCATTTGATAGAGCCGGGAATGCCTGTTTTCCCGGGAACCGAGCCGCCCGAAATAATGGAGGCCAACACAATCGAAAAAGACGGTTTCAAAGAAAAAAAGCTTACCATGTATTCGCATACGGGAACGCATATGGATGCGCCCGCACACTTGTTTCCGGGCGGAAAAACCCTCGACAGCTATGACGCCGGACATTTCTTCGGGAAGGCATTTGTGGTCGATGTTTCGGCGCAAGAAGGGAAAATAGGCAAAAAAATCCTTGAACGAGCCGAAAAACAAATAAGCCAAGCGGATTATGTATTGTTCCACACAGGGTGGAGCAAGTATTGGGGAAAAGACGAATACTACGGTAATTTTCCATGCCTCGAAAATGGGGCTGCAGAATATCTTGCATCCTTCAAGCTCAAGGGTGTGGGATTCGACAACATTTCCGCCGACCCCACAGCAGACAGCACCCTTGCCAACCACCGGGTTTTTCTCGGAAAGGAAATGGTCATAGTCGAGAATCTAAAAAACCTGGACAAACTTGCAGGCGAAGGATTCTTTTGGTTTTCATGCATGCCGCTCAAAACAATCGATGCGGACGGATCCCCGGCAAGGGCGACCGCAATATTGGGCACCATTTGATAAAAACCGCCTTATCAACCCATTTGTTGGGTATGAAAGGCGGTTTTGTCCACACTATGCACAATATTTTGTGGATAAGGATTTTTTAGACACAAGCAGATTCCGCGGGAGCGTCCGCGCATTCTTTCATGGATGCAAGTTCCCTTGTTAGCAATAAAGCAGTAACTGCCGTTGATAGAAAATCTGCAAGCGGGTATGACAACCATATTCCGGTCAGTCCCAAGTTACCAATTCTCGGCAGGAAAAGAAGCAATGGAACCAGAAACAATACCTGCCTGAGCATAGAAAGAAACAGGGATGGAGCGGCCTTGCCCAAGGCCTGGAATAAGGAGGCTCCCACTATCTGTATGCCCACTATGGGAAGCATCATCAATACCAGTCTAAGTGCAGGGACGCCCTGGGAGATAAAATCGCTATCTGATGTGAATATGCTGAAGATTGCAGATGGGAACAATTGAGCTATGGTAACGCTGATGCTTGCGTATATTACAGTAACAATAACTGCAATCTTTATGACTTCCCTTACCCTGCCGTATTTATGCGCCCCATAGTTGAAGCCGGCAATGGGTTGAACGCCTTGCACTACTCCAAACATGGGCATGAATAGGAACATGATTACCCGGTTTATGATTCCGAAGATGGAAATTGCCATATCTCCTCCATAGAAAACAAGAGAATTGTTTACTATTATTGCTACAGCGCTTCCGGCTACTTGGCGTGAAAATGAAGCAAGACCCACTGTAAATATTTCCTTCAGGATGCTTGCATCGAGTTTTAGGTGGTGCCAACGAACCTTCAGCGTGCTTTTTCCGCTGAAAAGGTAGTGAGTCATGAATACGAACGAGCAGAACTGCGATATTATGGTTGCCAATGCGGCTCCTTTAATGCCCATGTCAAGTGTAAAAATGAAAATGGGGTCAAGGATTATGTTGATGACTGTGCCGATTAGCATTGAAATCATAGCGACCTTGGCATTTCCCTCGGCTCGCACCAGATTATTTGAGGAAACGGTGAAAGAAAAGAAAACGCTTCCCATGAATATTATGGTGATGTAGTCCTTGGCATATGGCAGTATTGCGTCGCTTGCCCCAAAAATCCTTAGGAGCGGTTCTGTGAACATGAATCCTAATGACATAAGCACTGAGCTTAAGGCAAGTATTGCAACGAAGGAGTTTCCTGCAACATGGTCGGCTTTTTCAATCTTTCCGGCGCCAAGGCTCCTGGAAATTGCAGATGCCGATCCTATCCCAATCATCTGGGCGAAGGCCATTATAATCATCTGTATCGGGAAGGCTATTGTAAGTCCGCCTATTGCCAATGTGCCTACTCCCCTGCCTATAAAAATTGTGTCGACGATGTTGTATAGAGCATTTACAATCATGGCTATTGTTGCAGGCATTGACATATTGAAAAGCAACTTGCTGATTTTTTCGTTTCCGAGTCGTTCGCTTCTTTCGTTCATAGCGTTTTCTCCTGTTCTTTGGTTCGGTGAAGTGCAGTGGTTTGATCAACTGCGTTTTTTGCCAAGGCTTCAAGCAGCTCGAAAGCTTTAAATACTTCCTCTTCGGTAAGGCCGTTTGCCAATGCGTCGGTCCATTCCGAAATAATTTTTCTGAGCTCGCTTTTGAAATCCAAAGCCTTTTTCGTAAGGTGTATGCTGTAGGCGCGCTTGTCGGAAGAATCCCTTTGCCTCGACACGTATCCGGACGACTCAAGCTTCTTGAGAGCTCTTGCTGTGGTGCCCTTGTCTATATTGATGCTTTTGCAAAGATCCTCCTGCCGGATGCCGTCATTATGGTAGAGGGCCATCAGAAAGGGCGCCTGGCCGCTCCCTATTCCGTATTGGCCAAGTTTTTCGTCGATGAAAATCCTGCCGTGCCTGTGTATGATTGAGACATATTTGCCAAGTGACATATTTGAGCTGTGCATGTCATCCTCCCCTAAAATAAATAATGGTTGCAAAGACAACTATACCACGGCATAGTTGTCTTTGCAACCATTACGATAAAAAAACAGAGAATATATTCACATTGCAGGAAGCAGATATCTGCTGACCATTATGAAATGTGAAAGGCTTCCCCCAAGTATGAAGAGATGGAAAATTTCATGGAATCCGAAAACGGAAAGATGGAGCCTTTTAGGTTTGAATGCGTAAATCAAAGCCCCCGCGGTGTATAGAACTCCGCCCGAAATCAAAAGTATAAAACCGGGCAGCGGAAGAGTCCTGTATATGGGCATTATGAAAAATACCGCCAGCCAACCGAGAAAGAGATAGAATGAAGTATAGATGAACCTTGGCGCGCCGAGCCATGCCAGCTTCATTATTATGCCGGTAAGAGTCAGAATCCAAATTCCGGCAAGAAGATACAGCCCAAGCGGTCTCGGTAGGGCAAGAATGCATATTGGAGTGTATGTGCCTGCTATGAGAACGTAGATCATGGAATGGTCTATTTTCCTGAGCAGTTTTATCGTTTTTGATGAGGCCACCAGCCAATGGTAGCAGGTGGATGCGCTGTATAGGAGAATCAGGCTTGCGCCGAAAACAAGCGCAGAAATCAAATATTCCGGTGAAGGCTGCCTGAGAACCTTAAAAAGCATCCAGACGAGTCCCATTGCCGAAAGAATCGCACCGAAGAGATGGGTCATGCTGTTTACCGGCTCGCGAATTTTGAAAAACATAAAAAACCTCCTATGTAGTATGCGTTACTATGTGATATATTGATTATAACAAGATTAATCCCAAAAAACAAGAAACGCTTTCAGGATTGCCCCAAAATGATTTGCTGCGAATAAAAAAACCAATAAAGTATAGGAGGAAACAGAATGAGAAAGAAGATAGAGGAATTTTTGAATGCTCCGGGGATTCCGCCGGAGACAATACCCGACATCGATTTGTACATGGATCAGATTTTGGTTTTTCTCGATGAAAAGCTCAAGGTATACGAGAGGGATGAAAACCAAAAGGTCATTACAAAAACGATGGTCAACAACTACGTGAAGGCAAAAGTAATAAAGCGTCCCCACAGGAAAAAGTACAGCAAAGAGCAGGTTGAACATCTTATAATGCTTTATCGGCTAAAGAGCGTATTGTCGCTAAAGGACATACAGAAAATTTTCGTACTTATGGAAAATCAATTTGAAAGCGTTTACGGACTGTTCAGGGAGATAGAAAAAGCCCATCTCGAAAATCTTGCCGGGCGTTATGAAAAAAAACCGGGAGAAGGCAGGCCCGATCAGACGGCAATAGAGATTATTGAGCTTGCCGTAGAGGCCGACCTTAAGAAGCGACTCGCGGAAAAACTTCTCGACGGATTGGAAGTTGATGGAATCCGCAGAAAATGAAATTGGCGGGAAAGAAATATGCAGACCGTTTCAAATTGAAGAATCGATGCAAAGGTAAAAATAATTGGCGCCGATGCTTGACAGAGCGGGAAATACGGTATAATATAATAATGACTAACGAACGTTAGGTTAAGAAAGGAGGCGTTCTTTTGGAAATGTCCACAAAGGAAGCGATAAAAAGAGTGGCAATAGAACAGTTCGGAAAGAAAGGTTTTCATGGAACGTCGGTGCGCGACATAGCGAAAGAGGCGGACTGTTCGATACCGATGGTCTACTATTACTACAATAGCAAGAAGGAGCTTTTTGATGAAATCGTATACAAGGAATTCATTCGATTGATTGAAAGGCTCAACAGCGAGGTCGAAAGGGGTTCGTCGCTGCAGGATGTTTATTTCAACGCAATAAGGCAACGAAAGGATCTGGATGGCTACGACCGTTCTGTCTACCGCCTTGCAATAAAAGTGTGGCTTGGATACGAGGAGGGGCAGGAAGTAAGGCATAAGCTGATGGAGTGGGAAAGGGCGAGATACGATCGAAACAGGAACATATTGTCTCGCTATTATGACGACCCTGAAAAGCTCGATGCCGTTACAGAAATTCTTGTAGGCATAGTGCAGAATTTTGTTGAAAGGATTCTGCTTTTGGAAGAGGACTTGCCCGATGAAAAAATAAGAAGGGCGCTTGAGCATATAATTGCCTAGCCTTCTTTATGAATATACTATAACGAACGTTAAATACAAAAAAGGAGGATTCAAATGGATATCAAGAGAATGACCGCGCCATGCGGGCTGGATTGTTTCAATTGCCAAATTCACGAGAAAAATATAACTGAGGAAATGAGGAAGGGTCTTTCAGCTATGCTGAACAAAAGCCCTGAAGAGGTTGCCTGCAAGGGTTGCAGAGACCAGAACGGCTGCGCCCTTTATTCGGGTGCTTGTGAAACGCTTGAATGTGTCCGCTCAAAGGGAATCGGGTTTTGTCACGAGTGTTCGTCCTTTCCATGCGGCAAGCTTGCACCCGCGGCATCGGGGGCCGAAAAGTATCCGCACAATCTGAAGGTTTATAATTTGTGCCAAATCAAGTCGCTTGGGCTTGAGGAATGGGCCAAGAATCATTCGATGGAAAACCGCATGCTTTATTTCGGAGGGAAATTTGTCCCGGGCAGAGGGCCGGTTCGTTGAAGAATCGGTTGAAGTAAAAAAAGTAATGGTTTTATAACAAGACAAAACGCTGCCGGCAGCGTTTTGTTTTATGATAAAATGAAGAAAACATTGGGGGGTGTTTCAAATGTATCCGGTTCTCGAAATAAATCTTAAGAAAATAAGGAACAACGCTGAAACGATAAGGAACTTCTGCAATGAAAGGGGTATTCAAGTGGCAGGCGTAGTAAAGGGTGCAGAGGCCCTATTGCCTGTTGCAGCGGCATTTCTGGAAGGAGGAGTTTCATGTCTTGCCGATTCAAGGATGGACCATATAATCAAAATGAGAAAAGGCGGCGTGGATGCGGAAATTCTCCTCCTCAGGATTCCAATGATATCGGAAGCGGACGAACTGGTTTGCAATGTCGACATCAGCCTCAACTCGGAGCTAAGGGTGCTTCACGAAATACAGAATGCATGCGAAAGGAATGAAAAGACGCATGGGGTAGTTCTCATGGTAGACCTTGGAGATTTGAGAGAGGGTTTTTTTGATGAAGATGAACTTTTGGAAGCGGCATTGGTGGTTGAAAACGAGCTCGACAGAGTTCGCCTCAAGGGAATCGGAACCAATCTCGGCTGCTACGGATCGGTTGCGCCGACCTCCGAGAACCTGGGCAGGCTTTCAAATATTGCGGAAGGAATAGAGAAAAAGATTGGAAGGCGGCTTGAGATAATATCTGGTGGAGCGACATCTTCGCTCAAGCCGCTTGCGGATGGACAAATGCCGGAAAGAATAAACCAATTGAGAATCGGCGAGGAAATACTTTGCGCAAGAGACATGGAGGAATATTTCGATTGCAGGATAGACGGCCTCCAGAAGGACGCTTTCGTTCTCAAGGCCGAAGTCGTGGAGGTAAAGACCAAACCGACACATCCAATAGGAGATATGATGGTGAACGCCTTCGGGGAAAAGCCTGTCTTTGAAGACAAAGGAAAAAGGAAGAGGGCCCTCCTTGCAGTAGGAAGAGGAGACTTCGGACAACCCGACAAGCTGCTGCCAAAGCTCAAGGGATCATTCGTTCTCGGGGCAAGCAGCGATCACTTGATACTCGACATCGAGGATTGCATAGAAGACGTTGAGGTGGGCGATGTTCTTGCTTTTGGGCTCTACTACGGGCCTACGCTTTTCCTTTGTGGGTCTGACAGTGTGAGAAAATGCTTTTATCAATAAAAAAATAAGTTGATAGCGATAATACTTAAAATTATTAGGTAATTTATTATATTGTCGAAAACATATAAAGCATAGTGTATAATGCATTTAAAGGAAAAGAGCTATGGTGCATACATGGAAAGGGCGTGCTTTAATGAATGAAATCGACGATATGATAATCAGGCTTCTTGGGAAAAACGCGCGGATGACTGCTTCCGACATTGGCAAGAAAATCAAGTTGTCCGTTCCGGCTGTCGCCCAAAGGATTCGAAAGCTCGAAGAAAAAGGGATAGTCAAGGGTTATGGAGCTGTCCTTGAAAGACGCAAAATAGGCAAAGGCCTTTTGACCTTCATTCTTGTCGATGTGAAGGGAACTGAAAACATCCCGAAGTTCAGGGAAAAGATGATAGAGCTTGGAGAAGTTGTGGAATGCCACCATGTGGCAGGCGAATACGACTATTTGCTTAAAGTGGCGGTATCCGACACATCCGAATTGGAAGACTTCATAATGGGAAAGCTTAAAAAGATTCCGGGGGTTGCCAATTCAAGGACATTCATTGTTTTCTCAAGCATTAAGGAGGACATAAACGGGGGAGAGTATTCATGACGGTTTATATCAAGGGTTTCCTTCTTGGAATGACCCTCCAGCTGTCGGTGGGCCCCGTTTTTTTCGCTCTCTTGCACAAGGCTGTGAAAGAGGGTTTTGCGGAAGGCTTCAAGATGTCCTTGGGAGTTGCCCTGGTCGATGCGGCCTACATCGCCTTGTCCTTCACAGCAGTATCCGGCCTGATGGCCGCAAACGAGGGTGCGGAATGGTTTGTGCGGATTGCCGGAGCTATGGTCCTTTGCTGGTTTGCTTTTGGATATATAAAAGGAGCCGGCAAGAAAGAGACAAGTGCAAAGGAATCAAGAACCGGCGGAAGCTTTATATACGGAATAAAACTCACGATGATAAATCCGCTGAGCATAGTTTTTTGGACCGGAACATTCGGAGCCGTAGCGGCGTCGGGAATGATTCCGGCAGGAAGCGGGACAGCGCTCTATGCGGCAGGATGCGTTTCCGCAACAATCTTTTTCATGAGCGGCGCATCCTTTATGGGATCGAGAGCCCAAAGGCTTTTGACTCCATCGGCAATAAAGAGGCTTGACAGGGCTGTAGGCCTATGCCTTTTTCTTTTCGCCGCCAACCTTATTTTCAGATAGTTTAAAATAATTGTGAAAATCCTGAAAAAAGTGTTGACATGCAATTGAAGCGCCTATATAATTGGGTTCAAATCAAAAAATAATAAAAGCGTTGACGGAGAGAAAAATATTCAGTGTGAGATTACAGAGAATCGGTGGTGCTGAGAGCCGGTGTCGAAACGGATATATACTAATCACTCCCGAGCTTCCAAGCCAAAAGGGAAACCGAGTAGGCGAGGACGGATCCGCGAGAGCGGAGTGCCACCGTTACATGGCTAGGGTTGACGGATGAAAATCTGCGACCTGAAGAGGCGTACTGCGTGAGCCGTACGTGAACCGGGGTGGTAACGCGAGAACAACTCTCGTCCCTGAAATATGTCTTTGGCATGTTTCGTGGATGG
Organism: uncultured Peptostreptococcaceae bacterium; assembly: GCA_964512505.1. GTDB lineage: Bacteria > Bacillota > Clostridia > Peptostreptococcales > BM714 > BM714. The sequence goes on from CAZEHH010000036.1 coordinate 12,035, forward strand.
GAGTTTTTTTATACCAAAAATAGTGTTGAAAGGGGGACAACAGATGAATTCCGAAAGCATAATCAGGGCAAGAGTAAGAAATGAGCCGGAAATGCTTATGCGTGTGGTAGGCACTATGAGAAGAAGAGGATTCAGGATGAAAAAAGTTCTCATGGAGGAAGGCAGTATTCCGGATGAAGCTTTTTTAAGCATTACATTGGCCGATGAGGAAAATGATTTCAAGAGGGCCAAGACATATCTTAACAGACTGGTTGACTTTAACGTACTTGAATACTAAAAACGGAGGAAATTGAAATGGCGAGAATGTATTATGAGAAGGATGCGAACTTTGAATTGATGAAAAAAAGAAAAGTGGCTGTATTGGGATATGGAAGCCAGGGACATGCCCATGCTCTGAACCTTAAGGAATCCGGAGCGAGTGTTGTTGTCGGATTGTACGAGGGAAGCAGGTCTTGGGAAAGGGCCCAAAACGACGGATTCAAAGTTCTTCCGGCAGGGGAAGCGGTGGCCGAAAGCGATTTGGTCGTGATGCTTGTACCTGATGAAAAGCAGAAGAACTTATACGAAACAGCCGTAAAGCCCAACTTGAATCCCGGCGATGCACTAGTTTTCGCGCACGGCTTCAATGTTCATTTTGGACAGATTGTGGCAGACGAGAGCGTAGACGTGTTCATGGTGGCGCCAAAAGGACCCGGACATCTCGTGAGACGAGTGTATGAAGACGGCAAGGGCGTTCCGGCTCTTTTTGCTGTCCATCAGGATCCCTCCGGTCAAGCAAAGGACTTGGCTTTGGCATACGCCAGAGGAATCGGCGCAACCCGAGCTGGGGTAATTGAGACTACATTCGAGGAAGAAACCGAGACAGACCTTTTCGGAGAGCAGTGCGTGCTTTGCGGAGGCATCACCGAACTCATAAAAGCCGGATTCGATACATTGACCGAAGCCGGATATCAAAAGGAAATTGCATATTTCGAGTGTCTCCATGAAATGAAACTCATCGTAGACCTTCTTTACGAGGGCGGGTTCGAGAACATGAGATACAGCGTCAGCGACACGGCGGAATACGGAGACTACACGGCTTCAACGAGAATGGTTACAAAGGATACGAGAGAAGAGATGAAGAAGGTGCTGGGAGAAATACAGTCAGGTGAATTCGCAAGAAGCTGGATTCTTGAGAATGCAGCAGGAAGACCATACTTCAATGCGAGGAAGAGGCGCGAACTCGAGCATCCATTGGTCGAGACCGGCAAAGAACTCAGAAGCATGATGTCTTGGATCCAAAAGTAGGAAAAGACGGAGGGAAAGAAATGATGACAGGTGCGCAAATAATATTGGAGTGCTTGAAACGCCAAAAAGTGGATACTATATTCGGCTATCCTGGCGGAGCAGTGATACCGCTTTACGATGCCTTATATAAAGACCGTGAATGTTTCACGCATGTGCTTACCTGTCATGAACAGGCTGCGGCGCATGGGGCCGACGGCTATGCAAGGGCAACGGGGAAGGTCGGCGTATGCTTTGCCACATCAGGACCCGGCGCCACAAACATAGTCACGGCTATTGCAACAGCCTATATGGACTCAATACCGGTGGTATATGTAACAGGTCAGGTGCCGAGCCATTTGCTGGGCAAGGACTCTTTCCAGGAAGTGGACATAACGGCAGTGACTCAGCCGATAACAAAGCATAATTTTATTGTCCGCAATGTGAACGGTTTGCAGGAGACAATGGAAAGCGCTTTCAGAATTGCAGGAGAGGGAAGAAAAGGTCCCGTTCTCGTTGATGTGCCAAAGGATATTTTTCTTGCCAAAGCGCAATTCAAAGAAAAAGGAGATGATAAAAAAATTGCGGAGACATCTTCGGTCCAGGGCGATGTTGTAAAAGCGGCTGAATGGATTATGGAGTCCAAGCACCCCATAATCTACGCTGGCGGAGGCGTCGTTCAGGCAAATGCTGCCGGACAGCTGAAAAAATTCGCAGAAAAAACAGGCATTCCGGTAGTGAACACACTGATGGGCTTGGGAGGATTTCCAAGATGCCACGGCCTTTCACTCGGAATGGTGGGAATGCATGGACTGCACGAGGCCAACATGGCGATTTCCAAAAGCGACTTGATCATAGCTGTTGGGGGGCGTTTCAGCGACAGGGTCATCGGCCCTCCAGATTCTTTCGCTCCAAAGGCAAGAGTTGTGCACATAGACATAGATTTTTCCGAGATAGGCAAAAATATCGAAACGGCACATTGGATTCTTGGAGACATGAAAGGGATACTTGAATTGCTTACCGAATTTGTCGGCCAAGGAAGCCATAGCGACTGGATTGAGAATCTGCCGAAAGCGAATTGCCCCGGAGCGGAAGAGGATTTTCATCCACGTCAAATACTCGAATATTTGAATTGCCGGCTTGGAAATGACATCACCGTTGCCACGGAGGTGGGACAACACCAGATGTGGACCGCACAGTATTGGGAATTTGAAAAACCCAGAACCTTTTTGACGTCCGGAGGATTGGGGACCATGGGTTACGGAATGGGCGCATCCGTTGGAGCGGCTTTCGGGAAAAAGGGCCAACGAATCGTGCTTGTATCCGGAGACGGAAGCTTCAGGATGAACCTGAATGAGCTTGAGACGGTATCGAAATACAATCTTCCGATACTTATACTCCTAATGAACAACCGGTCTCTCGGGATGGTAAGGCAGTGGCAGGAAAAATTCTGCGGCGGCAGGCTTTCGGAAACCGAATTGAGCCAGGAAGCCGACTATGTAGGCATTGCAAAAGGCTTTGGAATAGAAGGCGCCGTCGCAA
>CAZEHH010000037.1:0-1829 GCA_964512505.1 uncultured Peptostreptococcaceae bacterium
CCCGGGCAAGGGTCTTTACAGGATCGGCCTTGACGGAGGCCTGTCCGAAAAAATCACAGATGGAGAATCCGTAGAATCCATGAGCTCAATAGGAGAGTGGCTACTCTTTCATGCCGGCGAGGGACACGAATGGCCAACCCTTAAAAGAATGTCTACAAAAGGCCGGACCATCATTGAAATGGATTGACAAGGACGAAAATAGAGAGAGCGGTTAAATCCGCTCTCTACAACTTTATAAATCTATGTTTTTCGATAGATGAATGGCTCATCTGTATGGCTCGCCCTTTAATGCTAATGCTTATCTGCTTAGGGTTGTATGAATAAAACAATCAATATATCAATTCCATCGGAAAATCGACCAGGTCCTCAACAACATGGTCGGCCATATAAAGGATCTCTTTATTGCCGACGCCTATTGCAAGCATTCCGGCTCTTTTGGCGGCTTGGATTCCGGAAATTGCATCCTCAAATACTGCGCACCTATTGTTTTCTACTCCAAGCGCCTCCGCCCCCTTTAAAAACACTTCAGGGTCGGGTTTTGCCCGTTTGACGGAATTGCCGTCGACTACGGCGTCAAAATATTTGTAAAGACCTGTAGCCTCAAGTATGTCGGGAGCATTCCTACTTGCCGAACCCAGCCCTATTTTCAGTCCCTTTTCCTTCAAGAGTTTCAAGAGTTCGACGGCACCCGGCAGAATTTCATTCTCGTCCATTTCGGCGATATGGTTCCTGTAGCATTTGTTTTTCTTCTCCGCCAGAATCATTTTTTCTTCCATTGGCAATTCCTTATTGCCCAATTGCAGTATGATGTCGAGCGAATCCATCCTGCTTACCCCTTTTAGCTTTTCATTGTCTTTTTTCGTAAAAACGATGCCGAGTTCTTCCGCAAGTTTTTCCCATGCAAGGAAATGATATTTCGCGGTGTCTACCAAGACCCCGTCCAGGTCGAATATGCAGGCATCGTATTTTTTTTGGCCCATGGGTTTTTGCCTCCTCCGACTGCCTCTTTCCTTTTCGGTTATTACCCGTTTAGTCCGCTATAAACAACATTTTACAGCTTCCTTGTTAAAATACCAAATTTATTGGGGGTCTTCAATTTATTTTTGCTGACCGTTTCTATTTGATATAATTCAATTGAAGGATGATTTGACTAACTGGTTCTTTTGCGCGAGGAGTGATTCTTTTGACAAGCTATTTCGAATTGGACCCTTGGAAAATTGTGCAAAACGGTTTTAACCCCCAAAATAATCTGATGTGCGAGAGCATAATGAGCCTCGCAAACGGCCGTTTCGGCCTTAGGGGCAACTTCGAAGAAAAATACAGCGGAAAGTCACTAAGAGGCACCTATATAGCCGGGGTATACTATCCCGACAAAACCAAGGTCGGCTGGTGGAAAAACGGTTATCCGGAGCATTTCCACAAGGTCCTGAACAGTGCCAATCTTATCGGAGCAAATATTGAAATCGATTCGGAGCCGCTTGACCTAGACATGGACAGACCTTTTAGTTTCAGAAGAACTCTGGATATGAAATCAGGCATTCTGACCCGGTCATTCGAGATAAGGAAGAAGGGGAACCATCTGAGAATAGAGTTCGAGCGATTTGTCCACATGGCCCGGAGGGAAGCCCTTCTGCTCCGCTGCAGGGTCACGGCCCTTTCAGGCAACCCCGAAGTAACAATCAGCGCTTTCATAGACGGAAATGTCCGTAACTGCGACTCCAACTACAACGAAAACTTTTGGCTTCCGATCGACCAATCGGCGGCAAAGGATTTCTGCCACATTACCCTTGAAACCAAGAAAACGGGATTTGCAGTCACTTCCAGCCAAA
>CAZEHH010000037.1:1929-14141 GCA_964512505.1 uncultured Peptostreptococcaceae bacterium
TGCCACATTACCCTTGAAACCAAGAAAACGGGATTTGCAGTCACTTCCAGCCAAAGCTGTGAATTCCTGTTCGGCGACCGAATTATTGACAACACGCTTGTGATTGACCAAGATCTTTTGGTCGGCCAAAAGGCTTCCTGTTCCCTGAAGAAAAACGACACCTTTACGATGACCAAGTTTGTCACCGTGACAAGCAGCCGCTATTTCGACAAGGAACAGCTTGTTACAACGGCAAGAAAACTCAACGAAAAAATCCGCGGTCTTGGATACGACTTTCTTCGGCTGGAGCACACTGAACGCTGGCGGGAGATTTGGAATCGTTCCGATGTACGGATTGACGGCGACGTTGCCGCCCAGCAGGGAATCCGCTTCAACATTTTCAACCTTAGGCAAACCTATACAGGTGACGACCCGCGCCTCAACATCGGCCCCAAAGGCTTTACTGGTGAAAAATACGGGGGAGGCGCCTATTGGGACACAGAAGGCTTTTGCCTTCCCTTCTATTTGGGCACAAGCAGTGAAGAAACGGCAAGGGACCTCTTGCGCTACAGATACAAGCACCTTGAAAAAGCCAAGGAAAACGCCAAAGCTCTGGGGCTTGAGGGCGCTCTCTACCCCATGGTCACAATGAACGGTGAAGAATCCCACAACGAATGGGAAATCACATTCGAGGAGATACATCGAAATTCAGCCGTTGCATACGCCATTTTTAGCTACGCCCGCCATACCGGCGACACAGGCTGTCTTTACCCGGAGGGACTCGAGGTTCTGCTTGAAATAAGCAGGTTCTGGGCGAGCCGCGTCAACTATGTCCCCCAGAAGGATGTCTACATGATTCTTGGCGTGACAGGACCCAACGAGTATGAAAACAATGTCAACAACAACTGGTACACAAACAAAATGGCTTGCTGGTGCATGGAGTACACTATTAGCGCGCTCCGCGGCTACAAGGAATCCGACCCCGAAGGCTGTTGTGCCTTCACTTCAAGGCACGGCGTGACCGATGAAGAAATCAGGAAATTCAAGCATATAGTTGAAAATATGCATTACCCCCAGGACAGCGAACTTGGAATCTTCCTGCAGCAGGACGGCTATATGGACAAGGAGCAGATTCTTGTCCAGGACTTGGATCCGGTCAATCTTCCGCTTAACCTGAACTGGTCCTGGGACAGGATTCTGAGGAGCTGCTTCATAAAGCAGGCAGATGTTCTGCAGGGGCTTTTCTTTCTGGGCGATGAATTCACTCTAGAGGAAAAAAGAAGAAACTTCGATTTCTACGAGCCGAGGACCGTCCATGAATCGTCCTTGTCGCCATGCGTGCATTCTATTGTCGCAAGCGAAATAGGCTATGAGGAAAAGGCGTACAATCTGTACAAGAGAAGCGCAAGGCTTGACCTGGACAACATCAACAAGGACACCGAAGACGGACTTCACGTAACTTCTATGGCGGGCACCTGGATGAGCATTGTATACGGCTTCAGCCGTTTCAAGGTCAAAGGAGACACCATCCATTTGTCCCCCTTCCTCCCCGACGGCTGGAAAAGCTACTCATACCGGATTGTCTTCAGGAAGCATCTGCTGGATATATTTGTTGACGCAAAAGGCACAAAAGTTAAACTTGTCGAGGGAAATCCCCTTAAGGTCTTCGTCTACGGGAACGAGCGCATTGTCAACTTCGGACCGGTGAATTTTTTCCCAAAAATAAATTAATCTTCTTGAAAAAACAGCCTGCATCAAAAAGCCCAATGGACGCATCAAACCGCCATTGGGCCGATTTTTTCCCATTATTTTATTGTTGCATTTTCCTGGCAAGCATTGCTGCTCCTATAATCCCTGCGTCCACTCCAAGTCCTGCGAGCTTTATTTCAGCGTGGGGAAAATCGCTTGAAAGCAACAATGATTCAACTTTTCCCTCGAGCGGCCCAGTCAGGAATTCTCCGGCATTGGCCAATCCACCGCCCAATGCTATGATTTCGGGGTCCAATATGTTTATGAGGTTGACTATGCCTATTCCCAGGTAATGTATGAATCTCGAATAACTTTCGTTAGCAAGCCTGTCTCCATTTTTCGCCGCTTCAACGATTGCTTTTGCGTCAATCCCCTCCAAACCTTTCAGCGAAGAGGCTCCCGGTCCGTCAAGCAGCCTTTTTGTATGCCGCACCAAAGCCGATGCCGACGCAAAGGTTTCAAAACATCCGTTTTTACCGCAATTGCAGTCATAATAGTTTTCCCCTATCACCATATGTCCCACTTCGGCCCCCAGTCCGTTCGCGCCCCTTATCACCCTTCCTCCAACGATTATTCCTCCGCCTATTCCTGTGCCCAGTGTCAAAAGAACCGCATTTTGAAATCCCTTCAGCACTCCCGCCTCATGCTCGGCCAATGCGGCGAGATTTCCATCGTTGTCTGCGAATGCAGCGAGTCCTGTTCTTCTTTCAATCTCTTTCTTGATATGCAATCGGGACAGATTTATATTCGGGCAATATTGAATGAAATCACGGTCTTTGGACACTATGCCCGGCACACCTATTCCAACGGCTGCCGCGCTTCCTTCAGCCCTGCATTTAAGCTCGTTTATCAAGCCTGCAATGTCGTCCAATATGGCCGTTTTTTCACGGTTCCCTTTCGATGGAATGCTCTTCCTATATGCGACTGTGCCCGATTCGTCAATCATTCCGCAGGCTATGTTGGTCCCTCCTATGTCTATTCCAATATTCATGTCGATCTACCCCATCGTATGTTTTTCCTGATCGTTCCCATAAAACAATGATTTGCCGTCTTCGGCATCAAAAATATGAACCTTGCGGGCATCAAAGCCCACAGATGTTTGATCTCCGATTTTAAGGGTTGCATCGGGCTTAACCCTTGCGGTTATATGCTGGGCGCCTTTGACTAGGTAAAGGTATGTCTCGGCCCCCAGATGCTCTGTGACCTCGACGCTCATCAAGAGTCCCTCCGGGTCCATGTACACGCTTTCGGGCCGTATACCCAAGACAACTTCTTTTTTTGCGTAATCTTTCATTTTCTCCGCCTTGTCCCCGGGAAGAACCAGTTCATAGCCATGGAAGCTCAAAATTGTTTCCCGTCCGTTTTTCTTTACCAAGGCGTCGATAAAATTCATTTGAGGCGCGCCTATGAAGCCGGCCACAAATTTGTTTATGGGGTTCTCGTAAATTGTGTTGGGATCCGCAACCTGCTGGACCAGACCCTTGTTTATGACGCAGATCCTGCTTCCCATTGTCATGGCCTCTGTCTGGTCGTGTGTAACATACACGAATGTCGTGGCAAGTTTGTTGTGGAGCTTTATGAGCTCGCTTCTCATCTGCACCCGCAATTTGGCGTCCAGGTTGGAAAGAGGCTCATCCATCAAAAACACCTTGGGGTCTCTTACTATGGCCCTTCCCAAAGCCACCCTCTGCCTCTGCCCACCCGACAATTGCCGGGGCTTTCTGTCAAGCAGTTCAAATATGCCGAGAGTTTCAGCAGCGGTCTTGACCTGCTTGTCAATCTGGGATTTTGGCATCTTTCTCAATTTCAGTCCGAAAGCCATGTTGTCGTAGACTGTCATGTGGGGATAAAGCGCATAGTTTTGGAAAACCATGGCTATGTCCCTGTCCTTGGGGGGAACTTCATTCACAATTCTGTCCCCTATCCTCAATTCTCCAGATGATATCTCCTCCAGCCCTGCAATCATCCTGAGCGTCGTAGTCTTGCCGCATCCGGAAGGACCCACAAGAACCATGAATTCCTTGTCCTCAATCGATAAATTTGTGTCCTTTACTGCATGAAAGCCATTGGGGAAAATTTTGTTTATGTTTGTCAGTTTCAATTCAGCCACTCATCTCACCCGCTTTTCCTGATTATTCTTTTTTATAATACCCAATACTTTTCTTTAATCCCGATTTTCGAATCGATTTGCAACACAAGCTTTTCCGCCAATATCCGCGCCGCTCTTTTCTTTCACTTCCATTTGTCGGAATTTGAATTTCAAAGAGAGAGCCGAGTCCCATGCAAACACTGCATAGTTTGTTTAAACGGCCTGCACATGGGTATGTAATCATTGCCGGGGATTAAAGGCATTTCAACAAAGTTTCAAACAGTTCATACATAGCTTTATTATTTTCCAATACTGAAGAGGAGGAATACATAATGAAAAAGATTTTGTCACTTTTTTTGATGATAATGCTTATTTTCGCATTGTTTTCAGGCTGTCAAGCAGAGCCGGAACCAGAAACAACACCTGAACCGGAAGTTGAAGAAATGGAACCGGAAGCTGTTGAAAAGACGATTGTAAAATTCGCGGTTCAGGCAGATCCGACCGGCGCACTGGATGAGATAGCCAAGGCCTTCAACGAATCAAGCGAACTCTACACGGTTGAACCTGTCATCATGACAAACGATTCGGGCGCCATGCACGACCAGCTAATCAACTCCCTGTCAAGCATGTCAGGAGAGTACGACCTCATTTCCATGGACGTCGTTTGGGCCGGAGAATTCGCCGCGGCCGGCTACCTGCAGCCTGTTGATGAATTGATTATGGAAATGAGCTGGATGCCGACTGATTTCAACGCAGGATCCATGGCTTCTGGAAAATACAAGGGCAAGAATTATGTTCTGCCGTATTTTTCGGATCTTGGTTTCCTCTACTACAGGACCGACATAGTCAGCGAAGAAGACGCGGCAATGCTTGAATCCGGCGAATACACATTTGCGGACTTGCTCTCTCTTGCCGAAATGTACAAGGGTGAGGAAGGAACCTTGTATGGACATGTGTTCCAAGCCAAGCAATATGAGGGACTCACATGCAACATAAATGAATTCACTTCAAACTGGACCGATATCTCAGGCGGCCTGGAAATGATGAAAAAATTTGTTGATTCAGACGCCACTCCCAACGACATCCTGACCTATACCGAGGGTGAAACCCACAATGCCTTCCTGAACGGAGAATCCGTATTCGCAAGAAACTGGCCGTATATGAACGGAATGGCTGGCAGCGGTGAATACAACATCTCCATAAACCAAGTCGGCTATGCGCCGCTTCCGGGCGGAGGCACTGTTGGAGGATGGATTTTGGGAATCAACTCCAATACACAAAACATGGATGGGGCAAAGGCTTTCTTGTCGTTCATTTCAGGTCCCGAAGGCCAAAAGATAAATGCTACAGTCGGAAGCTATATGCCGGGCTTCAATGAATTGTTGACGGACAGCGACGTATTGGCGGCCAATGCGCTTTTGACCAATACAGGCTTCGCAAACGCCCTCTCGACAACCATAGCCAGACCGGTTGTTGCAAACTACTCAGAAGTTTCAGATGTCATCCAAATCACGACACATGAATACCTGTCGGGCAATGGCGATATAGACGAAGCCACCGACACCTTGACCATGCAACTCGAACAATAGCAGGCAATGGTCAAGATTACTGTTCAATTACAACTGTAAAAGGGCTTTAGTAAAAGCTAAAGCCCTTTTATTGCTTACAAGCACAAGGAAATGCCATGAAAACATTCGCAGGATTCGTAGACAGGAAACTTTCATATGTTCTCATTCTTCCGGCAATCGTTTTTATATTGCTGTTTTCAATCATGCCCATTTTTCAATCCTTGAAGTACGCTTTTTATGACTTCCAGCTGAACGACCAGGGCAAGTCGGGCCTTTACACAAGCTCCAACTACAATCTTGCCTTGTACTCTGAAACCTTTGAATACATCCGCTACTATCTGGACATAGAAGAAAGCCTTGTACAAAAACCGGAATCATTGGCCCAGATAGATTTAATCCGTAATGAATTGGGAAACTATGAAAACTACATAAATGAAAATATCGCGTCAAACAGTCTAAGTTCCATAGTGGGGCTTGACGAAGAACAGACGCTCTATGTCATTGACATGAAAGACAAAATAATCCTCGATTTGGAGACCCTCTACAGCTACGGGGACAGCTACTACTCCAAGGAGGATATGATGGCCGTGGCATCCGAGCTCGAGACCAGCATTATAAGCTCGAACTTCACGGGACTAAACAATTTCCAGAAAGTCATCACGGACAAGAGGGTTCGGTTCACCATGGGAATCACTTTGATATTCACATTCATATCGGTTTTTTTCGAGCTCATACTTGGTTTGATTCTCGCCCTTATCATGAACCAGGCAATACGCGGCCGCGGCATGATAAGGACCGTGTCCCTTATACCGTGGGCTATACCCACAACCGTTTCCGCCATGATGTGGTCCTACCTTTACAACGGCTCAAGCGGGATTGTCTCCCATGCCTTTTCGGCGGCAAATCTCATTTCCGATCCCACACAGCTTCTCTTGAGCGCTAGGGGCGCACTTACCGCAATCATAATCGCCGACGTTTGGAAGACGACCCCCTACATGGCATTGCTGCTGCTTGCCGGCCTTCAGGTTATTTCTCACTCCCTGTACGAATCCTCCTCGCTGGACGGGGCATCCAAACTACAGCAATTCAGATACATCACCCTTCCGCTGCTCAAGCCGTCCATATTCGTGGCGCTCCTGTTCAGAACCTTGGACGCTTTCAGGGTGTTCGACCTTATATATGTTTTGACAGGCGGCGGTCCCGGAGGAACAACAGAATCAATTTCGGTCTACGCCTACAAGGTGATGTTTGCCCAAACCAGATTCGGTTACGGCTCCGCAATGGTCATAATAATGGCCATTGCCGTCGGAATAATATCTTACATATACATCAAGCTGCTAAATGTGCAGCTTGTGAACAACTAGGAGAAAACTTATGAAATCCTCCAACAAAACCGGAAAACTGTTCCTGGCAGCAATATTCCTATATCTTCTGATTGTGATCTTCCCCTTCATTTGGGTCGCCGTCACGTCTTTCAAGCCCGAGAGCGAAATCTGGGGAGACAGCGCAATGAAACTTTTTGCTGAAGAATCCACATTGGAGCACTACCAGGCCCTCTACAAGGCTCACATATTCAACGCCCTCAAAAACAGTCTTATAATTTCTTCAATAACCACCCTGTACGTGACCTTCATAGCATCGCTTTGCGCCTATTCGATTGCAAGGCTCAAATTCCGTTTCAAAAAGATCCTTCTTGCAGTAGTTTTGGCAACAAGCATGTTTCCACAGATGATTGTAGTGGGTCCCATCTACCGCGTTTTCGTGTCTCTCGGCTGGACGAACTCATACTTCATAATACTGCCCTACTCCATGATAACCCTTCCGGTGGCAATATTCATACTGATAACCCACTTTTCCAAAGTCCCGATCGAGATGGAAGAATCTGCAACCATAGACGGCGCCTCCAAGCTCAAGACCTTCTTCAGCATAATACTGCCCCTGGCTCTGCCCGGAATCTTCACATCCGCAATAATAACCTTCATAGGGGTTTGGAACGAATTCCTGCTTGCCTTGACTCTGAACAGCAACAGCAAGTATCACTCCGCGACCGTGGCTATTTCTTTTCTGAGAGGCCAGTTTCAAATATTCTGGGGCCAGGTGACGGCGGCAACCGTTGTGGTGACCATCCCCACGCTCATAATCGTTATCCTCTTTCAAAAACAGATCATCTCCGGGCTTACATCCGGAGCTTTAAAAGAATAGGAGCTTGCTATGTGGCAGATAAAAAGAAACAAACTGGACATATCTAAAGTCTTGGTCGAGGAAAGCCTCTTCACGGTTGGAAACGGCTACATAGGCGTGAGGGGAAGCTTCGAGGAGGGCTATGGCTCGGGAGACATAAGACCGGTCGGAGGATCCTACATCAATGGACTCTATGACAGGGTCCCTATTTCTTACGGGGAGTATGCCCACGGGTTTCCACTTGTACAGGACAAGCAGCCCAGAATGGCGGACACACAAAGCTGCGAAATCCTTCTTGACGGCGAAAGAGTGGACCTTGCGAGCGGCCGGCATTTCGACTATGAACGTAGCCTGGATTTCAAGAGAGGAATCTCAACCAGGAAATACCACTATAAAACTGAGCTCGGCAAAACCGCTAAAATCGAATTTATTAGATTGGCGTCATTTTGGGTAAAAAATATATTCATATACAAAATCAATATTGAATATGATGGAGAGATAGAATTGCGGTGCTCCGTATGCGCCGATGTGAAAAACTGCGGCGAAGGATCCGACCCCAGAATGAGTCCGCGGGAAGCAAAACTCATGGACAATATATTTTTGAAACAGAAAAGCGGCAAGATACACTGCCTGATGAAAACATCAAACACCAATATCCGCCAGGCGACAGTCGTCGACTACCGCATCCTTTCAGACACTCCCGGCAGTATCCGTCATGACATAGACCGCTGGGCAGCCACAACAACCATTGAAGGCATGCTGTCAATCAGTATGGAAAAACGCTGCTTCTTCACCGATGGAATCAGGTTCAGCGATCCATACGATGAATGCGTAAGGCTTTCCGAGGAATACTCGGAGACATCCTTCGAAAAATTCCTGTCCGCTCAGGCTGATTTTCTTTCAGCCTTCTGGTCCCGTTCCGATATAAAAATCGATTCGGATGACGGTGTTCAAACGGCGGTCCGCTTCAATCTGTTTCAGATTCTTCAGTCCGCAGGACCCGACAGGCATTCCAACATATCCGCAAAAGGCCTGTCCGGAGAAGGCTACAGCGGCCACTACTTCTGGGATACAGAAATATACATCCTGCCGCTTCTGCAAATGACTCAGCCGGGCATGGCAAGAAGCCTTTTGGGATACAGGTTTATGACCCTGCCCCATGCAAAGAGGCGCGCGCTGGAGCTTGGACATTGCAGAGGGGCTTCCTACCCTTGGAGGACAATCTCGGGAGAGGAGTGTTCGGGCTATTTCCCCGCCGGAACCGCCCAATACCACATAAATGCAGACATTGCCCACTCCTTCATTCAATACCACCAATTCAACGCCGATTACGATTTCCTCGCCAGCAAGGGAGCCGAGGTCATCATAGAGACTGCGCGTATTTGGCTTGAGATCGGCAACTTCCACAAAGGCCGTTTTGTTGTAAACTCGGTAACGGGGCCAGACGAATACACAGCCATCGTCAACAACAACTACTACACCAATCTGATGGCAAGATACCATTTGGGCTTTGCCTCCGCTTTATTTGACGAATTTGAAAACATCGAGAACGAAACCGCAAAGGCCTCTTTCGAAGGGCTCTGCAATAGAATAGGCTTTGACAAGGAAGAAGCTCTCCGCATGAAGAAAGCTTCCGATGAAATGCACCTGCCCTACGATGAGGAATTGGGAATTTTTGCTCAGGACGATTCCTTTCTGAGCAAGCCGATGTGGCCTTTTTCGGAAAAAAGCAAGTCCCTCAGCCCGCTCCTTCTCCACTACCACCCGCTTACAATCTACAGGCATCAGGTTTTGAAGCAGGCAGATGCCGTTCTGGCGCATTTTCTTCTGGAGGAGGACATAGACGAGCCTTCCATGATAGCGACTTTCGACTACTACGAAAAAATAACAACCCATGACTCCTCGCTGTCCTCATGCGTCTACGGCATAATGGCATCCAGGTGCGGATACTTCGAAAAAGCGTATGACTACTTCACAGAATCCATCAATTTAGATATTGAAGATACTCAATCAAATACAAAAGACGGACTCCATATGGCGAATTGCGCAGGCGCAGTGCTAAGCGTCATAAACGGGTTTTCGGGTTTCAGGATCGGCCCAAAGGGAATATCCTTCCGTCCCTATCTGCCGAAAAATTGGAAAAGCTACAGCTTCATGATAAAGTACCTGGGCCGTGAAATAAATGTGTCTGTTTCCGCCGTCATAAAATTCACACTGCTGTCCGGAGACCCTCTTCCAATTAGGGTATGGGGCAAATCGGTGGAATTGAAGGATGTTCTGCTTGTCGACAATGAAACCAATGAAAGATAAAGAAGAGCGGAAGTTTAAACAATATAAAAACACAAAACACCATAATAAAAAGCACTGGCTGTCTTTTAAGCCAGTGCTTCAATATCTCTATGCCGTTTTATTTTGCTTTGCTTTGACATCATCAGAATTCTTTTTCTCTTCCCATGCCTGATAATCTTTCAGCAGGCGAAAAGCCCTTTTAGTCTTTTTATCCCAGCCCTTTTTATCGCTTTTTAGGATCTTTGACATTTGTATCAATTGGATTTCGAAATACTTGGGATTGCTAAGTTTGTTATTGCCGGCAGCCGATTTAGACTTGTTTTTGGATGCCGACACGGCTTCCATGAACATAAGCAGCAACACACTGTTTTTCTTTTGCTTGGGAACTTGTTTTGCATATTCATAAGCCTGCTCGAAGAGTTTGTTCAAGTTTTTCTTCTTGTAATAGTATGCCGCTATCACTGCGCCAATGGCTACAAATGTCATTATTATTGCAATTATCATGTTGGTATTTTCCATGGCTTGCTCCTTTAGATGATTTACTATTTATTATACAAGATAAACCGAGGTTTTTAAAGAAAGACATATGTGAATTCCCTCTTTTTGAATCATTGGGGAAAATACGGAGTCTCATAGACAATACTATTTTTCCATGTATATGTATTCAAAGGCATTGCTCTTTGTATACTCATTTAAGGCGTCCCGTATTATATTATTTGCTTCTTGGACATGGCAAAAATAAAACCGAATCCTTTTAAGAACCCGGTGTTTGAATATTATTTTTGGCACGCCCTGAGGGACTCGAACCCCCGACGCCTAGATTCGAAGTCTAGCACTCTATCCACTGAGCTAAGGGCGCGCGTTTTGTTACCTTATCTATATTAGCATTAAAACCGAAAGGATTCAAGGTTTAAGATTCCTTGAACCGACAGGGACAGCGGCCTGTTTAAACGGGTGCAAGCCCTCTTGTCAGCTATTGTTAAGCCTCTTCTCCGTTGACAATCTCTTTGTAGCCCTCGGGGTCGGTGTCTCCCTCAGTGCTGAATATGAGGATTTCGCTGTTTTCGTCTATTCCCAGAAGATTCTTGTACTCGGCGTATTCGGAATCTGTGCAAAGAATGTAAAGAAGTCCAAGCCCGACGGCTCCCGATTCACCTGAAACGACTACCGGATCATCTCCAATAGGATGAGCCAGCGTCTTCATTCCGATTCGCGTGACATCGTCTCCGCATTTTGCCGCAAATGACGCAAAGTCCCTAAGCACCGGCCATGTGAATGGATTCGGTTCCCCACAGTTGAGACCCGCCATTATGGTCTTGGGAAAGCCTCCTACGTTGGTCGGTCCATTGTTTCCGCTCTTTATGGATTCGTATACGCAGGCCACTTGCCAAGGCTCGCAAACTGTAGTAATCGGCGGGTTTTTCTTGTACCAGTGGGCAAAAAACCCGAGAACACCGCCTGCCATCGAACCTACTCCCGCCTGCAGGAACAAGTGGGAAGGCTTTTCCACACCCAAGCTTTCAAGCTGTTTTGCAGCCTCAAATGCCATTGTTGAGTAGCCCTGGGTTATGTAGTTGGGTATTTCCTCGTAGTCTTCGCTGCCCGTATCCTGGACGAAGTGGTATCCGTTCTTTTTGGCATAGTCCGCAGCGAAACGCACTGCATCGTCATAGTTCATGTCTGTTATCTCAACTTTTGAATCGCCTATGCTGCGTATCGCTTCCGCCCTGCACTCCATCGATCCTACAGGCATGAAAATTTCGGCGCGGGCGCCCAGCTTCATTGCCGCCCAAGCGACTCCCCTTCCGTGGTTTCCGTCGGTGGCGGTCACATATACCGCCTTTGAAGGATCTTCTTCGTTTTCTGAAATTTTTGATATTGCATAGGAAGCGCCGAGGGCCTTGAATGCGTTCAGGCCGAACCGCTTGGACTCGTCCTTGACATAGATTCCCTTTACGCCAAGCTCTTTTGCAAGGTTTTTCAGGTTTGCCAGCGGCGTCTGGCTGTATTCCGGAAGCGTTTTATGAAACTCTCTTGCCGGGACTGTTGCCTCTACTGAAAGAAATTCCGGAAGGCTTTTCTTTGAAAGTTTTCCTTCCACTATTGAAATCCGATTCATTGTTTTCTCCTCTCGCCTATTTGTAATTATGCTCCGCATAATCCAATTATATCCGAAAGATCCTTTTTTTCAAATTGCAATGAAAAAGCCGCGCGGCTGGAAACCTCGCGGCAATCTGGCAGAATGTTTTTATGTGGCAATTATGCAATTTCAAAAGCGCGTTTCTAAGCGCACTTGAAAATATTGAAGCTCTGTCCCGGAAGGAATCCGTGGCTTTCTTCGAATATGTATCCGTTGT
>CAZEHH010000038.1:0-13910 GCA_964512505.1 uncultured Peptostreptococcaceae bacterium
TGCTGAAGGTTGTCAGGCAATTCAATTCCGTATTTTTTCAGATAGTCTATATCTATCTGTTTCCATATCCACATTGAATCGACAAGAGTTCCATCGAGATCGAATATGAACGCTTCGCAATCAAAAAACATTTATCCACCCCATAACAAAATCAACCTTTGCAAGGTTGATTTTATTTTACTGAACGTTTATTCAATTAATCATACCATCAGTAGTCCATGCTAACAAGAAATTTTGATCTTTCCTTGGCTGTTTTCATCAGCGATTTTTCGTTCACTATATATCTGTCCATGCTTCCTTTGCTGATCATGCCAACTTCATCGAAGGCTTCCATGTTCATCTTTACTCTTGCTCCGTCAAAAGAAGATATGGTGACTTTTACGCTGACCACCTCTCCCAGCATGGTTGGTTTGAAATGCTCCGCATGAACCATTGTCGCAACTGATATGTATCCTTCCGGCAATTTCGAGTCAATCAGTTCAACCGACGCCTTTATCATGAAAGCAATAACTCCCGGTGTAGCCAGCAATTCGCCAAGTCTTCCTGTTCCGTACTCCATTCCGGTATGTCTTTCCTTTACACGTTCCTGAATAGTCAAAGTGTCGCCAATCGTGAATTCCAAGTTTTCTAGCATATCATCACTCCCTTCCTTCTTCTATTCCATATATACCAAAAAACCCTATCCGGTAAGCAAATTATTCTTGCTTGCAGATAGGATTTCTATGGCAATATGAGTTTTGGCTTGAAATCTATGTAGTCGCTTGAAACCAATTCATAGCTTGTGCCGTCGACCACACCCTTTATTCCCGCACCATAAGCGTTGATGTTGTGCAAGTGTCCATAGACTACAATTTCGACGCCATATTTTTTTATCAATTCTGTAAAGCCTGAAGGCTCAAGCCTTTCATTGGTGGGAGGATAATGAAGCATTGCGATTATTCTTCTCCAGCCTTTTTTCTTTGCGGATTCGAGCGACATCTCAAACCTCATGAGTTCCCTTTTATATATCTTGTCGTCATGCATGTCCGACTTTGCTTCACTTGGGCATACCCAGCCCCTGGTTCCGCAAACGGCAAAATCTCCGTATGCCTCGTGGCTGTTCTGAAGGAATATGTGTTCGGGATATGCCTTTTTCATCTTTTTGAGAGAAGTCCACCAATAGTCGTGATTTCCCCTGCTCAGTATTTTTCTGCCCGGCAAATCAGCTATCCATTCAAGATCTTTTTTTGCCTCATGAAGATGCATTGCCCATGAAATATCCCCCGGTATCAATACTGTATCTTCAGGTGAAATATATTTTCTCCAGTTATTTTCGATTTTTTCATAATGCCTTTCCCATTGGGCCCCGAAAACATCCATGGGTTTGTCCGTGGAAAAGCTGAGG
This sequence comes from uncultured Peptostreptococcaceae bacterium, assembly GCA_964512505.1. Lineage (GTDB taxonomy): Bacteria > Bacillota > Clostridia > Peptostreptococcales > BM714 > BM714. The sequence goes on from CAZEHH010000038.1 coordinate 1,385, forward strand.
TGCAAATCCCCTATAGCGTATAAAGCCATTTTTCATCACTTTCCCTGTCAGTCAAAAACCTGATATCTGGCTATGTTGACTTTTATTTTTTTCAATAGGTCTTCCAGCTCGTCCAAACTTCCCTTTTCCCACAACTCATCGAACTCCAATTGGAATTTCATAGCCTCCGTCTGTTGTCCCAGCAAATTAAGCAGACGAATATTGCTTACAATATTCGATATGGTGTTTGACTTTTCTTCGAAAAGTATTTGAGCATTTATTACCTCGTTTCGTATTTCGCACATTTCCCTGTCCAACAGGAATGCCGCTTCGGAAGCCCTCATGAGCCGCCTTCTTATGTCTTCGGGTATTTCCCTTTTATATTTATATTTAAGCGAATGCTCTATTGTTGCCCAAAAGTTCATTGCGAGAGTGCGTATTTGTATTTCGGCGAGAATCTCCTTTTCTCCGAATGCCGTCTGAACGGGATACCTTATGATAACGTGGTAGCTCCTGTATCCGCTGTCTTTCTCATTGTTGACATAGTCCTTCTCTTTTTCAATCTTTAGGTCCTTGCCGTCTCTGGTTCTCAACAATTCGACAACGCTGTAGATGTCGTCGACAAACTGGCACATTATGCGAATTCCGGCGATATCCTCCATTTGGTCCTCTATGTCGTCTTCATCGATATTGTTTCGCTTTGCCTTCTCCAATATGCTGTTTATTTTTTTTACTCTTCCTGTAACAAATTCGATCGGAGAATATTCGTTCATTTCCCTGAACTCGTCCCTCAAAGACTTGAGCTTGACTTTCAATTCTTCGACAGCCTGTTCGTAGGGAATCAATATTCTTTCCCAGTCTCTTATTCTGTACATATTATCACTCCATAATGGATAAGACGTTATATTACAATATTAACACAGATATAAAAGCCCCCACAAGTGGGGGCTTCAGACTTTTGAAAAACCCCGATTTCTTCGTTGCTTTGCCAAAACCCGTTCGGTCACGTATATCTGCATACGCTCCCGTCACTGGCTTTTGGCAGCGCCTTGAGCTTGAGAATTTTTCAAAAGTCTGTGAGTTTGAGATTTCTTATTCAATCTCAAGCCCCCACAAGTGGGGGCTTCATGTTTGGCATATACCGGTTATGGATGCTACAGCCTTTCTGCAATGTAGCCTACAAGATCGACCACCCTTGCTGAATAGCCCCACTCATTGTCATACCATGAAACGACTTTCACCATTTTATCTCCGACTTTTGAAGTAAGGTCGGCATCAAGAATGGATGATCTGTAATCCCCGGTGAAATCCTTTGAAACCAAAGGCAATTCGCTGAATCCGAGTATTCCTTTCAGTTCATTCTCCGAAGCCTTCTTCATTGCCGCATTTACTTCCTCAACGCTTGCCTCTTTCTTGAGATTTACGACCAGGTCCACAAGCGAAACCACCGGAGTCGGCACCCTTACAGCCATTCCATTCAATTTGCCTGCCATTTCAGGTATCACAAGGCCAATTGCCTTTGCTGCACCTGTGGTAGTAGGTATCATTGAAAGAGCTGCGGATCTGGCTCTTCTTGGGTCTTTTTTATGTGGTTTGTCCAAAAGCTGCTGGTCATTTGTATATGCATGGATAGTCGTCATAAGGCCCTCTTCGATTCCAAACGAATCGTTTAAGACTTTCACAACCGGACCAAGGCAGTTTGTTGTACATGAAGCGTTTGACACTATTTCATGCTTCTCAGGGTCATATGTGGATTCGTTCACACCCATTACAAAGGTCCCGTCTACATTTTTACCGGGAGCAGACAAAACAACTTTCTTCGCGCCCGCCTTCACATGCTTGAAGGCGTCTTCCCTGTTGTTGAATATTCCTGTCGATTCTATCACTATTTCCACTCCAAGTTCTTTCCATGGAATTTCTTCTGGATTTCTGAATGCAGTAAACTTGATTTTTTTGTCCCCTACGTAAAGTGTTTCCTTGTCGGCTCTTACATCCTTCGGGTAAATACCGTACATGGAATCATACTTGAATATGTGCGCGTGCTTTTCCGGTCCACTAGTGCTGTTGATTGCAACAACTTCCAAATCGTCCCTTTCAAGAGCAATTTTCAAAACATGCTTTCCTATTCTGCCGAAACCGTTGATACCTATTTTTGTTTTCATTCTCAGCACCCTCCTTTTCTTTTGTTCGCCTTGAGTATTATATCATATTTTTTAATTAGAGTAACATATTTATCGATTATTTTTTGCAAAACGTTCAACTGAACGATTCACCAAATAATCGTACCCTTTGCCCTGCCAGACATTTTTTTCAATCATCTTTTCTTCGATGAGGTCCCTTATTTTCCACCAGCTCGCATCCCAATTGCAAAAAAGCGTTTTTTCCTTCGGCGCTCTTGCCAACAGCCTTTGTATTGCAATTTCCGGATCCAGTTTTTCCAAAAATAGAACAACCCTTTCGACGTATTCATCCATGGTGCAAATGTCGAATTCATTGTTCTTGTACAAATCGCCCAAATATGTGTTTTCCAAAACATACAGGGAATGGAGTTTCACAGTTTGTATTTTCAATGCCGAAAGTATCTTGGCGGCTTCAACTGCGTCTCCGTCGTCATCCCACGGAAGATTCAAAATCATATGGGCTCCTATGTCGAAGCCGTAAGGTTTTATCATTCCTACGCAGTTGATGAATTCAGCAAGACTGTGTCCCCTATTCAGTTTTTCCAGGGTTTTGTGATTCACACTCTGCAATCCAAGCTCTATGGAAATTGAAACGCCTTTTCTCTTTGATATGTCTTCAAGCGCATTCAAATAATCTTCATCAATACAATCAGGCCTTGTCGATACGCATATCTCCACCACGCCGTCTATGCACGCTTCCTCCATTCTTTCCTTGAATGTATCAAGGGGCATATATGTGTTGGTGTAGTTTTGGAAATAGGCTATGAATGCTTGTGCATTGTACTTCTTTCCTATATAGGCTTTATTTTTGTTCAACTGCTCTTCAACGGAAAGATTCAAGCTCAGCATTTCGAAACCGGCAGCATCCTCTCCGCAAAATATGCATCCCCCGGTTGACAGGTTGCCGTCCCTGTTGGGACAGCTCACCGGCAGGTTTACGGGCAGCTTATATGTCTTTTCTCCGTATTTTTCTTTTAAATATTCGGAATATCTTCTATACAATTGCTTCATCCCTTAGCCTCTCTTTTATCATGAAAATTTAAAGCAGCCATTTAGGCTGCTTTAAATTCAATATACACCAATTGAATGCATATAACAAACCGCTATTGAACGGGAATAAGAACCTCCTGTCCCGGGAAAATCAAATGCGGATTGTCCATTTCATTGAATTCCGCCAAAATCTGCCATTCTACTCCGAATTGCCTTCCTATTTTCCAAAGTACGTCGCCGGACTTGACTACATAAGTGTCCGCTGCAGCGGGAACTTCTACAACAGGAGCAACGTATTCGGTTATGCGGCCTTCGACCATTGCGCCGGCAGTTCCGTTGACTTCGATGTAGTCCATTAGGACTTCTTCCATACCTCCAAGAAGCATTAGCTCTTCCTTGCCTTCAAACATTGTGTAGCCGTCGCCTCCGGCTGCCATGAAGTCATTGGTTGCAACTTCATAGGTGGCTGCAAGGTCAAGAGGCATTCCTCCAACCATTACGTTCATTATTCTGCTGCCGGCAGGTTTTGAAGGATCTATCTGATAGGTCATCCCTGCCACATGGGTGAAAGCCCCTTTCAGCTCGGGATAGTCCGTAGCTCCAGTTTCGAGAGCTTCCTTGACTTCAGCTCCGGTCAAAGGCTTGACAATTACAGTGTTTCCAAACGGCAATACCGTAATTATTTCTTCAATTGTGATTTCTCCAACATCGATTGAAGCCCTTATTCCGCCTCCGTTAGTCATTACCAGATCGGCTCCTGTCGCATCCAGAATGGCATCTGTCAGCAAATTACCGAGATTGGTCTCACCTTTTCTGACCATTCCGCGTTCTCCGTCGAGAACAACATCCGTAGTTCCTACAACAGGGGATACCAGTTCCTGGTATTCAGACTTTATATCCTCTATGAGAGCCAAAATTTCGGGATCAGCTTCGATTGTCACATTCTCTTTTTCGAGAAGGCTGGCACTGATTGTAGCCTCTCCGTCCATCCATTCAATTTCAACTACGCCCAAATTCTTGTCGTACTCTCCTGCTTGAACTATAAGGGTATCTCCCACCATCATGCCTTCAGGAAGCTTGTCATGGCTGTGTCCGTCTATTATAAGGTCGATTCCCTCGACGTCCATGGCAACCTTCTCGCTGGTGAGGCCATAAGTGTCGTCAAGACCCAGATGGGCCAGAGCTATAATGATGTCGACTTCGTCTTCCAATTCTTCTACCATCATCTCTGCTTCCATTGAAGGATCCCTGAATTCCAAGCCTATGGTGTTGTCCGGATGAGACTTGAATTTAGTCTCGGGAGTCGTTAGGCCGAAAACCCCAAGCTTCACTCCATCAATCTCGTAAATCTTGTATGGAGTTATGAATGTTTCGCCTTCCTCTGTATAAATGTTGGCACTTACAACGTCAAAATCCGCCATGCCAACCAATTCAACCAGCCGTTCCTTTCCGTAGTTGAACTCGTGATTTCCTGGAACCATAAGATCATAGCCAATAAGGTTCATTATTTCAACAATGCTGGAGCCCTCGAAAATTGTGGCTATGGGCTGCCCGTGAAAAGCATCTCCTGCATCAAACAAAAGAACATTGTCATATTCTGCGCGAAAATCGTTGACCAAAGCTCCTATTTTGGCCATCCCCATTCCGTCGTAATCACCTTCGTCGACCCTTCCATGCATGTCATTGGTATGCGCAATCACTATATGTACCGGTTCCTCAGCAGCATACACACCAGCAAAACCCGACATGAACACAGTCAAAAGAATAATCAAAGATAAAAGCAAACCGATTTTTCTTTTTTGAAACATACTTTTTATCCTCCCTGTTTTGTTATGTCACAATCTTAAGTTCTATTTCCTTCAATCCCTTTCCCCTGAACCTTTTTATCATATCCTGGTCAGCGGTTTTCTCTCTTGATTTACCCATAACAATTATGTCTATCTCTTTTTCTCGGGCGAATTTTTTTAATGTCCCAACAATGTCGTCAGCCTTTACAATGGTCAAGTCTCCACCATTTTTCTTGCTTTCCTCAAACAAATATTCAATGGCGTCGGCTTCTTTCAATTTTCCGAAATACTTCCACCCCTCCTTCACTACATGAATGACATAAAGGTTGCCGTCTTCTTCTTTTGCGATAGCCGCCCCAGACTCAATTAGCCGTTTGCATGACTTCTGCTGAGTCACACAAACCATGATGTTGTGGGTTTTCATATATAGCCCCTTTCTTTGCCGCCCTTATATATATACACATTTAATGGAAACAATACTCAACCAAAAAAAACAAGAGCTTGCGCTCTTGTTTCAATTCTCAAATTGCGTGCTTCTTGATTTTTTCCGGGAGAAGTTCCGGATTGCAGCTTAGAGTCATCACAAAATCGATTGAATGTTTTTTAGCAAGCCATTCTATCCTATCTATAAAATTAATTACATTTTCGTTTTCACTTCCCATAATATTGTACAGACCGTCAATGTAAATTTTTTCGATATCATAATTATTTGCTATTATCCCATAAATGAAACCTATGAATTCTTCCGTTGTCTGAACGGGGAATTCCTCCAGATTTACAAAGCGCACACCGTGGTTCAAGTCGTACATGTGCCTGTTGTCATCGTCGATATACACTACATTCCCTTCAATGGTCTTGATATCGGCATTAGCCATGTCGATGATTTTCTTAGTCTTGCCAGTTCCCTTTCCGGATGCAATTATACTTATCAATGTAATCTCCTCCCTTTATTAGCGAAACCAGTTTGTTGATGTCTTAAGTATATATTTCTATTTCAGAAGCCTTATTCCTTTAAAAACAATTATTTTATTTATGCTTTAAACGTTCGTCTTAAGGCTGTTCCTCAATTGTCCGCATGCCGCATCTATATCCTCTCCAAGTGTCCGCCTTATGCTTGCTGTGATGCCTCTGCTCTCCAAAAATTCCTTGAATTTTTCCTGCACAGCCCTTTCTGAAGTTGTAAAATCCCTTTCCTCAACGCGATTGTATCCTATAATATTCACATGGCAATTAAGCCCCTTCAGTAGTTTAGCGGTTTTTCTGAAGCTTTCGGCATCATCGTTTACACCTTTCATTAGCGCATATTCGAAAGTTATCCTTCTGCCTGTCTTTTCCACATAGGTTCTGCATGCGCTTATGAGCTCATCTATTGGGTATTTTTTGTTTACGGGCATGATTCGGTTTCTTGATTGGTCGTCGGGGCAATGAAGCGAAACTGCAAGGGTTACAGGCAGATTTTCCTCAGCAAGCTTGTATATGCCCGGAACAATTCCGCTTGTCGAAACAGTTATGCTGCGCAAGCTTATCCCCAAACCCTTTTCTTCGTGCGCAAGGCGTATGAAACGCATAACATTGCCATAGTTGTCAAACGGTTCGCCGCTGCCCATCAGTACTATGTTGGAAACCCTTATTCCTCTGTCTTTTTGCGCTGCGAGAACCTGTCCCACCATCTCTCCTGCCGTAAGGTTTCTTTCAAGCCCGCCTATGGTTGAAGCGCAAAAGCTGCATTTCATTCGGCATCCGACCTGTGTTGAAATGCATATGCTGTAACCGTGGTGATATTTCATAAGCACCGATTCGATTATTCGGCCGTCATGGAGTTTCATTGCATACTTTACTGTTCCGTCTGATGAAACTTGCCTTGCAAGTATTTCATTTTTTGTCAGTTCGAAAACTTCTCCCAATTCTTTTCTGAGAGATTTGGGCATGTTTGCCATTTCTTCGAATGAATCAACGCCTTTTGCAAGCCAATTGAATATCTGGTCTCCCCGAAATCCCGGCTCGCCCATTTCTACTATTTTGTTTTTTATTTCTTCAGGAAACATGCTCTTCAGGTCCAACAATCTTTTTCTCCTTTTCTGCTCTTATCGTCGAGTTTGAATATACGCCGGCAATTATCATCAACATTCCGACTGCGTTGTACCAGCCTATGCTTTCGCCAAGTATCATTGCCGCAAGCGCCATTGAAAAAACAGGAACCAGATTGATGAATATATTCGTCTTGCTGGGGCCTATGCTTCTTATTGCAACCTGCTGTATCAAATAGCCGATGCATGATGCGAATACCGCCATATATATTATTGAAAGCCATGCTCCTGCCGAAGTTTCCCCTACAAGCATCCAGGGTCTTTCCATCAATGAAAACGGCAAAAACATTATTGTGCAAAAGAGAAAACTGTAGCTCGTAAGAACGATTGGTGTATGATGTTTGGCGGCCCGCTTGCTCAAAATCGAATATGCCGCCCAGCAAACAACCGCTCCCAGCATTATCAGGTCTCCCTTGTTGAAACTAAGCTTTGCCACGGTTTCGATGCTTCCTCCTGAAATCGACAATGCCACCCCGCTGAAAGCCAGGAGCAATGCGCCCATTCTTTTTATCCCGAATGCCTCCTTGAGGAATATGGCTGCCAATACGCTTGTCATCAGGGGATTGGTCGCACCTATCATTGACGAATTTACAGCCGTCGTATATTTCAATGCAGTGAAAAACAATGCGTGGTATCCAAACATTCCAACCAGCCCAAGAGCAAGAAGCATGGGCAAGGATTTTTTCCCTATTCTCCATTCCGGTTCACGAATAACCATCAACGGAAAAATCACCGCAGTGGCAATCAGAAACCTTAAAAACGCAACCGTAAACACAGGCAGCTCCGCCACGGCAATCTTGCCCGCTATAAACGCCCCCGCCCAACAAAAAGCTGCAAAAACCATCAAAAAATAAATCTTTTTTTCTTTCAATCCATTCTCCCCCATCCAGTTTTAATGCTCAATTTCACTTCTTTAATTTACCTGTTCCGCTATGCTCCTGTCAGATCGTTTATCCACTTGTCCGTCCTGATTCTTGAATACCCGACAATGCTTTTACCCACTTCCTCCAAATTGACCAATATTACAACCATATACAGAGGAAGTCCCCAATACAGCGCTCCTGCAAAAGCAAGCGGAACTCCAATCAAGTATATGCTCCCCAATTCAAGGAAAAGCGAGAATTTCGTGTCGCCTCCACCCCTGAACAGTCCTATCACATAAACGTTGTTTAAAAATTTGATTGGCATCATTACTCCGTAAATGCATAATATATGCCTCGCCATTTCCCTTACTTGTCCGCTTACATTGAACAGCAAGGGCACAAATCCAGATGAAGCATACATGACCGTTCCCAAAACCAAACCGCTGGCGACAGACAGCTTCATCAATCTGTTTGCGTAAACTCTAACTTCCCCGCTTTTTTCTCCAATCAGATTTCCCGTTATTACTGCGCCTGCATTTCCAAGTCCCACGGCGGTTATGAAAAATATGTTCATCACTGTTTCTGAAATTCTAACCGCGGCAAACTCGTCTGTTCCCATTCGTCCATACGCTACAGCATACAGGCTCATCCCTACTGCCCATATGCCTTCATTCATGATGACCGGCCATATCCTCCGGTATACGGTCTTTATATAATTGAAATCGAATTCAAAAAGTTCCTTTATCGATGCAGAAATGACAATGCGTTTTCTGCTTATCATCAAAACCATCAAAACCATTTCTAAAAATCTGGAAATCAAGGTTGCAATCGCCGCCCCCTTGACACCCAAAGCCGGAAAAGGTCCTATTCCGAAAATCAAAAATAGGTTCAGTATGGTATTGACTGCAAGAGATACGGCGCTTATTGTCAAAGGCAATTTGGGATTTCCGATGCTTCTTGAAGATATTGAATAACTTAGAGTGACGGCAACCATGGCAAGAGAAAAAGAAACGATTCTCATGTAAACCGCTCCCTCTCTTACAACACCTGGATCCTTCGTGAAAATCCCCAATATGGACTCTGTGAACAATATTCCTCCAACGGCAAACACCATCGAAAATGCAATCCCCGAAAATATTCCTAACCCAAGCGTCCTTTTTATTTTCCCGGTTTCCTTGCTGCCCCAAAATTGGCTGATAAAAATAGAAATCCCGCTGTTTATTCCGAAAAGCAAAAGAATGAGAATAAAAAAATACTGGTTCGCTATTCCTACGGCTGCAATTTTCTCTTCTCCCAATCGGCCAATCATCAATGTGTCTATCAAATTCAAAGAAGTGGTGACTAAATTCTGCATGGCAATAGGAACAGCCATCCATATTATTTTTTTATAGTTCTGTGCAACAATCCCCAATGTTTCTTTCACAGATTTCCCCCTGAATTCAATAGTTCATTCTCCAAACGAATGTCCCTGATGTGTTACTCGAATGTTTTTTCCATTCTTTTATGCTTGAAGACCCTTTTCTTGCTTGCGTAATCTTCCACGATGTGTCCATTCCCGAGCATTTTATATTTATATATAGTCAGCCCGTCCAGACCAACTGGTCCCCTCGCGTGAATCTTGCTCGTGCTTATGCCGACTTCCGCTCCAAAACCGTATCTGAAGCCGTCAGCAAAACGGGTAGAACAATTCCAATAAGTGCTTGCGGCATCCACCAGAGCCATAAACCTTTTGGCCGCTTTTTCATCTTCCGTCAGTATGCATTCCGTGTGCCTTGAGCCGTAGGTGTTTATGTGTTTTATTGCATCGTCAATGCTTTCGACTACTTTTACCGACACTTTGTAGTCAAGGTATTCCGTTTTCCAATTCGATTCATCCGCACTCTTTACATCTATATATTCCCTGGTTCTTCCGCACCCGAAAATTTCCACTTCGCCGTCAAAAATCTTCTTTATCTCTGGAAGAAATTCCCCGGCGGCGGCTTGGTTTACAAGAATTGTCTCAGTTGCGTTGCAGGCTGCGACATATTGAGTTTTCGCATCATAGATGACTTTGAGCGATTTTTCCATGTCTGCATCCGAATGGACATATGTATGGCAAATGCCGTCCGAGTGTCCAAGTACAGGTATGTTTGAATTGTCCATGATGTATTTGACGAATGCATTCGAGCCCCTTGGGAGAATCAAGTCGATCTCATCGTCCATGCCCAGCATTTCCGCTACATCTCCCCTTGTTTCCATAAGCTGTATCCAGCCTTCCGGCGCGCCGCATTCGACCGAAGCATCCCTTATGATTTCAAAAAGCTTTCTGTTGGTTTCCATCGCCTCGCTTCCGCCCTTTAGGAGAACGGAATTGCCGCTTTTAAGGCAAAGTGAAGATATTTGAACAAGCGCATCCGGCCTGGATTCAAAAATGACTCCGACCACTCCAATCGGACATGTCACCCTGAAAAGTTCAAGCCCTTCGTCAATTTCCATCGAATAGGTTGTTTTTCCTACAGGATCCTCCAGCTCTACAAGGCTTTCTATGCCGTCGACAACGCCCTTAATCTTGTCTTGCTGAAATTTCAGTCGCTTGAGTATAGGCGCCGCCAAACCTTCCTTTTCGCTTCTTCGCAAATCGACAGAATTGGCTTCCATGATGGAATCCATGTTGTCATGCAAAGCTTTCGCAATTGATTTCAATATGACGTTTTTAATCTTGCCGTCCAAAGCAGCCATCTCAAGCGACGCATGCTTGGCTGCCATCCCCTTCTGCTTCATATCCATTGTTTTGCTCTCCTTATATTCGCTTTATGGTCTATTCTATCATATGGCCTGAAAAACTCAGACCCTTATTGCTTGGGCTTCTTCGTGAAAACGAGATACAGGCCTGCCGCGATCAATAGCAAAGGCCAATATCTTTCTGCCATGCCCAGCCATTTTGTTATGTCCCAATGCCCTGCGGCAAACACAAATACGCCAAAAGCAGCCAGGGCCGTTCCAGTGACGACCGCCCAGCCGGCCCTTTTGCCATTTCTTTCTTTTCTTGCATTATGTATGAAAAAAACCATATAGAAGGCAATTGCCATGAAAAAGAAAAAAGCCGCGCCTTCCACATTGCCTTTTAAAAACAGCCTGCCCGCGTTTAGCATATTTGAATAAAAGCCCAACATTATTAAAATGCACGCAGGAATCAAGAAACCTATCGGTCTCTGCCTTACAAAATAAGCAATGAGAAATACCGCACCGAGACCAACCAAAAAATATTCTCCCGAAATCCACCCTTGCCTGGATGCCAAATTAACTATGCCTACAGCAAGAAGTATGAATCCAATGATTTTTTTGTCTCCCATAAAATCATCCTTCCGTTTTGAATTTTTCAAGCAGCGAAAGCTTTTCCGTACGTTTCATTTTCTTTATTTCAGCCTCTCTTTTAAGGGCCACCGACTTGTCTTCGCAAAGCTCGAAATATTTAAGGACAACAGGTCTCTTTGACCTTGTGTACTTCGAAGCCTTTCCTTCGTTGTGCCTTGCAACCCTTTTTTCAAGATTTGAAGTCCAACCTGTGTACAGGCTTCCATCTGAACATTCCAATATGTATACAAAAGCCATAGACTCAATCCTCTCCGAATTATTCCACTTTATATTATATCCCAATTCATGCCAAAAATAAACAGGAGGCGCAAATGCATGTTCGCGCCTCCTGGTATCCATCTCGTCAAACAGTATGCAATTATTTTGCCGCAGCCGGTTCAATTTGTATGGGTTGGCCTTTTATGGTGTTTCTGCCCATTATTCTAAGAACCTTGTCAGCATGTTTTATGGGAACTTCTACAAATGTATATTTGTCGAAGATGTCTATCGACCCTATAAGGTCTCCCGGCATGCCCGTTTCTCCGGCTATGGCTCCCACAACATCTCCGGGGCGAACGCCCTGTTTTTTGCCGATGTTGATAAACAGTCTGGCCATACCGGGCTCCGACCCATTCTCCTTTATAGGAGTGTCGGTTTTTTTGCTTTCCTGCTTGCTGTCGCCCATGACCATTTTTAGAAGCGCCGCCGCTATATCCAATGTTGAATAATCCTCTTCAAGAAGTTTCTCAATCATATGGGTTTCCTTGCGGATATTCTCGTTTTCAACGATTTGCCCAACCTGTTGGACCAATCCATTGAAGCGCGCCTCTTCAACATCGTTTATCGAAGGCATTTTTTCTCTTTTGATTTTTGTTTTTGCATATCTTTCGATAGACTTGAGCTTGTAAACTTCTTTGCCGAAGGCAAATGTTATTGCCTGGCCTTCCCTTCCGGCTCTTCCTGTTCTTCCGATTCTGTGGACATAGTACTCCTCGTCCTGAGGAACATCGTAGTTGAAAACTATTTCAACATCATCCACATCTATTCCCCGTGCCGCAACGTCTGTGGCAACCAAAATCTCTATTACGCCGTTCCTGAAGCTGTTCATTACCCTGTCCCTTTGGGATTGCTTAAGGTCTCCGTGCAAACCGTCTGCAAAATATCCCCTTCCTTGAAGTTCCTGGACTATCTCGTCCACGCGCCTCTTGGTATTGCAGAAAACGAGTGAAAGATTGGGATTGTTTATGTCTATCAGCCTTGTCAGCAACTCGAATTTGTTTCTCTGCTTGACCTCGATATAGGATTGC
>CAZEHH010000039.1:0-13438 GCA_964512505.1 uncultured Peptostreptococcaceae bacterium
TCCCGCTTCCAACCGTGAAGCAATTCCAGCTTGTTTGCTTCCTCTCTGTCCGTTTATTCGGGATTACTCTCCTACTCATAGCCTTTAAATTATATTATTGGAATGATACCACACATTTGAATCCTTTGCAAGCCTCAATCATCTTTCTTCCCGGAAATATGGATTCCCCAAGCCTTCAGGAGGCATGTTTTCTCTGCTTTTCCTCATTGAAATCATTATCAGCACAATGATTGTCGCCAAATATGGAAACATGTCGACTATATATTGTGAAATGCTTATGTCAAACTTCTGGAGCCTGAACCCGATTATGTCCAATCCTCCGAAAAAATACGCTCCAAGAACTGCCTTGTTGGGATTCCACGTGCTGAATATTACCAGGGCAACAGCTATCCAACCCCTGCCGGCTGTTACATTTTCCTGCCAGGCTGGCACATATACCAATGACAAGTATGCCCCGCCGAGCCCGCACAAGGCCCCGCCGGCCAATATATGGACATATTTGTAAAGGTTTATGTTTATACCGCTCGCATCTGCCGCCGATGGATTTTCTCCGACCATTCTCATGTTGAGTCCCCATCGCGTTTTGTACATGTATATTCCAAGAACGATAGCCATGAAATATCCAAAATAAATGAATATGTTTTGATTGAAAAGAATTTGACCCAATATTGGAATGTCTTTCAGAAGCGGTATTTCGAATGCTTTGAAGAAATGGCCGACATTCGCCGGAACAACCTTGCCCATCAAGCTCTTTCCTGCAAAACCAGAAAGACCTGTGCCGAGTATTGTAAGCGACAATCCTGTCACTACCTGGTTTGCCTTAAGGGAAACGGTAAGAAATGCAAATATCAATCCCCCGAAAGCTCCGGCAATCGCCGCTCCCAAAAGCGCCATGTATGCATTTGATGTCACGAGTCCTATTTCAAAACCTGCCACCGCACCCATAAGCATCAGCCCTTCTACTCCAAGGTTGAGGTTGCCTACCTTTTCAGTCATTATTTCACCGAGGGTTGCAAACAGCAAAGGGGTTCCCGCCTGCACTGCCGCATTAAGAAAAACTATTATTGCCATTTACTTCCCCTCCTTCTTTTTCAATTTGATGTTTTTATATATGATTTGGTATTTGACGAAAAATTCGCTTCCCAAAACAAAAAGCAATATCATTCCCTGCAGTATTTGTGCCGCCGACTGCGGTATCTGAAAAGCCGTCTGAATGTACGATCCCCCTTGAATCAGGATTGCAAACAAGAAGGACACAATAACAATGAGAGGCGCGCTCAATCCTGAAAGCCATGTTACAATTATTGCGGTATATCCTACCCCTCCGGTGACTTCCACCGAAAGAGTACCGCTCACAGCCGACGCCTGTATCATTCCTGATATCCCGGCAAGCGCCCCGCCTAAAAACATTGCCTGCAGAATGATTTTCCTTACATTCATTCCGGCATAAGCTCCGGTGCTTTCACTTTCACCTATTACGTTTATTTCATAGCCTTTTTTTGTGTAATGAATGAATACGTATACCATTGCAGTCAATATTATGGCAATCAGCCATCCCACGTGGATTCCAAACAGCTTGGGCAATACAGCATTGGAAGTGAAATTTGGGATTTTGGGAAATCCGAGGGCGTTTTTGTCTTTCCAAGGCCCATATTGCAAATAAGTTATCCACTTCAACGCTATATAGTTCATCATTAGCGTAAACAGCACTTCGTTTGTACCATATTTGGACTTGAAATATGCCGGTATCAGTCCCCAGATTCCTCCGCCAACCGCACCTGCCACAAGCATCAAGGTCAGAAGTGCCAATCTGTTCATGTCCGGATAGTTCAATGCGAAGTAACTTGCCAGAAAGGCTCCCATTATCATTTGCCCTTCTGCCCCTATATTCCAAAATTTCATTTTGAACGCCATCAGTATTCCCAAAGAGGTTATAGTGAGAGGTATCGTGCTTATTATTGTTTCCTTAAACCTGTAAACAGATCCGAAAGATCCCTCTATCATCGACAAATAGACTTTCAAAGGGTCGTGCCCAAGAAATACTATAAACAGCGCTGACAGCATCAGTGCCATTATTATCGCCGCAATCCTTGTCAGCACATTTCTATTTTTGCTTACTTCCGAGCGCGCGGCTATTCTTATCATGATATATCGTCAACTCCTTTATTCAAGGGATTGCCAGCCATCATATAGCCCAAATCCTCTTTAGTCGCCTGATGTCCGTCCAAGGTTCCGATAAGCTCCCCGTTGCAAAGGACCATTATACGGTCGCACATCTCTATAAGCACATCCAGATCCTCTCCTACAAACAGAACCGCCACACCATTTTTCTTTTGCTCGTTTATCAGGTCGTAAACAAGGTGTGCCGAACTTATGTCGAGTCCTCTTGCCGGGTATGCTGTTATCATCAGTTGCGGTTTTATTTCAATTTCCCTTCCAAGCAAAACCTTTTGTATGTTTCCGCCTGAAAGCATGCTTACTTTTGTATTGATGTCCGGTGTCGATATGTTGAGTTTTTCGACAAGATCAAGCGCCTTTTCCCTGGACTCTTTCTTGGACAGGAAAAAACCTTTCTGGCTTTGATATTCCTTGAGAAGAACGTTGTCAACTATGTCCATCGAAGCTATCAGGCCCATTCCAAGCCTGTCCTCAGGAACAAAACTCATGCTTATTCCCATCTTTATTATTTCTCTCGGGCTTTTTCCGACCAGGTTGGATTTGTTGAATTTGATTTTTCCGCTGTGTATTTTCTGCAAGCCTGCGATCGCCTCGCAAAGCTCTTTCTGGCCGCTTCCTGCAACTCCCGCAACCCCCAAAACTTCCCCGCTGCTCAAATCAAACGTTATATTCTTTAAAACCTTGACCTGTTCCATATCTTTGACCGTAAGCCCGCTTACCCTAAGCAGCAATTTCTTGTCATCTGTTTCAGGTCTGTTTATAGAAAGATTCATCGATTTGCCGACCATCTTGTCAGTCAATTCACGTGAATCCAGATTTTTGTTCTCTACAGTCTCAATGTATTCGCCTTTTCTCAGTATCGTTATCTTGTCGCTTATTTCAAGCACTTCGTTCAGCTTGTGTGTTATTATTACAACCGCACAACCGCTTTTCTTCATTTTAATTATGATTTCAAATAATTTTTTTGTCTCTTGCGGTGTCAATACAGCTGTTGGCTCATCCAAAATCAGTATTTTAGCCCCACTGTAGAGCACCTTCAAAATCTCAACCCGCTGCTTTTCGGCAACAGACATGTCGTATATCTTCTTGTCCGGATTGATTTCCAATCCATAACGTTCCGAAAGGTACCTTATCTCTTCGGAAATTTTTCCTCCATTAATAAAGGGCATGCCCTTTTGTCCTGCAATTATGTTTTCCTTTGCCGTCAAAACATCAACCAATTTGAAATGTTGGTGAACCATTCCAATCCCCAATCCAATTGCAACTTTCGGGGTCGCTATGTCCACCTTCAGCCCTTCCACAAAAACAAAACCACTGTCAGGCTGGTATATGCCTGACAGTATGTTCATCAATGTACTTTTACCTGCGCCATTCTCACCCAGGAGGGAATGGACTTCCCCCCCGTAAAGCGTGAGAAACACTTCTTTGTTGGCTTGGACTTTTCCAAATGTCTTGGTGATGTTTTTCATTTCTACAAGTTTTTTCTTATCCTGAAACATATCATCACCCGTTTATTCGATTTTTCCTTCTACTCCCTTGACAAACCATCCCATTGAAAGCATGTCGCCGTCGCTCATTTCTGTTCCTTCTTCAACCATCATATTTCCTTCTTGATCGTATATCGGTCCTGCAAATACCGACAAAGTTCCGTCTTTCATGGCTTGAGTCGCCTCGTCAACAGCTGCCTGGGCTTCTTCAGGAGCGTTTTCGGTAAGCTGTGCAAGTTTTACTACTCCGTTTTCCATTCCGCCCCAGAAAGGCTCGTTTGTCCATTCTCCGTTCATTATCTTTTCAACTTGTTCTGTATAATATGGTCCCCAATCCCAAATTGGAGCAGTCATGTATGCGTTTGGAGCAGTATCCTTCATGTCTGTGTGGTAACCGATTGAGAAAGCTCCTCTTTCTTCTGCCGCCTGTTGCGGTCCTGCAGTATCCTGGTGCTGGGCTATAACATCCACGCCTTCGTCAAGAAGAGCTTTTGCAGCTTCTTTTTCTTTTGCGGGATCGTACCATGTGTGTGTCCATCTAACCGCTACAGTTGCATCTTCGTTTACAGATTGGACTCCCAATGTGAACGCGTTGATTCCTCTTATTACTTCCGGTATTTCATACGCTGCAACATAACCAATCTTGTCTGTTTCAGTTTTGAGTCCTGCAACTATTCCAGACAGGTATCTTGCTTCATAAATTCTTCCGAAATAATTGTTCATGTTGGGGGCATCTTTATATCCGGAGCAATGCATGAATGTAACTTCCGGAAACTCTTCAGCAACATTGACCACATAGTCCATATAACCGAAG
This sequence comes from uncultured Peptostreptococcaceae bacterium, assembly GCA_964512505.1. GTDB lineage: Bacteria > Bacillota > Clostridia > Peptostreptococcales > BM714 > BM714. The sequence continues at coordinate 4,480 of CAZEHH010000039.1, forward strand.
CTTGTTACGAAAATAGCCTTTGCGCCCTGGTCAATCATGTCCTTCATTACCTTTTCAACTTCAGGTCCTTCCGGAACGGATTCTTTGTAAAGCGTCTCGACTCCAAGCTGTTCTTCAAGGTATAGTCTTCCTTCATTGTGCGAGTACGACCATCCGCCGTCCCCAATCGGTCCAACATATACGAATCCGACTTTTAAAGCTTCCTCGGGTGCCGCTTCTTCAGCTGCAGGCTCGTTTTCTACCGGCGCAGCCTCTTCCTTGGCGCAACCCACAAACAGCATGGATAAAACCAGCAATAATGACATGAATACTACAAAAGACTTCTTGAACATGATTTACTCCTCCTATTAATTGTTATTTTATTTTTATGCCCTCAACGTCCATTTTTTCGATGGACGCAAGAGCTTCAAGCCTGTATCCCTTTTCCCTTATAATATTGCCGCCGTCCTGAAAAGCCTTTTCGATCAAGGCTGCCACACCAACTACATTTGCTCCCGACTGTTCCACCAAATCTATCATTCCCAAAGCCGCCTGGCCGTTTGCAAGAAAATCGTCAACTACAAGAATGTTTTCACCTTGAGTCAAATACTTCTTTGACACAACAACTTTGTACAGACATGATTTTGTATATGAAAACACTTCCGTCGAATACAAATCGTCTCCAATGTTTCCGGAAACCTTCTTTTTGGCAAAAACAAAAGGGACATCGAATTTTCTGGCCACAGAATACGCTGCCGGTATGCCGGATGTCTCTATCGTCAGAACCTTGTCCACTTTGCAATCAAAAAACCTTCTATGTATCTCGTCTCCTATGTCGTCCATAAGCTTATAGTCGACTTGATGGTTTATAAAACTGTCAACCTTCAATATGTTTCCATCCAATACTCTGCCGTCTTTCAATATGCGCTCTTTAAGTGTCTTCATTTTTCCCCCTCAAAACAAAACCCCAACCGGACAAGGCTGGGAGTCAAAAACAGATACTCCCGTAGTCGGATTGTTAACGGCAATCCGGTAGAAACTTTTGGACCATATCACCAAAGATATACGGACGAACTTTTAATCTATATATTTATTTAATATTCGTTTTTATTGTAAAACAAATATTTGAAAAAATCAACCTGTCACTTGATTATTTCTGATATTGTTTCGGCTATGTAGTCTTCGACAGGCTTGTCGATATAATTTATTGCATCCTTGTTGAAGTCGTAACGGAACATGAAAACATTCACAAACAATTTTCCCTCAACCATATAAAACGGTTGTTGATGCCCTGGAATGAAGGCGATTTCAAATGCCGCTTCATGGTTTCCGCATATTTTTTCTTCGATTTTTCTCACTTCTACGGACTTCACTGTTTCGATTATCATTTTCATCACTTCGGGATCTTCCATTATCCACATGTTGTAATTCCAAAAGCTTCCTTCTTTTTTGCTTGCAGGACGAAACAGCTCCCTGTTGGATATTGCGCTCAATATTTTTCTTACGGATTCCTTGTTGAAATCCTCGTCATAGAGCGGCTTCATTCCATCCATGTCGGCTATGTCGTTAAGATACCTTTCACCGACCTTTTCCTTTTCCAAAGTAGCTGTCCAAAAATAGATCATTGCCTCAAAAACTCTCAAATCCATCGTTAAATTCATGTTTGCCTCCCCTAATTTTTCTTTACCATTCATTATACCATCAAATTAATATTGCATTTAATATTTTAGAATAAGAATGTTAAAATCAGGGTAAAACTAATATATACAATAAAGGAGGCTTTATTATGCTAATATATGCTTCGCTTGCCGTCATTGCAGTAGCATTTGTCCTGTTTTTTATAATACAGCAAAAAAAATTAAAAAGTACGGAAACTTTTTCCAAATCAGCCATGGGTTTTTTCAACAATCTTGACGGCTTTACTCCTTCATATGCACTTTTCGGAATAAAAGGCCCATCAGGTCATACAAGAGCCATGGCGATAGACACCGAGCGTGAACTGATATGCCTTTACGACTCAAACGAAAAGAAAAAGCACCATATGCTTGACTATTCGGAATTGGCTTCCTCCGAGGTCTTTGAAAATGAAATATCAATATCATTCTTTTCGGACGATTCAAAGATACTGAAGCTCAATTTCGAAAAAGAGCTTTCCGAAGACTACAAGAGGGTGTTCAACCTTTCCGTGGAATGCAAATTTGTTTCCGATGAAATTCCTAGTTTCAGAATTCACACAATCCATTCAAACAGTCCTGTCGACAACAATGAATACCTGTTCAAGAAGGAAGAAACCAACAAATGGCACCATCTGATGGTGAAAATAATCGATTACAAAAGCCAGCCTGTCAAACACATAGATTAGCTTCAACCATCTTCAACAGATTGCTTTATATCATAGGCCCTTGAAAGCTTTTCTTACGTTTTCAAGGGTTTCCCATTTTTTGCTGAAACAGAATCTCACTTGATGCATGCCGTATTCCTTCTTTGAATAAAACGAAGTTCCGGGCACAACTGCGACACCCGTCCTTTTAATCAATTCAATGCAGAAATCGTAATTGTCAACGATCCCGTATTCCTTCATCAACTCTTCGCAATCGGCAATTATATAATAAGCTCCCTTGGGCCTGTACGGCTTGAATTTGCTCCCTTCCAATGTTTCAAAAACATGATTCCTCGATTGCGTGTAATGTTCCTGCAATCCCCTGTAATATTCTTGTCCAAGGTTCAATGCGGTTACCGACGCATGTTGAAAGGGGGTCGGAGCGCCAACGGTGAAAAAATCATGGACTTTTCTTATTCGGCTTGTAATCCTCTCTTCGGCTATTGCCCAGCCTACTCTCCATCCAGTTACAGAATATGTTTTTGATATTGAATTTATTGTAACGGTGCGTTTTTCCATTCCCGGAAGTGATGCAATCGAGATATGCTTTTCGCCGTCATAGAGAATATGCTCGTATATTTCATCGGTAACGGCATATGCATCCCACTTGATGCACAGCTGCGCTATCTTCTCAAGCTCCTCTTTTGAAAAGACCTTTCCTGTCGGGTTGTTTGGGGTATTTATTATTATTGCCTTTGTTTTTTCATTGAATGCGTTTTCAAGTTCGCCTTCATCGTATTTCCAATGAGGCGGCCTTAATCTTACGTATCGCGGAGTTGCTCCCGAAAGTATTCCGTCCGGTCCATAGTTTTCATAGAAGGGTTCGAACACGATTATTTCATCACCAGGATTAACAAGCGCCATCATGGTTGAAATCATAGCCTCGGATGCTCCGCATGTTACCGTTATTTCCGTCTCGGGATTACAAACGATTCCATTGTACGCTTTTTCCTTCCTCGCTATGGCTTCCCTAAGTTCTTTTTCTCCAAATGTAATCGGATACTGATTCCATTCGGCATCGATGGCCTTTTTTGCAGCATCTTTAAGTATATCCGGGCTGCCAAAGTCAGGAAATCCCTGCGACAAATTATACCCTCCAAAGTTGTTGCTCACTCTTGTCATTTCCCTAATGACCGATTCAGTAAAAGCTTCTGTCTTCTTCGACAATTCCTTCATATTGACCCTCCAATCTTTTTTCATGTTTCAATGTTACCATAAGAAAAAACAACAAGCCACAAGCACTTGTTGTCCTTTCAAAAGCATTCACGCTTTAAATGCATAAATATGTGATTTTCAGTCTTTGCCAGGTTTAAAAAACTTGCATCATTTTTATCATGGCAGGTCCCAGCAAAACTATGAAAAGACTCGGAAAAATGAATAGAATCAAAGGAAACATCAATTTTACCGGAGCTTTCAGGGCGGTTTCCTGGGCTCTTTGCCTTCGCTTGACCCTTATGTTGTCTGCTTGGATTCGCAAAATTTTACCTATGCTTACCCCCATTTGCTCGGCTTGAATTATTGAAGAAATGAATATCTGCAGATCGGGCAAATCACACCTCTTTGACATGTCCGTCAAAGCCTGACGCCTTGTTTTCCCTATTGCAATCTCCTTGACAGCCTTGCCGAATTCCCTCGTCATCTCGTTTGTGCCCCTTGCTGCGACTTTTTCCATTGCCCCGTCAAAACTAAGTCCCGCCTCTACGCTTACCGTCAACAAATCGAGTATGTCCGGGAGCTGCTGGGTCATTTTAACCTTTCTTTCCTTGATCTTGTTGTTGAGCAAATATATGGGAATCATGTCTCCCGCGAGAAAAGCGACAAGCATTCCTGTCACCCTCATTAAAATCGACTCTGTGTTTTCCATGAAGAAGAAAAAGTAAACAGCGGGAAAAGAGACAATAAAGACGCATCTTAATAAAATCCAGCTCAATACACCCATATGAAACGGATAATCTGCGGCTTTAAGTTTATCGTCTATCCTTGCCATTGTGCCTTTTGGAGTTATTTTTCTCGTGGTTTCCGTTATTTTTAACCTTATCGGTTCAATCACGCGCTTCTCAAAGGACAATTTCTTTCTGTCCTCTAAAATAACTTCCTGTTTCCCCACAACATCGTCAAGCATTTCAAGGCGGTGCCTTATGCTCAATTTTTTCCAATAAAAAACGGTCACAAAAAGGGTGAACAAGAGTCCGAGCGACAAAAATATCATACTTGAAAGCAAATAAACCATTTTTCACCCCTCCTAAAATTTTATGTCTATTATCCTCTTTATGAAAAAGAAACCAAGCAATTGGCCTATTATTCCAATGACAAGCAGCTTTTGCCCCAAGCTGTCTGTGAATAAAAGTTTTATGTGGTCCGGACTGTTTATCGCCATGAAGACAGCGAGCAGGATTGGAGCCGATGAGGCTATCACGCCTGAAAGCCTTCCCTGTGCTGTAAGCGCCCTTACTTCTCCTTTAAGCTGGATTCTCTGCCTGATTGTTCCTGAAATGTTGTCCAGTATCTCGGCAAGGTTTCCTCCAATCTGCCTTTGTATCTTAACAGCCGTTACTACAAGCTCCAAGTCGTCCAACTGAACCCTTTCGAGCATCTTGTCAAGGGCCTCGTCCATCGAAACCCCGTAAGAAGTTTCGCGCACAACCTGCTTGAATTCCATGTTTATCGGCTTTGGCATTTCGCGGCTTACTGTTTCCATAGCCTGGTTGAAGCTGTAACCGGCCCTGAGCGAGCTCGCCATCATGTCAAGCGCATCCCCGAGTTGCTCGTTTACTGTTTCGAGTCGTTTTTTTATCTTTGCGACAACAACAAGTCTTGCCAATATCAGCACAAGAGGGACAATCAAAAGGCTCAATAAAATTCTCTTTGTAAAAAATACAGTCAAAAAATATAAAACCGCTGTGGAAGACAAGATAAACAGCAGCATTTCCTCTCCCCTTACAGGTATGTCCGCCCGCTCAAGATCTTTTTCTATTCTCTTACGCAGCCGCTCCAGTAAAAACAGCCTTACTATGAATCCGCCTATGCTTCTTGTGATATTTTGAAAGCCAGCTCTCGTGAACCGCCTTTCAAGCCTTTCTTTTTTATGTTCCTCCCAGTCAAACAACTTTTCAAGCCTGGCAATGGGCTTGCTTTTGGTGTTGATTCTGCTGAGTGCAAAAACAGCAAAGACAACGTCTATGAAAACAATTGCAAGTATCAACCAAATCATGCTTTCACCACCATTCGTCAACTGAACCATTCTTCCTGCACCCTTATGCCGGAATCAGTGAGCTTGTTTATGAATTTCGGCCTTATTCCTGTAAATTCCAGAGACCCCTTTATCATTCCTTCATCATCCTTGCCGTGTACCTTGTATGAAAAAATATCCTGCAGTGTTACAACATTTCCTTCCATTCCCTGTACCTCTGTAACATTTGTTATCCTTCTGCTTCCGTCCTTGAAACGGCTCTGGTATACAATAAGGTCTATTGCCGATGCTATTTGTTCCCTTACAGCGGCAAGCGGTATTTCAAGGCCGGCCATCAAAACCATCGTCTCAAGCCTTGTCAGCATATCCCTTGATGAATTGGCATGACCCGTTGTAAGCGATCCGTCATGGCCTGTATTCATTGCCTGGAGCATATCAAGGGCCTCTCCTGTCCTTACCTCTCCCACAACTATCCTGTCCGGCCTCATCCTCAGGCTGTTCCTTACAAGGTCCCTCACTGTAATCTGTCCCTTGCCCTCGATGTTTGGAGGCCTGGTCTCCATTCTCACAAGGTGCTCCTGGTGGAGCTGAAGCTCAGCAGCGTCCTCTATGGTGACTATCCGCTCCTCTTCCGGTATGAAGCATGACAGTACATTAAGCGTAGTGGTTTTACCGCTTCCTGTTCCTCCTGACACTATTATGTTGAGCCTCGCCTCGACACATGCCTTCAGAAAGCTCGCCACCTGTGGCGATATTGTTCCGAAATCAATCAAATCCCTTATTGTATAAGGTTCGGTCGCAAATTTCCTTATTGTCAATATGGGGCCGTCCAAAGCCAAAGGATGTATTACCGCATTTACACGCGATCCGTCCGGAAGCCTTGCGTCAACCATTGGAGACGATTCGTCGATTCGCCGCCCGAGCGGAGAAACGATTTTTTCTATTATATGCAGAACATGAGAATCATCCCTGAATACGACAGGTGTTTTTTCGATTTTGCCGTCTCTTTCAACATAAACATTTCCATAACCGTTGACCATTACCTCTGTTATCTTTTCGTCTTGTATTAGAGGCGTTATCGGGCCGTATCCCACAATCTCGTTTATCGTATCGGTTATTATTTTTTCCTTCTGCCTGCGGGTTACAAATGTCTCATCCTCTTTAAGGATGTCATCAAGTATGGCTGTGAGGCTTTCCTTTATTTTTGATTTGTCTACGGATTCATCCTTTGATTTTTCCATAAGCCTTTTCTGTATTTTTTCTTTCAAAATTTCATTCTGGCATTTTGAAATCTTGCTTTCTCCCTTTATGCCTTCATCAGATTCCACTTTCAAAGACGAACCGTTTTTTTCCTTTTCAATCCGTTCCAAAAGAGACATGTTTGACCCTCCCTATTTCCCGATCCATTTTCCAAACATTGATTTCTTTTCATCCCTGCCCATTATTTCGTCGACTATATTGTAGATGCTCTTTGTAACCGAGCTGCCCGGATTATTGAGGACAAAAGGTTTTCCCTTGTTGACAGCATCGATTATAGTTCGGCTGTCCTCAGGCACAATATGGGATATTTTCTTTTCGGTCGTTTTTTCCAAATCCGACACATTTATGCCGAAATTGCGGTGGTACCTGTTAAGAATAAGGCTTATCTTGTCATCCCTGTAGTTCAGGGTTTTCATGACATGAAGGCCTGACTTTACATTCTTTATGGTTGGAAGATCCAATGTGGTCAGAAGCATTATGCTGTCCGACAAATCAAGTGTTGCAAGGTTGACATCGTCAAATGCGGGAGCCATGTCGACGACAATGTATTTATAGCTTTCCTTCAGCGTCCTGAGAATCCTCTGCACATTGCCGCCTGTCACAAACTCGGCATACTCGGGCCTTGATGGAGCCGGCAAAACCCTTACGCCCGAATTATGCAGCATCATGTAATCTTCAAGGAGTTCCTTGTCGAGGCTCTGTATGTCCTTTACAAGTTCCATTACAGTGCGCTCAGGATAAAGGTTCAGCATGACCGACACATCCCCAAACTGAAGGTCGAAGTCCACAAGCGCAACCCTTTCCTCGGTCTTTTGCGCCAAGGCAGTTGCTATGTTTGTGGCTATTGTGCTTTTTCCAACCCCGCCCTTGGTGCTGAAAATGGATACAATCTTGGGTTTTATGTCTTCCTCGTGCTGTTTTCTTCCGTACAGGACTTCCCTTCTCTTCAAATCCTTGTCGTAAAGGTCGAGAATTGTGTCAATGTATACATCCGCAGCCGCCGGTTTGACTATGTAATCCCTGGCTCCGTCGCTCATGGCTTTCTTCAGGTTCTTTTTCCCGCCCTTGTCGAAAGTGACTATGACCAGCACATTCGGGATTGTTGCTGTCAATATTTCAGTAGGAGTGACATTCTTTATTCCCGGCATGTTTATATCCATCAAAACGACATCCGGCTTGACATTTTTGGCCAGCTTGACGGTCGAAATGCCCTCGGAACATTCTCCTACTATTCTTATGCGTTCCTCGTGGCTAAGGGCCACCCGGATATTCTCGATATCCTTTTCGTTTTGGTCAGCTATCAACACATTCACTTTATGTTCCATATGCACCTCTCCGTTTCTTGCGACTTTTGCATGTTATCTTCTCAATGGGACAAAATCGTCTGTAATGCTGCCGTTTGTTCCTATTTCATCGTCCTCATCCGGATGCCGGAGGGCAAGCCTTATTTCTCCGGTTTGGTCGGCTTGAAAAAGTTTTTCTGTTTCTGACGCATTGATAGCCAAAGTCAACAATCTGCTTGACGCCTGTTCCTCAGCCGCATCGTCAGAAGCTTTCTTTTCCTCGATGGAATCCATCTTGTTTATCGAAAGCACAAGCACATCTTCAATGAATGCCTTTGTGGCAGGCGGATAGCTTACTCCGTCTTTCTCCCGTCCGGCTACATGAACAAGCAAATCCACATGGTCGCCCGGCGTAACCATATCGGATATGCCTGCAATAAGGTTAACCTGTATGGTCATTGCCCTTTGCCCGGGAGGAATATTGTATGAGAACCTCAAGGCCTCCAGGTCGAAAAGGCGGCTTTCAAGAATCTGTTCGTCTGCAAGTATCCTTTCCATTGTGTATTTGCCTACAATTTTAGTGCTGTCCGTCATCGACTCGGGATGAACATACTTTTTGTCTATCTCCCTGTAGTCAATCATCGCATCTGTTATCTTTACCTTTGCAGGTATGGTCTCTTTTGCAACCCAAACCTCAACATATGTAACCTCAACCTCTTCAGGTTTGAGGGATTCGAGATATTTATATATCCCGAAAGTAGTGATTGCGGCAAGAACAACTGCAAAAATGATTATTCTCTTGTCCAGTTTCATTCAATCCCCCCCTTATTCAATCAAATCAACCGCCCATGACCCCATGAAAGTCGC
>CAZEHH010000040.1:0-13394 GCA_964512505.1 uncultured Peptostreptococcaceae bacterium
AGGTAAATAACAAGACATTTCTTGAAATCAACAAGGGCTTTGACGAGAGCCTGGGCGAGCAAATGAAGGCCGAGCGGATGAAAATAGCCTTGGTGACCAATGTTTCCCATGATCTTAAAACGCCGCTTACATCAATGGTCAGCTATGTCGACCTTTTGTCCAAGGAGGACGATTTGCCGGACTCTGCCAGGGATTATGTCCAGATACTGTCTGAGAAGACAAACCGGCTAAAGAATATCGTTTCGGATCTGTTTGATTTGGCTAAAAGCACCAGCGGCGATATATCAATGGAAATGGAAAAAATAGATATTAAAAAATTGATTGAGCAGACAATTGGAGACATGTCTGACGAAATAGAAAAATCGGGTTTGAAAATGAAGACTAAACTTCCTGAAAACCAGGTCATGATATTTTCCGACGGCAAAAAGCTCTACAGGGTTTTCCAAAATATAATCGACAACGCATTGAAGTATTCCTTGGAGGGATCGAGGGTGTTCGTTGAGCTTGAGGAAGCGGATGGATTTGCTGTTGCGACCGTCAAGAACACCGCTTCATACGAGATGGATTACACAGCCGATGAAATGCTTCAGAGGTTCAGCCGTGGAGACAAGTCAAGAAGCACCGAAGGCAGCGGGCTTGGACTTTCAATTGCCGAAAGTTTTACCAAGGTCTGCGGCGGAAATATGAAAGTGCTTGTCGATGGCGACCTTTTCAAGGTTTCTGTTTCATTTCAAATGGACGAATGATAGAATAAATGCGTATAGACGCAATTATTTCGATTGGGAGTTGAGTATATGAATGCAGAAAAATTGAAATTTGCCGAAGAGAAATTCCTTATGCAATATCCCGGGGGGTTTCAAAATCCGGAAATGCTTGAAATTGCAAAAAAGCATAAAATTGAAAAAATGATTGAAATGGCCAAGGAATCTCTTTCACGCGACAACTTTGAAGATCCGGATGCATTTGCTCAAGCGATGGTTAAAATAGTCGCAAGGTCCTCAATGGTTTCGATTTTCGAAAAAGCGAAGTTCAGGGACCTTGTAAAGGAAATGAGCGACGAAGAAAAACGTCGCCTGAGCGAAAATATGTTTGAGCTCATTCATGGCAACCAAGAAAAGGGATTCAACCAAATGGTGGAATTTCTGCAAATATTCAAGATGGCAAAATGGACGATTATGACTGTTTGCATGCTTTATTCCAATCCGTCGGTCGAGGTATTCATAAAGCCTACAACCACAAAGGGTGTAATCAAGTATTTTGAGCTTGAGGGCCTTGAGTACAAACCGCAGCCCAGCTATGAATTTTACACAGAGTACAGGAAACAGATAAACGAAATGAAAAAGAAAATGGATGAATCATTGAGAGTCGACAATGCGGGATTTTGTGGATTTTTGATGATGGCAATGGATTTGTAAGTCTATATCTTGATAAAATCATATGAAAAATAATGAAACCGGTTTTTCGTGTTGCCGGTTTCATTATTTTTTGTTGCTTCAATGGGCAGACAGGGTAAAAAGGGTATACATCATATATGGAAAAATGAGAAAACAAATCAAAAGGAGTTGAAATAATGAAGAAAAACAAGATGCTTAGAATTTTGAACCTTTTGCTTGCCATTGATTTGCTGATAGTAATAACGACGGCGGCATTAAGCGATTATATTTATCCTACGGGTTACTACAGAACTTTGCATGCATTGCCCGGGGCGATTTTTGCAGCGCTGCTTGCTGTCCATATTTTCTTGAATTGGGCATGGATAAAATCGAATTATTTCAAGCATAAAACGGGATAGGGAAAATGGCTTGGAGTCATGTATAATAGGCATAAATGATAAGGAGGGAAACCCAATGAAAGTTGTAGCATTCAACGGCAGTCCAAACAAGGAAGGCAACACTTATTGCGCACTCAAAATGGTTGCGGATGAATTGGAGAAGGAAGGAATTGAAACAGAAATCATTCATGTGGGAAATCATGTTATAAGGGGTTGCATGGCATGCGGCCAATGCGGCAAGAATAAGGACGAAAAATGTGTTTTCGGGGATGATGGAGTCAATGGATGGGTGCAGAAGATGAAAGAGGCTGACGGCATACTGCTTGGCTCTCCGGTCCACTATTCCGCAATAGGCGGGACAATGAAATCATTTTTGGACAGGACATTTTATGTTGCAAGTAAAAACGGCGGTTTGTTGAGGCACAAGGTTGGGGCTTCGGTTGTGGCGGTAAGACGCTCGGGTGGCATTCCTACATTCAACCAGCTCAACAACTACATCAATTACGCCGAAATGATTGTGCCGACCTCGAATTATTGGAATGTGGTTCATGGAACCGCATCAGGAGATGCATATTCCGATGTCGAGGGAGTCCAAATAATGAGGGTGCTCGGCAAAAATATGGCTTGGGCTTTGAAGCTCGTGGAAAGCGGCAAAGCGACGATAGATGAGCCTGAAAAAGAGATGAAAACGTACATGAGTTTCATTAGATAAAAGTTTCCAAAATAAAAGGCAAGAGTCCCGACACTCAAATAAAGGGCAAACTTTTGATTGTAGATTGATTGAAAAGATGAAGAAGAGCATATTCATTTATTGATATGCTCTTCTTCCATTTTGTTGAAGTGGGATTTCATTTTGCAAAAGGGTATTAATTGAATTCATCCATGACTAAAGTAATGCCAGATATGGTAGTTGAGGGAATTGTGGCATTTTGGATAAAATGGCTTGCGGAATGTATCGTTTGGCGATATAATTATTACAGTAGCCGATATAACGGCAAACGATAGGAGTTGGTTTGAATGCCTGAAAGCACAAAAAGGAATGCGCTTACGGAAGCGGTATTTTTTATATTGCTGGCCTTGCATGAGCCCATGCACGGCTATGGAATAATGCAATATATCGAAAGAGTTACAGATGGACGGGTGCTTTTGGGGGCGGGGACCCTCTATGGCGCTTTGAACACTTTGCTCGAGAAACGATGGATTCGGTTGCTTGATTCAGAAGGGACTGCCAGAAAGAAGGAGTACTTGATCACCAATCAGGGAAGAGAAGTGGTTAAAGACGAGATGGAAAGGCTTCTTGAATTGATTCGCTGCGGGCGGAGCATCACAGGGGGTGGCATCGATGAAACTGAAAGCTTATAAGTTCTTTCTGGATTACAAAAAAGAAGAGGAATGGATTAACGCAATGGCTGCAAAAGGTTACAATTTAATCGATTGCCTGTTTTTCAGGTATCTCTTCGAGGATGGCATGCCTGGTGAATATGGCTACAAGATCGATCTGGTCAAGGCTTCCCCCAAAAGTTTGGAAGGACGGGATTATCTCAATTTCCTTTCTGAAATGGACATAGAGGTTGTCGATACATTGTTCCGTTGGGTTTATCTCAGAAAAAAAGTCGCAGACGGGCCTTTCGAATTGTACAGCGATTATCCCTCAATCATATCCCAGCACAGGCGAATCGTAAAAATGATTGCGACAGTAGGACTGGCCAATATAGTGGTAGGGCTGGGCAATCTTAGTATAGCCGCAAGTGTGGGGACAGGCGTAAATGCATTCATTTCGTGCATAAACTTGGGAGGCGGCGCGATTCTTGCGCTGGTAGCCTACAGGCACTATAAAAGCTTGAAGATTTTAGAAAAAGAAAGTCAAGTCCATGAGTGATGTTTGGAATATGGATGCATGTGTGATTGGCGCATGTGTCCATATTTTAATTATAAAACCAAAAAGGTTTCATATAAAAACTTGGGGTATCTATAGTATGCATGATAAAGACTGCTTAAGGGCATAATGCGAAGCAAAGCGACGAAATTAATCAATTCAAGATAAAGGAGGGATTGATGTGTCTGATTACAAAGTGCATGAATTTGACAGCGAGAACGGTATAGACAGGGATGACCTCGAAGATTTTTTGAACAGGCTTGAAGGCCATGTGGAAGCAATAATACCTGAACTGGGTAGAAAATACAATCCCATAGGCGTTTCTTCATATGTGAAGCATCTTCTTATAGTCGAAAGGACAAAAGAGGAAAATATTGACTGACAAGGGCTTCTGTTTTATCCCCCTGTGTGATAATGTATTCATATTGAAGAATATAAAGGGGAGAGGGTATTGGTATGAAAAAAGCAAACATATTCATTGCGGTTTTGCTGGTTCTATCGCTATTCATGAACTACAGGACAGCATCGGAAATCGAGCAGCTTAAAAACAGAGTAAGCAACATGCATAATGACCTTTCAAGAGACATAAGCAACATAAGCTCAAGCATTTACAGGGCCGCCGATGAAATGAAAAAACAAGCTCTCTGGGTGAGGGAATCGTCAATAGTGGTTACTGAATCAAATGAAAACTACTCTAATTTTCAAGCGGAGCTGACATTTACGCTCAATGAAAAAAAGAATGGTGAAGAGCTCTCAATCATTGCAGTGTCCGAAGGGGACAGCAGAAGAATCGAAGTGCCCGAAAGCGAAGGCTTGACATACGAAGCACAGCTTGAACTTGAGGACGAAAATTACACTTTCGAGCTTGTCGGAACCGATGAAGAGGGTTCCCGAAATGTAGAACTTACAGGATTAAATTTAAATGGGATAGCCAACAGGATGATAGACATAGATGGAATGATACCAAGTTCAAAGTTCAGCCATGATCCGGACATTGGAAAAATAAATTTCTATGTCAATGTATCTACTGTGCATCCCAAGGTCATGAGGGAATTGTCCGGCATAGCAAAAGAGATTGTGTTTGAGAGCATAGAAGCGGATGTATACACAGGAACGGTCAAGGTGGACACAATAGACCTTATGGACGGAACAGGCTACGAAACAAAAGAAATTGAAGAAATAACGGATGAAACTCCCGCAACGCTTGAATTCGCCGGTGAATCCGGAGAAATCAAGACATATCAGTTTGCGGGAACATATACACTCGATGGAAAGGCATGCAGCGATTACCTGGAATCGCAGGATTCTTCAGAGCCTTTTGCATGGAGGGAAAATGAAATATTCTTCCTGGTCCGTGCAACCGACAAAGAAGGAAATGTATACAAGGGACTTTTCCCCGGTCATTTCCACTATCTTGATGGAGATGAAATAATATTCATGAAGTGACGTGAAAAACATTAAAATCAATATCAGCATTCTTTAAGCGCCCGCTTGTTAAAAATGGGCGCTTTTGACTGAATAATAATAAATGATTAACAAATACTAAAATTAAAATGAAAAGAATATAACAATAAAAACCGAGCTGAGCGATGTCAGTTGATTGCAATAATCGATATTAAAGCAAAATCGGAAATAAAATAGTGCATAACGATAGAAGTTCTCATTAATATTGTAAAATGTTATCAATATTAATGAGAACTTCTATTAATTAACAAATAATTAAAAATATTGTCCGCTTTCTATTGATAAAAATAATACAAAGTGTAAAATAAGATTGTAGGCAAAATAACAAACAATATAAAAGGAGTGGATTAAGATGGCAGGAAACCCAAGAGAAATGTTGGCTGAATTCGTAGGTGGGCTTGATACTTTCGGCGGCTACGAAGCGACACAAGGAAATGTTGAAGGATTCATGAGTTTGCTCGGAACTACATATGAAGATGGTATTTTAAGCACAAAGACAAAAGAGCTTATAAGCGTAGGAATCGCTTGCTACAACAGATGCTTGTACTGCATAGTATTCCATACATACAAGGCTCTTGAGTCAGGGGCGACGAGGGAAGAGATACTTCAAGCGGCCATGACTTCTGTAGCTTTTGGTGGAGGACCTTCAATGGCTTACAGTGTTACAATGCTTAAAGAATCTCTCGACGAGTTTGAAAAAGATTTCGCATAGAAGAAAATTCTTAGAGAAGAAAGGGGATAACTATATTTCCTTTCTTCTTGTTCGTTTTAAAGTTAATTGACAAAAACTTATCAAAATTAAATGGAGGATCAAGATATGACTACAAAAGTAATGCTCGATAAAATGGAGAAAAATGCGAAGACGGGAAGAGTTGGAAAAATTGCAAAGGCAGTAGGCGACACTGTTAAAAGAGGAGAAAAATTGTTGCAAGTTGAATCTGCAAAAGGAAACACAATCATCAAATCAAAAGTAAACGGAACGATAACAGCTTTTTCTGTAACAGAAGGCGCTCGAGTCAAGGTTGGTGACGAGCTTCTTGAAATTGAAAAAGCCGAATAGCAAATTCGTAAAATCGACAAGCTTCAATCCATGGCTTAATTTGGCCATAGAGGAATATCTTGTCGAACATGTCAAAGAAAACGAAGTAATACTGTATCTTTGGCAAAACATGGATACTGTTGTCATCGGAAGCAACCAGAATCCATGGAAAGAATGCAATGTTGAAAAAATGCAGAAAAACGGCATAAAGCTCGCCAGAAGATTGTCCGGAGGCGGAGCTGTATTTCATGATGCCGGAAATCTTAATTTTACATTCGTGATGGGAAAAGATTTGTATGATCAGGAAAAACAGCTGCGAGTAATACTCGATGCGGTAAACTCATTTGGTCTGAATGCCGAATTTTCAGGAAGAAACGACATATTGATCAACGGAAGAAAATTTTCGGGCAATGCATACTATTTTGGAGACGATTCATCTTACCATCATGGAACATTGCTTGTGGATGCCGACATAACGAAACTTTCTGAAAATCTAAACCCTTCAAAACAAAAAATTGTTTCAAAAGGTATCGATTCTGTAAAATCAAGAGTCGTTAATCTTAAGGCGATAGACGACTCAATAAACATCGGAGCCATGAAAACAAGCGTATTCAAGAGTTTTCAAGAGACATACGGGAATGTTTCTGCGTATACAGAATACACGGATGCGGCAATAAAGGACGAAGAGATACGCGTGCTGTATGAAAAATATTCTTCTTGGGAATGGCTCTATGCCGAAAGTCCGTCATTTGACGCTTATTACGACAATCGCTTCAATTGGGGCGAAGTGCAGATAGGTTTGAATTTTGTAGACGGATGCATAAAAAATGTCAAGGTTTACACAGATTCCATGAATACATCTTTTGTGGATAAGTTGGCCGACATATTGACCGGCGTCAAATTCCAAAACAAGGAAATGTTGAAAGCAATAAGATCCGCAGCCATCAATAACGAAGAGAAGCAAATATTCGCGGATGTAGCAAGCCTGTTTGAATGATAAAGCACAGGCATAAAAATACTCGAACAGTTATTGCCACATAACTTTATAGGAGGTAATGCAAGTGATTCACACAATAACGAATTTTTTTACAGATGAACAGATAAGCGCATTGGATGAAATTATCGATGCGCATAAAGACAAACCGGGCAGTTTGATTCCAATGCTGGAAGAAACCCAGGAACTATTGGGATACATACCGGAATGCGTACAGGAAAGAATTTCAGTAAAAGCCGATATTGCGCCTAACAAGATTTACGGGGTAGTTACTTTTTATTCATTTTTCTCAATGAACCAGAAGGCGAGGCATAGAATTCAGGTATGCATGGGAACTGCGTGCTATGTCAAAGGCGGAAAAGAGATCGCCGAGAAAATAGAGAAAGACCTCGGAGTCAAGTTTGGAGAGAGCACCGAAGACGGAAGATTCACCTATGAGAAAGCAAGATGCTTTGGAGCATGCGGCTTAGCCCCTATAATACTTGTCGACGGCAAGGTCTACGGCAAAGTTACGCTTGACAGCATCGATGGAATTCTTAGCCAATACGAATAAAACAATTAAGTCATAGGGAGTGAGTATAATGGGTAAGACAATAGCCGAAATAAACGGCATTAGAGATAATGTTATCAAAAAGGAAGCTGAAGACAAAGAGCTTATAAGAATATATGTGCATATGGGCACATGCGGTATAGCGTCGGGCGCCACAAGCGTATTGACCACTTTGAGGAAGGAAATAAAAGAAAACAAGTTCAAAGGCGCTAAGATAGTTACCACGGGATGCGCTGGAATATGTTCGAAAGAGCCGCTTATAACAGTTGCGCTTCCCGGACAGGAACCAATCATGTATGAATATATAAATGATGAAAAGGCGAAAGAAATATTTGCAAGCCATGTCATGGGTGGGAAAATAGTCAGAGAATATGCGTTCTTGAGAGGCATGGAAACTCAATTGAAAGAAAGAATGGAAAACAACGGCAGAATCGAAGGCGAAGCAGTTGTTGATTCCAGCATACCGGCAATAGAAGAAGTTCCGTTTTTCGCTGTTCAGGAGCAAAGGGTAATGAAAAACAGAGGGCTTATAGACCCCAACAATATTGACCACTACATAGGAAGAGACGGATACCAGGGCGCAATCAAAGTTTTGACGTCAATGGATTCAGCTGAAATCATTAAGGTAGTGCTTGATGCCGGAATAAGGGGCCGTGGGGGAGCAGGCTTTCCGACAGGCTTGAAGTGGAAATTTGCCGCGCAAGAGCCCGATGGAATGAAATATATGCTGTGCAATGCAGACGAGGGAGACCCCGGAGCTTTCATGGACAGGAGCGTCCTCGAGAGTGATCCTCACAGCGTCATAGAGGGAATGATTATTGCTGCTAAGGCAATAGGAGCGCATATGGGATATATCTATTGCAGAGCTGAGTATCCCCTTGCAGTTGAAACTCTCAACAAAGCAATCAAGAAGGCAAGAGCATACGGATTGCTCGGAGACGACATACTTGGAACAGGATTTTATTTCGACATAGAGGTTTACGAAGGTGCAGGAGCATTCGTTTGCGGTGAAGAAACGGCCCTTATGAGATCCATTGAAGGACTCAGGGGAAATCCAAGACCCAAGCCGCCCTTCCCTGCACATGCTGGACTTTGGGAAAAACCCACAGTACTCAACAATGTAGAGACACTTGCAAACATTCCTCAAATAATTTATAAAGGCAGCGAGTGGTACGCAGGCATCGGAACAGAAAAAAGCAAGGGAACGAAAGTGTTCTCAATTACTGGAGATATCAACAATGTAGGCTGTGTCGAAGTTCCAATCGGAACTGCGCTTAGCACGATTGTAAATGATATCGGCGGAGGAGTCGTAGAAGGCAAGCGGTTCAAAGCGGCTCAACTCGGAGGACCTTCGGGCGGATGCATACCATTGGCTCATATCGATGTGCCCGTAGACTACGAGACATTGCAGGAGTATGGATCGATAATGGGTTCGGGTGGAATGATTGTAATAACAGACGACAAAAGCGCCGTCGATATTGCTAAATTCTTCATGGAATTTTGTACTGAGGAATCGTGCGGAAAATGCATACCCGGTCGTGAAGGCACAAAACAAATGCTCAATATTTTGAATAAGATTGATGCTGGGCAAGGTAAAGCCGGTGATATTCCAAGGCTCGAGGAATTGGCCAGTGTAATTCAAAAGACGGCACTTTGCGCACTTGGAAAGACATCCGCAAATCCTGTATTAAGCACTTTGCGTTATTTTAGAAGCGAATATGAAGAAGCGGTATCGAAAAACAATTAGAGGGGTGTAATCATGATATTTACAAAAGCTTTGGAATATGAAGATATTAGAAAAAATATTGACAAAGACAATGATGTCATTACAATAATTGGCTGTGAGACATGTGTTAGAGTTGCAGGCTCAGGAGGGCAGGAAAGAATGAAAGAGCTTGCCATTAAGCTTATGAGCGACGGCTACAATGTGAAAGATGGATTCATGGTGCCTACAGCTTGTACTCCTAAGATATTCTTGGCCAAATTAGGCAGAGATGTAAATACAATTCTTTCCCTTGCATGTGAAGCCGGCTCGGCAAATATTGAAAGATCTTATCCTGAATACAAGATTATTCAGACAATCAAAGATGTTGGGCTGATGGTTGCTGATACGGATAAAGAGGTTTTAAAAGTAACACTTCCGTACAAGGGTAGCGAGAACGAGGTTGGAAAAGAATTTAAAGTGTTTACAGGACAAAGAAATGAAAATGATAATAGCCTGCCAATTATGGAAATGGCTGGAGTAACGGAGGTGGCAAAATGATTATATCACTTCGTTCATTAAGCTATGAGGATTTGAAAAAACAAATAAGCAAGGACGATAAAATAGTCATAAACAGTTGCAGCAGCTGTGTAGTTGCTTGTGGAATAGGCGGAACTACAAAGATGGTTACGCTTGAAAATATGCTTAAGGCTGATGGTTACAATGTGCTCGGAAAAGACTTGATAAGCATAGGTTGTACATTGAATCTAGTTGAAAAGCATAGAAAAGACATAAAGAAAAAAGACATGTACGAAGAAGCTACTGTTATCATTCCTTTGATTTGCGAAAATGGACTCAAGGGAGTCGAGCATGTATTCAGCGATAAAAAAGTTATCCATATAGCCAAAACACTTGGAACAGGCAACTTCACAATGGACAGAGGTGTTGTTTTGACCAACCCGTTTGAAGATGTTGCTTTGGAAGCAAGCGTAGAGGGTTATGAGCTCTATGAAGTTGCAGAGGAACTTGGATTGTTTGAAGATTTCTTTGATGAATTTGATGCTCCCGAAATTGAGAAGGAATACGCTACATTTACCGTAAACGGTGAAGAAATCACGGCTGAGAAGGGTGCAAATCTTCTTACAACTTGCGAAGAAAACGGTATAGAAATTCCTCACCTTTGCTTTGACGAGGAATTGACGGGAGCTGGAGTATGCAGAATGTGCCTGGTTAAAATAAAAGGCGCGAGAGACCTTCAGCCCGCATGCTGCACTCCTGTATCGGATGGTATGGAAGTTGTTACAGAAGACGAGGAACTTAATCATTACCGTAGAATCATTCTCGAACTTGTGCTTGCTTCTAGAAACCATAATTGCCTTACCTGTTCAAAGGGAATACCGAATCCTATGTTCAGTTGCGAGCTCCAGAAGCTTATGAGGAAATTCGGAATCGAGTCGAGCAGATATGAGAACACTAGCGAACCCATCACCGTGGACGTTTCGAGCCCTGTAATAGAATATGACGCCAACAAATGCATACTTTGCGGCAGATGCGTAAGGGCTTGCGAAGAAATAGCAGGGCAATGCAACATAGGATTCGTAAACAGGGGATCCGATACAATGGTTGCCGCAGGACTCAATGTGGAGATGGACCAAAGCGCATGTGCAGCCTGCATGGCATGTGTAAACGTCTGTCCCACAGGAGCGCTTTCTGAAAGGGTAATACATTTCATAGGCAAGGACTGGAAACCTGTAAAAGTATATGCAGATTACGCAGAATAGCATAAAGAAATTTGAATGATAACTTAATTCAAGCTTTCAATGAAAGCTATTGGATGGGAATTGTTTAAATCAGCAGTGGAATTTATAAAGCAGCCTCGACCATGTGGATGAAGTGCATGTTAGGGGCTGTTTTATTTGTAATTCAGGAAATCGATTTTATACTGCCTATAAAAACAAGCGTAAGTTTGTAATGAGTTGCAATTGCTATTGACGGATTTTGCTAAAGTAGTAAAATGGAACTGATGAGGGAGTAACATTCCCGGAAGGGAGGCAGGGTCGTCATGACGGATAAATATCCCGGTTCTGCCGGCAGAAATGTTTTGTGAGACTCAGCAATTTGTATTGCTGTGTCTTTTTTGTTGATGAGCTGTCGAAAGGGGTAGCGAATTGGAAAAAATACTTCATGATCTTTTTATACAATGGCCTACAATTGCATTATTCATAGCGATAGCCTTTTCATTGGTTCTGCTGAGCAAAGGGGCGGACATTCTGGTCGATGAAGCCGTAAGCCTTTCAATCAGGTGGGGAATACCGAAAATGATTATTGGGGCGACTATTGTATCTTTGGGTACAACCTTGCCGGAAGCCACTGTTTCGGTAATGGCTGCGGTAAAGGGCAATCCCGATCTTGCTCTGGGAAACGCAATAGGGTCCATAATAGCCGATACAGGCTTGATTATTGGCATCTCGGCATTGATTGGAAGACTGCCTGTTGACAAGAGCGTTGTAAACCGTCAAGGCAAAATCCAGCTTTTCGCAGGGTTTCTATTGGCAATAGTGGCTTTACCTATGTTTTCTGGGACAAGCAATGGAAACATCAGTCAAATAACCGGCGGGATTTTTCTCATTCTCTTGGCCGCATATATACTGATAACAATACATTGGTCTAGAACGGCACATGGGGCGATGGATCAATTGAAAGAGGATGGAGTGCCTCTTGCAATGGTGATGTTGAAATTGATAATTGGAGTTTTTCTTGTCATAGTGTCGTCTCAGATACTTATTTCATCTGTTGAAATAACAGCAGTGAGAATTGGCATTCCACAGGGTATCATTGCAGCAACGCTGGTCGCATTCGGAACCAGTCTTCCTGAGCTGATAACCTGCGTGACTGCCGTAAGAAAAGGCCATGGGGAAATAGCGATAGGCAATATTGTGGGAGCCGATATTTTGAATGTTTTGTTTGTAATTGGAAGTTCGGCTTTGGTTACAAAGGGCGGACTCGATGTTCCGGCTGTTTTTTACAGATTGCAGATTCCTGCTATGCTTATCATTTTGACGGCATTCAGGATATTCACAAGCAAAGCGGAAGAGGGAGAAGAAATAAATAAGACTGAAGGAATGGTTCTCTTCGGAATGTATGCCATTTACATTGCCCTTAATTATGTAATGGTTTAGTTGTTGGACTCCGGAGCGCAGGAAGGCTGCTCAGGCATTTTCATTGCAAAAACTGATGAAATTCAAATAAAGTCTTGACAATTTCAAGTCACGGCTTTATTATTGACTTGAAACTACCAATGGTAGTAAAGGGGGCAAAATGAGGAAGAATTTGAGCGAGGAAAGAATACTGCAGGCGACACTGGAACTAATTGATGAAACCGGAAGCTCTACAGGTGTGAATTTCAGGGGAATCGCGAGGCGGCTTGGGTGTGCACACACGAGCATTTATAATTTCTACAATAGCTATAGGGAACTTCAACTGGAGGCTCTCAATGAAGTGCGGAAAAGGATGCTCCACTATGCAATTAAGAATATCGGCGATCAGAATCAGGAATTCGATTTTTTGAATTACATAGCTGCGGTAATAGATTTTAATATTAAGCACAAGGGATGGTACAGATTTTTGTGGATGGACAGCCATTCCTGGAAAATGGAGGATGTAATAAAGCCAAATGAACGTCCCGACAGGATGTTTGTAAAGCAATTGATGGAGTTGAGCGAAGGTGTTTTGAATGAAAAGAAGGCCGAGCGGGTTCATGGAATGATGCACGCGTATTACCATGGGGAGCTTATGAAATTCATGAACGGCCGCAGCCCCATAGAGTTTGAAAATGATGTCAAGAAAATCATAATGGAAAACTTGAATTTCATGTACAAATCAATGACTGAGACTATAAGAGGAGAAAAAGCATGAAAAAAGAAAAAATGCAACAAGTCGCGTATATGGCAATGGCTATTTCCCTTATGTCGTTTTTTTCGGCAGCGGCAGGAGTTTTT
>CAZEHH010000041.1:0-13178 GCA_964512505.1 uncultured Peptostreptococcaceae bacterium
GTGCGGGCGGAGACCTTGTGTCATACAAGAGCGCCAGAATTGTGAGCACTACTGTCAACGAATTGTTCTAGGGAGGACAGTGGTCAGTTGTCAGTTTGCAGTTGGCAGTAAAAAATTAAAGACAAAAGAATAAGAACAAAAGAAGCTTGCAGCGAGCAGTAAAAGATTGAAATGCATTTATGTTTGAAAATGAATTTGGGTTTGTACTTGTTTTTTCTGCCCACTGTACACTGTTTCGTGGCGGAAGGCGGTCTGTGATGGACCGCCTTTTGTCCATAATAAAAAAGAGGTGATTGCGAATGGACGAAATTTATGCGACGGTCGCGAATCTGGGATTCCCCATAGCCGTATCGGTGTATTTGCTTGTACGTATTGAGGGAAAACTTGAAAGGCTGACGGAGAGCATTCTTGAGCTTTCAAGAGTGATCAATATGGAGAGATAGGGAAGAACAGTTGAAAGTTGAAAGTGGAAAGAGGAAAGAATAAGTACAGTGGAAAGTAGTAAGTGGAAAGTGGAAAGTGGAAAGGAAAAAAATCAAATACAAAGGAAGCAGAAAGTTGGTCAGTTGGTCAGTTGGAAAGAAAAAGCGTAAAGGGCAAAAAACGAATTGACGGACCATTTTGTTTACTTCCATTGTGCACTGCCTACTGTCACTTGTCACTTGTCAGTTACAAGGAAAAACAATTTTGAGAAACAGAAAAGCAAAGTGCATTTACCGAAATTTTGCACTTTGCTCTTGCTTTGTTTTTTGCCTTTTCTTTCAACTTGCTGCTTTCCACTTTCTACTGCCCTTCTATTCAATCTTCGGGCATGAGAAGTGTGGCGAGTATGTCGAGTTTGTTGTCCATGTTGTCGAATGCGTCTTTTATGAATTCGACATTGTCTTCAACGGTCATCAGGCTGTCTTCGATATCGGTCGCCAAATTTTCTATTGCATCGACTCTAAGATTCTTAGCGATGGTGTCCTTCAGGATTTCCGAAACTTCGGATTCGATTTTATCCAACTTTTTTTCTATTGCTTCCAATCGTGCCTCAAACCTTGTTTCCGCCTTGTTCATTGCGTAATCCTCCTTTGTAAATAATTGACAAAGAACATATGTTCGACTATAATTATCGTATCATTATTTGGGGTGTTCATTATGAAAAAGAAAGGATTGAATCTTGATGATCCGGTGTATTTGTTTCCCAGGTATGTCCCTTCGAGGGGTGGGGCCACAGATATCGCCTTTGTCGATAAAAGCGTAAAAACTGAATACAGAACCATGAAAACTGTTGTAAAAAATATTTATTTCAAGGCCTGTGTCGACAGGCAAGCCATGAGGAGAATCGGCTGCGAGATTACAGGCAGGAAAAATCTGGTTCCGCTTCTTGTGAACTCGAGAATACTTCTTGCTCCTTTCAAAATGAGGAAGCCGCTTGTCCGGGGCGATGTCTGCTATGGTTATGCCAATTATTTCGCCATTGAAGAAATAAGCGAAGACGGGCGGAGTTGCCATATACGCTTTTTCAACGGGATTATTATTCCAGTACTGGGTTCGGCGGCGTCTGCAAGAAAGCTCTACGGAGACGCTTCGCTTATTGCAAAGTCGGGCATCTTGAAACCCTGTGGCTGCCTGGAAAGCGATTCGTCTAATAATTATTTCTACGGAGCGGAAGGAAATCCTGCAAGCAAATCCGATATAGAGGAATTGAAGAGGGAATTGTGGAGAATAAGGGAAGTACTGGGCTTATGAATCGATGATTTATGGGAAAGGAATATGCCGCTTGGTATGGTAGAATGTAAAAGAGAAGAAATAACAAGGGGCAAAACGCATGTAAAAGCAAATTCAAAAAAGCAGGCGGCATGCAGAAACCGTTTAATAAGTACTGCTGCGGGCTTACTGGCATAGGAGAAAAAATGTCCATAGAAATCGAAGGCGTAATAAAGGAAATAAAATTTCATGCGGAGGACACGGGCTACACCGTGGCCCTGTTCGAGTCTGACGGAGAGTCGCTGACTGTTGTCGGGGCCCTGCCTTCTGTGCATGAGGGAGAGCACTACCTGCTCAAGGGCGACATGGTCTACCATCAAAGGTATGGGGAACAGTTCAAGGCCGAACTGGCGGAAAAGGTCATGCCTGACACCGAAAACGGGATAGTGAATTATCTGTCGTCCGGCTTGATAAAGGGCATAGGGCCCAAGCTTGCTGAGCGGATTGTGGAAAAGTTTGGCGTCGAGACGATGGACATAATAGGATACTCCCCTGAAAGACTGAGGGAAGTAAGCGGTATAGGAAAGTCCAAGCTCGAAAGCATACTTAAATCCTTTGAGGAACAGCGGGAAATGCAGGAAGTCATGATAGGGCTTCAAAAATATGGCATTTCGACAGCCTACGCTTTGAAGATATACAAGAAGTACAAGGACGAGGCCTTGTCCGTAATGTCTGAGAATCCATACCGGATAGCCGACGAAATAAGCGGAATAGGGTTTCGCCTGGCCGATCGGATAGCAATGAAGATGGGCGTCGAGCAGGACGATCCCGGAAGGATAGCATCCGGCATAAGGTATGTATTGAACTCTTTCCAGCAGGAAGGCCATACTTATGCCGGCAGGGACGAACTTGTCCAAAAGTCAGCCGAAATGCTGACGGTTTATCCCATGCAGGTGGAAGACATGATTTCAGAGATACTGGTAAAGGGCGACGTCTTCGTTGAGGACATAGACGGAGAGAGGGCGGTATACGGGCAGATGTACCATGTCGCCGAGACCGGAGTCGCCAGGATGCTGACGGATCTGGCATTGGCGAACTATGGCAATCCGGGCATAATTGTCGAAAAGGAAATCAAGGATCTTGAGAGCGAGGAGATTTCACTCGCAGAAAAGCAGAAGCTTGCGGTAAAAAGGTGCATAGAGAAGGGCATCGTAGTCATTACGGGCGGGCCAGGAACCGGAAAGACCACGACAATAAATTCCATAATAAAGATATTCTACAGAAACGGGCTCAAGGTGACGCTTGCAGCCCCGACCGGAAGGGCCGCAAAACGGATGAGCCAGGCGGCGGGCATGGAGGCTAAGACGATACACAGGCTGCTTGAGTATGCTCCGTCGATGGACGACCGAATGATGATGTTCGGAAGGAACGAGAGCAATCCGCTCCAGTCTGATGTTGTAATCATCGACGAGGTTTCGATGGTGGATGTTCTGCTGATGTATCATCTGCTAAAGGCGATAAAGCCCGGCACAAGGCTAATATTGGTCGGGGATGCCGACCAGCTTCCCCCTGTGGGACCAGGCAATGTGCTCAGCGATGTGATTGAAAGCGGAATGATACCGGTGGTACGGCTGGATGAAATTTTCAGGCAGGCGAGCGAAAGCATGATCGTGCTCAATGCCCATAAAATAAACAATGGGGAATATCCGGTCGTCAACCTCAAGGACAAGGATTTCTTCCATATAGGGAAGAACACTCCTGATGAAATCCTAAAGGCAATCGAGAAGCTGGTCAGCGACCGCCTTCCCAATTTCAACGGATACGACCCAATGAAGGACATTCAGGTGCTCACTCCCATGAAGGGCGGAATAGTCGGCACAAAGAATCTGAACGTTTCCCTGCAGAGGATTCTCAATGGGCCTTCCCAGTTCAAGAATGAGAGAAACACGGGAGAGAGGATATTCCGCGAGGGCGACAAGATAATGCAGATAAGGAACAACTACAACATAAAGTGGAAGTCGGTGGACGGCCTGAGAGAGGGCGAAGGGGTATTCAACGGCGACATAGGTTTCATTTCCAGCATAGACAACGATTCTTCAACGATGGAAGTGATATTCGACGAGGACAGGAAAATCAGATATGAATTTGCAGACCTTGACGAGCTTCTGCACGCTTATTGCGTGACCATCCACAAGAGCCAGGGAAGCGAGTTTCCTGTGGTGGTTATTCCCCTAAGCTGGGCCCCGCCAATGCTTCTCAACCGAAACCTCATATATACCGGAATAACCAGGGCCAAGGAGCTTGTTGTTCTTGTGGGTCAGAAAAAATATCTGCATTGGATGATAAAGAACGAGAAGGGCATGAAAAGGAATTCGGGATTGCTTTGCCGTTTCAAGAAAGTGGCAGAGTTCATGGAAGAAGATGAAACCGAATGAAAAGGAATTGGATAGATGGAGTGACCAACTTGGTTTTTCCGAGAAACATACATTGCCTTTTGTGCGGACGCCAGATACTTCCGGACGAGAAGTATTCACTTTGCGGAGGGTGCCGCGAAAGAATGACCTTTCTGCTTGAAAAAAATTGCTGCAAGCGTTGCGGAAGACCTCTTTCATACAAGGGGGAGGAAGGGTTTTGCGTCGAGTGCGCAGGTCAGGAACTTTATTTTGAAAAAGCGGTCAGCTGCCTTTATTACGACGATTTTTCGCGCAAGCTGATTTTCCAACTGAAATACGGAAAGAAGGAATATTCGGCATTCCACATGGCGGAGATGCTCATGGACCGGCTGGAGGATTCCGGCATTGGAGAATTCGATTTCATTGTCCCGGTTCCGCTCCATTCCAAAAGGGAGAGGGAAAGGGGATTCAACCAGGCCGATCTTCTCGCAGATTCGCTTGGCAAAATGCGCGAAGAACCGGTCCTTAAAAAGGTTCTTGAAAGAAACAGGCAAACCGAGGACCAGACACACCTCGGCAAGAAGGCGAGGTTTGAAAACCTGAAAGGGTCGTTCTCCACGCGTTATACCGATGCATTAAAGGGGAAAAGGATTCTCCTGATAGACGACGTTTTCACTACGGGAGCCACTTCGAGCGATTGTTCCCGGGCATTAATCGATTCAGGGGCGGGCTCGGTTTTAGTGGCAACTGTTGCGTGCAGATGAAGGGGCATTTATTCTGGCAAGGCTTTTTTGCAAGCATATGGAAAATTCCCAAGCAAGTGATTCCTTTGCATCAATAACGATGCAAAGGAGTTTGTTTTTTTGATTATTATCTAGTTTCAGGAAGATTCATTTGGGTAAAAGTAAATTAACAAATCAATATAGAAAAGCATTGGAAGGGGATGAAGTTTATGAGAATAATCGTAAGCGGAAAAAACATCGACATAACAGATGCATTAAGGGACATGGCTGAAAGCAAACTCGAAAGAATCGACAAATTGTTTGGCAGCGAGGTCGATGCTCAAGTGACAATGAGCGTGGAAAAGAATCGACAAATCGTGGAGATTACGATTCCCCTGAAGAATGGAGTTCTCCTCAGGGCCGAGGAAGCTACAAACGACATGTACACTTCCATCGACAAAACAATCGACAAACTCCACAAGCAGCTTGAAAAGCAGAAAACCAGAATAGAGAGGCAGTACAGGGGTCATGAAAGCATAAGGATCGAGAATATTCCGGATGTTGAAGAAGCCGAGAAAGGAGAGTTCAAGATTGTAAAGACAAAACGTTTTCCAGTGAAGCCCATGGACCCGGAAGAAGCGGTTCTGCAGATGGAGCTTCTGGGCCACAGTTTCTTTGTTTTTGGGAATTCGGAGAGCGACGAGGTCAATGTGGTTTATAAAAGAAAAGACGGAAATTACGGCTTGATTGAGCCGACGATATATTGAATTTTAATGGTCAGGCGCCTGATTTGTATAAATCAGGCGCTTTTTATGCATAAAAACACAAAAATAATGAAATTATTATAAAAAATCAAAGGAATATCAAGGATACGTGTAGAAATGATATAATTGGTGCGATAGATATATTCTTTTTTTAATCAGGCGCCGACGGGGGTGTTTACATGCAGGTAAAGGGAATAGAAACTAAGGAAATTGAGGAAACCATAGGCAGCCTGCCGGATGTTATTTCATGCAAGGTCATAGCCGAGGAAGAATTGATTACAGAGGTTCATGTGTTGGCCGAAAACTCCAGGAATGCAAAACAGATTTCCAGGGACATACAATCTGCAGTAATATCAAAGTTCGATGTCGATTTGGATTACAAGAAAATTTCGGTGGCGCAGATAGATTTCCAGCAGGACTGGGGAAAAAGTTCAAGGCCCGAAATAAAGAGTGTCGGTTTCAGTGTCGGAGGCAACATGGCGGAAGTGGCTGTGGAGCTTTTGGATTGTGAAGAGATTTATGT
Source organism: uncultured Peptostreptococcaceae bacterium (assembly GCA_964512505.1). Lineage (GTDB taxonomy): Bacteria > Bacillota > Clostridia > Peptostreptococcales > BM714 > BM714. Next base: position 6,095 of record CAZEHH010000041.1, read on the forward strand.
CAGCAAGCTTTCAGGTTTCAATACACCAAGAAATGTGCATCGCCTTTTGGCCGAGGCTACATTAAGCTGCATAAACAACATGATCAAGACCGAAAGCAAGTTCATTTTAGAGGGGATTCGCAAAATAAGACTTTCCGAGGAGGATGTTTTTGTGGTTGGAGTAAGCCTTATGTCTTCTTCGCAGGAGATATTCCTGTCGGGCACGGCGGTTGTCAGGAGAGACGAGAAGCAAAGCGTCGTAAAAGCCGTTCTTGATTCCATTAACCGCAAGGTCATGAAACCCAATTAATTTGATAGTGACGAACCGGCTCAAATTATTATTTTTTAAAAATCTTTTTACATAAGCGTAGCGAAATAGCCTGTTCAAGTTAGCGGAGCATAACAGAGCATACTTGAAAAGGAGGCTATATTGTGAAAAGACTAATGGTATTATTCATGTCGCTGCTTTCCCTCGTGTTGGCAGGCGGAGCTCATTGGGGCTGGAGATAACAACAAAGAAATGAATCAAGCCGGTTCGTTATTATATATGCATCAATGCAGGCAGTCAAGTCAAATGACTTTTTGAAATATATAGACAGATAGCTGAAAACGGTGGGAGATTATCATGAAAGAATTCAAGTTGAAGAGCTATACAATTGCCATAAGCCTTGTGGGTCTGGTTACCCTGGTTATAAGCGCTTTGCATATAGCCAAGGCTGACATGTGGTTTGAATTGCTCTATTTTGTTTTTTTGGCTGTATTGACCGAGTCGATGCCGATAATAATAAACAAATCCACATTCATTTCCCTGGGATTTGCCATAGGTTTGGCTTCGATGCTCTTGTTCGATCCTTTGGTGGTGCCCATGGTCATAGCATTGGGGACAATTCTAAGAGTCGAAAAGATTGACGGCAAAAGCCACCACCTGTTGAATACATCTTTCCAAAAAAGGTTTTTCAACGGGTCTGCATACGCTATAAGCGCGTTGCTTGCGAGTTATGGCTATGTTTACGGAGGAAACCTCTTCCCCAACATCAATTTCGGCGGATTCAGCGTGTTTGGCATAATGCTTGCAATACTTATATATATATTTGTAAATACGATAATGTATATGGTTTTGTTCTCGTTTTTCGAGGACACGACCGTATTGAACCTATTGAGGCAGAACCTTTGGGTTGCCAAAAATTTTGTGGCAATAGCCCCTCTCGGGGTTCTTATGGCAATAGCCTACAGCTACTACGGGTGGTTCGCCCTTATTCTTTTCTACGGACCGCTTCTGCTCGCGAGGTATTCTTTCATATTGTACCTCGACATGAAAAACGTTTATCTGGAGACGATAAAAGCCTTGTCGAACTCTGTTGACGCCAAGGATCAGTATACAAATGGACATTCGCAGCGGGTTGCCCACTACGCCCTCAGGATTGCTGAAGAAATGTCGCTTGCACCGTGGCAGCTTGAAAACATAAAAATAGCGGCTACGCTCCATGACATAGGGAAAATAGGCATAAGGGACAGCATACTCAACAAGCCGGGCAAATTGACCGCTGAGGAGTACGAGGTCATAAAAAACCATCCCCGAATAGGGGCCAACATTCTTGACGAGGTGAGGTTCCTCAAGGGAGTGTCTGAAATAATTCTGCATCACCATGAAAGGTTCGACGGAAAAGGCTACCCGGACGGACTGGAGGGAAGCCAGATATCAATAGAGGATGCCGTTCTTTCCGTAGCGGACACGTTCGATGCGGTAACCACCGACCGTCCTTACAGAAAGGCCCTCAGCCATGAAGAGGCAATAGAAATAATACTTTCCGAATCGGGCAAGCAATTCGTGCCCAAGGTTGTAGAAGCATTCAGCCTCATTGTGCAGAACAAGGATTCCAGGGAGCGTTTTTTGAATGTTGGGTGAATCGGTTTTTCTGGGACTACTGATTGCGACCTTTAAAAACGGCAACATGCGTTTTTTGAGATATGTAAACGTTAGATATTTTTGGATGCCCATAGCGGCCTTCATGCTCGAAATTGCAAGCGAAATCATCGTGAGCCAAAACCTTTTGGGCTTGCGTTTGTTTTGGAACGAATATTACCTTGTGGTTCAGATAATGATCTATACAATGCTGGTCATATTCTGCTACTACAATATGAGCAGGCGAATCTTCGCAGTGATACTCATTGGCATACTGCTTAATTTCGCAGTCATATCATTCAACGACGGCAAGATGCCTGTTGATGTGGAAGGAGCCTTGTCCGAGGGTTACAGCTTCGAGGTCGAACAATTGTCCGGAGGATTTATTGCCGGACATGATGTTCTTGACGAGGATACAACACGTCTTAAGATATTGGGGGATGTCATACACATTCCGCCTCCATACCCGTTTCCAAAGACGATAAGCCTCGGAGACATAGCGATATCCGCAGGAGTATTTTTCTTCATATTCAATTCTCAAAAAAGGAGGAAAACAATTGTTCGTTGAAAGCGTTATCATAGGGATAATAATAGGAGTCGTACAACACGGAAGATTGACAAACATAGGCATAAAGAATATCCGGGGATGGTATCTTATAATAGCGGCTTTGCTGCTCAGCATATCCCCCATGTTTTCCATAAACAGCCCCTTTTTTGATGATTTCGGGGTATACATTTATCTTTTTTCATTGCTTGTCATGTTCGCTGTAGTACTTTGGAACCTGGACAAGAAAGGCTTTTGGATAATAGCTATGGGAGCGGGAATAAACCTGCTTGTGATGATTCTGACCGACTTCAAGATGCCGATTTACATGGAGGGCTTGCGTATAGCCGGGCTCGATGGAATGATAAACGGAATAGAATCGGGACAAATAATAAACTATGTGCCCATGGAGAGTCTGGACTCGTGGTCGCGCTTTCTGGGCAAGCTGATTGTGCTTCCCAAGCCTTATCCTCTGGCCAAAGTCATCAGCATAGGGGACCTTTTGATGTCGCTTGGAATAGTTTTTTACCTGAGAGGCGAAATGGTAAAGAAATACCGCTTTTCAAGGAGCAGAATGGTCACACCGAGATACAAAGGAAGATAGAAATTAACGGGCTGCCTTGCGGGGCGGTCTTTTTTTGAAGGAAGCCTGAAGAAATGATATAATGTTAAGAAGTATGCGAAAGGAGATGGGCCTATTGGGACTTATCAATATGCTTGTAGGGAGCATAAACGACAGAGAAATAAAAAGACTGATGAAGATAGTCGAAAAGGTGGAGGCTTTCGAGCCTGCTATAAAGCCTCTCGACGATGAAAGCCTAAAAGCTAAAACGAACGAATTTAGAAATAGAATTGAAAACGGGGAAACACTCGACGATTTGCTTCCTGAGGCGTTTGCCGTTGTAAGGGAAGCCGCAGTCAGGACTGTGGGGATGCGGCATTTTCCTGTCCAGATTCTTGGAGGGATTGTGCTCCACCAGGGCAGGATAGCCGAGATGAAGACAGGAGAAGGAAAAACCCTTGCGGCTACGCTTCCCGCATATCTTAACGCCTTGGAAGGAAAGGGAGTGCATGTAGTAACCGTAAACGACTACCTGGCTTCGAGGGACAAGGCATGGATGGGAAGAATCTACGAGTTTTTGGGATTGACAGTCGGATGCCTTGTGCATGGCATGGACGATAAAGAAAAAAACGAAGCATACGCCTGCGACATAGTCTACGGAACGAACAATGAATTCGGATTCGACTATCTAAGGGACAACATGGTCATATACAAAGAGGGCATGGTCCAGAAGCAGCTCAACTTTGCCATAGTGGACGAGGTCGACTCAATACTCGTCGACGAGGCAAGGACCCCTCTCATAATTTCGGGTGCTGGAAACAAGACGACCGAGCTTTATATCGTGGCTGACAAATTCGCTTCAGGCCTGAAAAACGAGAGGGACTACGTGCTCGATGAAAAAGCGAGGACGGTCATACTTACTGACGACGAGGGAATACCCAAGGCCGAGAAGTTCTTCAAGATAGAAAACCTTGCAGACCCTGAGAACATGGAGATTTCACACAGGATAAACCAGGCCCTGAGGGCCTACACGCTCATGAAAAAAGACAGGGACTACGTCGTCAAGGATGGAGAGATACTCATAGTCGACGAATTCACCGGCCGGCTGATGCTTGGAAGGCGGTATTCGAACGGACTTCACCAGGCTATAGAAGCAAAGGAAGGCCTCAAGGTAAGGAAGGAATCGCAGACCCTTGCCACCATAACTTTGCAGAACTACTTCAGGATGTACAAAAAGCTGTCCGGAATGACAGGTACTGCCAAGACGGAAGAGGACGAGTTCAAGGAAATATACAACATGGACGTAGTCGTCGTGCCTACAAACAAGCCAATCAAAAGGGACGACATGCCGGATGCTGTATACAAGTCCATAGAAGGCAAGTTCAGGAACGTTGTAGAGGAGATAGCCGGGAGGCACGAGACCGGCCAGCCTGTACTCGTTGGAACAATAGCAATAGAGACATCGGAGTTTATAAGCTCAATGCTTAAGAAAAGGGGAATAAGGCACGAGGTTTTAAATGCCAAGCAGCATGAGCGCGAGTCCGAAATAGTCGCGCAGGCAGGAAGATACGGAGCTGTGACCATAGCCACAAACATGGCCGGACGCGGAACCGACATTGTTCTGGGCGGAAATGCCGAATTCATGGCGAAGAAGGAAATGCGAAAGCTTGGATACGACGAGGAAACGATAAACAGAGCAACAGGCGTAATAGAATACAATGACCAAGAATCTGTAGAAGCAAAAGAAACCTACGACAAGATATATTCCAAATACAAAACCGACATAGATGCCGAAGGTGAAAAGGTCAAAGCTGCAGGAGGCCTCCACATACTGGGAACGGAACGCCACGAGTCGAGACGAATAGACAACCAGCTCAGGGGCCGTTCGGGACGCCAGGGAGACGCAGGCTCGTCTCAATTCTTCATTTCGCTCGAGGACGACCTCATGAGGCTTTTCGGGAGCGACAGGATTCAGGGAGTCGTTGACAAGCTTGGCATGAGCGACGACGACGCCATCGAGGCATCAATTCTTTCGAAGTCCATTGAGGGAGCGCAAAAGAAGGTTGAGGGAAGGAACTTCTCGATAAGGAAGCACGTTCTCCAATACGACGATGTGATGAACAGGCAGAGGGAAATAATATACACAGAGCGCAGAAAGGTGCTTCAGGGCGAAGACCTCAAGGAGTATATATTCTCTATGATAGAGAAGGTTATAGACGACGCCATAGCCGTGCATACGGTGGGTTCCGAATATCCCGAAGAGTGGGACATGGACGGCCTCAAGGAAAAGCTCAAAGCCATCTTCATGCCCGAGGAGAACCTCGAATACGACGACATCGAGAAGCTCGACAGGGAGACTCTAAAGAAAGACGCTCTCGGAGTAGCGACCGAAATGTATGCGAAGAAGGAAGAGGAAATAGGTTCCGAGAAGATGCGCGAGCTCGAGAGGGTCATACTTCTCAGGGTTGTCGATTCCAAGTGGATAGACCACATAGACGCAATGGACCAGCTCAAGCAGGGAATAGGGCTAAGGGCCATCGGAAACGAGGATCCGGTCAGGGCATACCAAATGGAAGGCTTCGACATGTTCGACGAGATGATAAGAAGCATCCAGGAGGACATGGTAAGGTACATGTTCCACGTAACCATAGAAACCAAGACGCAAAGGAAGCAGCTTGCCACAATAGAGGATGAAAAAGGCAGCGACCTGGACTACAAGGAAGGAATGAGGGCGGGCGTCCCCAACAGCGCCCCGAGCAGTGAAAAAGCCAAACCCTTCGTGTCCGGCAAAAAAGTCGGCAGGAACGACCCCTGCCCGTGCGGAAGCGGCAAGAAATACAAGAAGTGCTGCGGGAAAGACAAATAGCAGTAAATAAAATATCCGACATTTTGGAGGTGTTGACCATGCTTATGCTCGAAACGAGCATGGCCGAACTCAAAGGAATGGAAGAAATCTTCGACGATTTGAGGGTTTCCCTTTGACCTGGCCAGCCTGAAAGAAAAAAAAGCCGAAATCGACAAGTTGATGACGGCGCAAGACTTCTGGGACGATCACGAAAAAGCCCAGACGGTTATGAAGGAATCAAAGATAGTAAAAGACAAAATAGAATCATACGAGAAACTGCATAGCAAGTGGGAAGACCTTTTGATACTCACGGAGATGGCCATCGAGGAAGAGGACGATTCCGTCGAGAAGGAAATTCAAAACGGGCTTGTGCAACTCAACAAATCCCTCGAGAAGCTCAGGCTCAAGACCCTTCTAAGCGGAGAGTACGACCTTAACAGCGCAATACTCTCGATACACTCGGGAGCGGGCGGACTGGACGCGCAGGACTGGGCGGAGATACTCCTTCGGATGTTCACAAGATGGGCCGAGAACCAGGGATACGGCATGGAGACACTCGACTACATTCCGGACAAGGAAGGCGGGGTCAAGTCCGTCACTCTGAGGATCAAGGGCGACTACGCCTATGGATACCTCAAATCCGAGAAGGGCGTGCACCGGCTGATAAGGATGTCGCCATTTGACACATCCGGAAAGAGGCACACATCATTCACATCAGTGGACGTGATGCCGGAGCTTCCGGACGATGCCGAAATAGACATAAACACCGCGGATCTCAAGATTGACACGTACAGGTCTTCGGGAGCCGGAGGCCAGCATGTAAACAAAACCGACTCGGCAATCAGAATAACTCACCTGCCTACAGGAATAGTCGTTCAGTGTCAGAACGAACGGTCGCAGCACCACAACAAGAACACGGCGATGCGCATGCTGATGGCAAAGCTCATAGAGCTTCAGGAAACGGAGCACAAGGAAAAGATAGAGGACATACAGGGAGACTATTCCCAGATAGCCTGGGGAAGCCAGATAAGGACCTATGTATTCCATCCCTACACAATGGTCAAGGACCACAGGACCGGAGCCGAAACGGGCAACATAGGGGCCGTTCTCGACGGGGACATCGACATGTTCATAAACGCATATCTTCAGCAAAAATAATAAATACATGGAAAAGGGGACAGTCCCCTTTTCCATGAAAGAAGCCTATGAAAGGCTTCTTTTTATGTGATAAAATAAAAGGTGTGACCATTT
>CAZEHH010000042.1:0-13176 GCA_964512505.1 uncultured Peptostreptococcaceae bacterium
AACAAGGGGGCTTTTCTGAAGATTATTATTCTACAGGCTCGAACATGTCTTTTGTTACGCCGCACATGGGGCAGGTCCAATCGTCGGGGATGTCCTCAAAAGCTGTTCCCGGCTCGATTCCGCCGTCCGGGTCTCCGACTTCCGGGTCGTATACGTATCCGCAAGGTATGCATCTGAACTTTTTCATAAAAATCCTCCTTAAATTTATTTACATAGTTATATATACCAATTATAAGACAATATAAACATCAAGGCAATAATTTCCCATGAATTGAATGATTGATAAATAATGGTATAATTATTGAGAGCAAATAAGAATCGAGGAGAGATAATATGGACCCGAGAATTGAAAAATTGGCTGAAAATTTAATAGGATATTCATGCAGGCTTAAGAAAAACGAAAAAGTTTTGATTGAATACAAGGGAGAAGCAACAAAACCGTTGGTTCAGGCCTTGGTAAGAGCGGCATATGACGCTGGTGGATTACCTTTTTTATGGCAAAGGGACGATACTTTGCTCAGGGAGATATTGAAGAATTCAGGCGACGCGCAAATGGATTTGATGGCTGACATCGACCTTTCGCTGATGAAAAAGATGGATGCATACATAGGAATAAGAGGATCTGATAATGTAAGCGAGCTTGGCGACCTGGGTGCGGAAAAGATAAAAAGATACATCGACAGGTATCAGAATCCGGTACACAGCGAGGAGAGGGTAAACAATACAAAATGGGTAATACTGCGATACCCGAATTATTCGATGGCGCAATTGGCAGACATGAGCCTTGAAGCCTTCGAGGACTTCTATTTCAAGGTCTGCAATCTTGACTATGGGAAGATGTCGGATGCCATGGACAGCCTGGTTGAAATTATGGAGAATACAGACAGAGTGCGCATAAAAGGTGCGGGTACGGACATAAGCTTCTCAATAAAGGGGATTCCCGCCATAAAATGCGCCGGTGAAATGAACATACCGGACGGCGAAGTTTTCACGGCCCCTGTAAAGGATTCTGTAAATGGAAGGATTTCATACAATTGCCCGGCTGTATACCAAGGCGTCACATATGAAAATATTGTGCTTGATTTCGAAAACGGCAGAATAGTGGAGGCCAAGGCCAGCGACACAAAGCGAATAAACGATGTGTTCGATACGGACGAAGGGGCAAGATATGTAGGCGAGTTTGCAATAGGTGTCAACCCCTATATAGAAAAGGCGATGAAGGACACCCTGTTTGATGAGAAAATCAAAGGAAGCTTTCATTTTACTCCCGGAAGATGCTATGAAGAAGCTTCAAATGGAAATGATTCGTCAATACATTGGGATTTGGTTTGCATACAAAGGCCGGAATATGGAGGCGGAGAAATTTATTTTGACGATGTGCTTGTAAGGAAAGACGGGGTATTTGTATTGGAGGAGCTTTTTCCTTTGAACCCTGAAAATCTTTTGGGTTGAAAAAGAAAATATTTATGGATTGAAGCCTGAGATTGCCTGTTTAAAACAGGATTGGGAGACCCGGATTGCTCAAACAGGCAGTTTCAAATTTGTTTATTGATGTTCATTTGATATATGATAAGGGTATAAACAACAATGAGGTTGTTTTTATAAAAATCAAATGGAGGGATATTATGGAATCAAGAGACGATGAAGCACCGATTAATAGTTTTAAAAGAATCGACACGGAAAAGGTCAGTGTAAGGAAAGCCGAAAAGAAAGATGTTGCAGGCATTTACAGGGTCGCGAAAAGCGTCGGGACGAGCGAGAAGGATTCATACAGCGGATTTTTGATGGACGACTATAAATCCGACCCGGAGCATTTTATGAAAACTTTCAGCAAAATGGTGGACAAGCTTGATTATTTTTATGTCGCGAATGAACGTGAAACGGTCGGATTCTTAATGGCCTACACAAAGGAACAGTGGCTTTCGGAGAATCCGGATTGGATTTCAAAGGTTCATTGGTCGCCTGAATTCGATTTAAGCAAAACGGAAAATTTTGTGTTGGTTGACAAGATAGCGATAATGAAAAATTGCAGCGGCAAGGGTGTCGGAAGCGCTATGTACAGACGTTTCATAAAGGATTTGAAGGCATCGGGCGTGGAAGGCATATTTTCGGAGACAATTATATACCCGACTCCCAATTTTGCATCGCTTTCATTTCGAAAGAAACAGAAACATATGCTTGCGGGGATCCGTTATGAAGAATTCGAAGGAAAAATTCTGGCAGATGGAATATACTATAAACCGGTGAAGTGAATTAAAGCGGAAATTATTTGAGATTCGGCTTTTAAAATATAAAATTTTTTATTATGGGAAGCATATGCGGACATGTTCTTATGGGCGGATTATTTTTGTTTCAGCATTGGGCACATAAAGGGAGACAATCCTCATGGCGGGTAAAAAAATGTTGATGAAGGCTGAGAAAATAAGCAAATATTATCAGATGGGAGAAGTAGAGGTCAGAGCTCTTGAAGACGCTTCCTTTGAAATTTATGAAGGCGAATTTGTGGTCATACTGGGACCGAGCGGTTCCGGTAAAAGCACCTTGCTCAACATTATAGGAGGCATGGATGTGCCTTCCGGCGGAAATGTGTTCTTCCGGGATGAAGAGATTACTTTGTACGACGACAACAAGCTGACGATGTACAGAAGAAACCGGGTGGGATTCGTATTCCAGTTCTATAATTTGATGGCGAACCTGACCGCCCGGGAAAATGTCGAGCTTGCTTCTGAAATATGTGAAAATCCATTGGAAGTGGATTTGGTGATGGGAGAAGTCAATCTCAATGACCGGATGGACCATTTTCCTTCACAGATGAGCGGGGGAGAGCAGCAAAGAGTGGCAATCGCAAGGGCTGTCGCGAAAAATCCGGACATATTGCTTTGCGACGAGCCTACTGGAGCTTTGGATTTCAAGACAGGCCTTTCCATTTTGTCTTTGCTCGACAAAGTCAACAAGAAGCACGGCAAGACGGTGATGATAATAACCCACAATGCCGCAATTGCCGACATGGCCGACCGCGTTGTCAAGATGAGAAGCGGGCGGATAATTTCAGACAAATACAATGAAGAGCCTATACCGCCTGAAAGGATTGTATGGTGATGAAAAAATTCAATCTGCGTCTATACCGTCATATAAGGGAAGCAAAAGGGCAGTTTGTCGCAGTTTCGATGGTGGTTGCTGTAGGAATAATGAGTTATGTGGCCATTTCCCTGGCTGTTATGGACTTGGAAGTGGGAGCGCAAAAGTATTATGAACTCAACAATTTTCAGGATGTAAGCGTAGAGCTGATGAAGATAAACGAATCCGGCATTGAACGCATAAGAAGAATGCCGCGTGTCGAAGCTGTGCAGGGAAGAGTTTTTTTCAAGACGCCTCTCGAGGTCGAGGACAAGGACGAAAAGGTCAATGTAGGCATATCGTCCATACCGGAGGCGGAAAACAGAATAAATGATTTATACATACTGGAAGGGGGATGGATTCAGGACGGTCGAAGAGACGTATTGGTTCTGGAGCAGTTTGCCGAAGCAAGAGGAATAGAAGTTGGAGACGTGGTACATCCTCAAATTGGAGGAAAGGAGTACGATCTTGAAGTAAAGGGCATAGCAGGCAGTCCGGAATACATATATTTGATGGAAGACGAGCAAAATCTTTTGCCCCAACCTTCGAAATACGGAATCCTGTTCGTTTCGGAGGAATTTGCGCAACAGGTTTTCGGATATTCGAAGTCCTACAACGAAGTCCTGATAAAATTGAAGAATCCGGACGAGGACGGCATATTCAAGGACGAGCTTGAAAAGGTGATTGAAAGATACGGCGTGCAGCGCATAATAAGAAGGGAAGACCACATGAGCGACCGCATAGTGGCCGAGGAAATAAGGGGAGCCAAACAAATGGCCAATGTAATACCCATGGTTTTTCTTGGCGTGGCGGCTGCAATAATAGCCATAATGATTTCGCGCATGGTCAAAAACGACCGTACTTCAATAGGCGTGCTGAAGGCAATAGGCTACAGGAACAGGGACATACTGATCCATTATGCGAAATACGCATTCATAATAGGCGCAATAGGATCCGTAATAGGGGTTTTTGTCGGGTATCTGTTCTCGGGGCCCATGGCAAATCTGTATCAGGAGTTTTACAGGATACCTTTCAAGGTTAGGATATTTTCATGGAATTATCTTGGGATGGGTTTCTTGCTCAGCGCAATCTATTGCATAGGAGCAGGGCTTTGGGGAGCGAGAAGCATACTCGGCATAATGCCTGCAGAATCAATGAGGCCGGAGCCTCCCAAAAAGATTGGAAAGACATACATTCAAAGAATCACTTTCATATGGAAACACATCAGTTTCAGCTGGAAAGTCGTATGGAGGAATGTTTTCAGAAGCAGGAAGAGGTTTGTATTCCTTTCCGTAGGCATTGCTGTAACATTCGCTACAGCGCTTATGCCTGCACACATGCTTAATGTTTTCGAGGCGATGTTCTATGAACAGTATGGAGAGTTCATGCGTATGGACTATGAAATTGCCTACACCAGGCCGCTTTCGGAACAGTCGGTAATGGAAATAAGGGAATTGGTCGATGTAACAGGAATAGAAGGAAAGATTGAATTTCCGTTTGAGATTGAAAATGGATGGAAAAGCAAGGTGGTAAGCGTAATAGGCCTTAAACCGGATACGGAATTTTATAATTTGGCCGGTTCGGATGGAGGCATTCTCAGCCTTTCTCCCGAAGGAATGCTGATAAGCGAACCCATGGCATATATATTGGATATTGAAAAAGGCGACATTGTGAATGTAAAGAACTTTATTCCGTTTAAGGACGATGTCAGAATCAAGGTTGACGGAGTAGTCAAACAGAGCTTGGGGCTTAATGCATACATGGACATCGATTTCATGCAGGGGAAGCTTCTCGAAGAAGGGATGATAACCGGGGTGATGATCGACTCTACAGACAGGGTCAAAGAAAAAATGGAAGATGTCAAAAATGTGTCGTCAGTAAACTCGCTTGAAGACCTGAAAAATATTTTCAAGGAGTTCACCAAGCTCACATATGCAGGCCTTTCCGTTTATGCATTGTTTGCGGGAATAATCGGGTTTGCAATAGTCTATAATTCAACCATGATGAGCATAAATGAACGCAGGCTCGAATTTTCATCACTGCGCATAATGGGATTTTCAAAAAAAGAAATCAATCGAATAGTTTTGAAGGAAAACCTGATTATGACGGCGTTCGGAATTTTACTCGGGATTCCCCTGGGAAGGTGGCTCATGGAACTTTTGCAGACATCGTTTCAAACGGAATTTTATACGATGACCGCGCCCGTTGAAACGGATTCGTATTTATATGCTGCAGGGCTGACAGTTTTTTATGTGTTGCTTGCCCAGTATTTCAGTTCTCACAAGATAAAGGGATTGGATTTCATCGAAGCGCTCAAGAACAGAATAACTTAAAGAGAGGCCCTTATGAAAATTGCCAAGAAATTCACGGAACTGTTTAAAAACAGCAACAATCAAAAAAAGAAAAAAATGAAAAAATGGGCAACGGTTGCAACAGTCTTGCTTATAGTTTCCGCCGGGGGATTTTATTACATATCCTCGCAAGACAAAGGCATTCCGGTTGAGGTCGGCTACGTTGAAAAGGGGCAGGTGCTTGAATATGTCGAAGAGACTGCTTACGCGAAATCCGACAATGAGCATGTCATTTATTCGGACATAAGCGGAGTGTTGAAGGATGTGATGGTAAGGGAAGGCGATTCGGTACAAAAGGGCGACATCCTTGCAACGGTTGAGGGAGACGACATAGAGCTTCAAATCAAGAGTTTGACAGCCCAATTGAGCGGGGCCGATGCTTCGGCCTCATATTCATATGTTGAATCGGCGCGCCTTGCAAGGGACGAGGCTTTTCGAACCTTGGGCAACATGGAGAAACTTTTCGAAGAGGGAGCAGTCAGCAATGATGATTTTTTAAAGGCGCAGACTGCTTATGAAGTCGCACAGCAGACCTACGGGCAGGCTCTAAGCCAATACAACAGCGCAAAAGCGCAAAGCCGGACAATAGGCTATGAGATAGACCTTTTGGAGAATAACCGCGACAAATTGACAATCACATCCAACGAGGATACACAGGTCACACTGCTTCACGTAAAGGAAGGAGAGTATATAAGTCCGGGAATGCCTCTTTTCGAGTTGGGAAGCCTTGAAGAGTTGTTTCTTGAAGCTGATGTGCTGGTAAGCGATGTCGGCGACGTCAGAAAGGGACAGACTGTCCTGATTGAAAACGAAGACATAGGACTTGCGGAAACAAAAGGTCTTGTGGAGAGAATATCACCGAAAGCCTTCAGCAAGATTTCCGAATTGGGAATAGAACAGAAGAGGGTCAAGGTGGATATGGCTTCGGAAACCCTTTCGGACAAAATCCGTCTGGGATATGAAGTCGACGTAATGATAATAACAAGGGAAATGAATGATGTGCTGAGGGTTCCGGACAATGCGGTCTTTGAAATCGGCGAGAAGCCCCATGTGTTTGTTGTCGAAGAAGGGAAAACGGTCCTAAGGCCTGTAAACGTCATTTTCGAGGGCAACGATTATTTTGCGATTGAAAACGGAATATCGGAGGGTGACCTTGTAGTGCTTTCCCCGGGAAATGAATTGGAAGAAGGAATGAAGGTTTTGGAATTGGAAAACGAATAAACTCGAAGAATAGGGGTAAAAGAATAAAAATAAAAAAACAGGGAGGAAATATATGAATTACGAGACTTGGCTTATTGTAAAAGCTTTCATCACTACAGCCGCTATGAGAATTTTGGGGGCGCTTGTCGTTTGGTTTGTCGGTGTCTACGCAATCAAATGGCTTATGAAAATAATAAACAGGATTTTGAAGAGAAGCGATGCGGACATAACTTTGGTTAAATTCATAAATTCATTCGTTAAAATAGCGCTTAAAATACTTCTTGCTGTCACGGTTGTCATTATTCTTGGGGTTCCAAACACCAGCTTCATAGCCATATTGGGAGCCGCCGGACTTGCCATAGGCCTGGCTTTGCAGGGAAGCCTTTCAAATTTTGCGGGCGGAGTGCTGATACTTGTTTTCAGGCCTTTCAACATTGGAGACTACATCGAAGCCGGAGGATTCGGAGGCACTGTCCAAGCAATACAGATACTCTATACGGTGCTTTTGACGCCTGACAATAAAACGATAGTGATTCCAAACGGAAATCTTTCCAACAACAGCGTGACAAATTATTCATCTGAAGAAATGAGAAGGGTGGACTTGAAATTCGGTGTTTCGTATGATTCCGACATAAGCAAGGTTAAGGAGGTAATCTCAAAAATTTGCGAAAGCCACGATCTTGTTCTCAAGGAGCCGGAACCCTTTATAAGAGTAGTTTCACACGGCGACAGCTCCATAGATTTTGTTGTAAGGCCATGGGTTGAAAAGGAAGATTACTGGACTGTTTATTTCGACATGCAGGAGCAGGTCAAGGAAGCTTTCGATAAAAACGGAATAGAAATTCCATATCCGCACATGGATGTTACCATGCTCGGACAATAATTGCGTACTTGATAATTTTCTTGTTTTGTGTTAGACTTGCCGCAGGCGGTATCGATTTCGAGCCGCACTGAACTATTTGGATTTTACAATTGAATAACCAATGAAATTCTGCTCTGAGCCAATGGACCGAGACAGAGGTGACAAGATTATTTTGATAAATTCGCCTTTCTATGCAACTGCTTAGGAAGGCTTTTATTGTTTTGTTTTTGTATGCCCGCCGGTTCAAACCGGCGGGCATTTGTTTTGAAAGGGGGATCCTGAAATGAGAATAGGATTTGTAGGCGGTGGAAGAGTCGGAAAAGCTTACGGAAAGTTTCTGAAAAGCCGGGGTTATGACGTTTGCGGATATTTCAGCAGAACGCAGGCTTCCGCAATAGCCGCGGCTTCATTTGCAGGCACATCCTGGTACGGCAGCGTGGAAGAATTGGCTGAAGCCGCCGACATAATTTTTCTTACAGTGAATGACGATCAGATTCGATTGGCTGCAGAAAATTTGTGCAATATTGATCTTGCATTGGATGGAAAGATTTTTGTCCATATGAGCGGCGCTTTGGCGTCCGGTGAGCTTGATATTCTTAAAAAGAGAGGCGGCCACACATATTCCCTGCATCCGCTTTTATCGTTTGCCGAACCCGGCAAGGCATGGAAAAGAATTGAAGATGCTGTCTTTTCCGTCGAAGGCGACAGCGAAAAAATGCATGCGATGACAGCCTTGTTGGAAAATACGGGATGCTCGTTTTTTGAAATAGAAACAGACAAAAAGGCTCTATACCATGCAGCGGCATGTGTTGCGTCAAACTATGTGACGGTTCTTTTGGATTATGCATTCTCCTTGTATCTGGACATGGGGCTTTCGAGACAAGATGCCGCCAAAGCGCTGTTGCCGCTTGCCAAAGGAACGGTTCAAAATGCTGAGGACGGAGGCCCTGAAAAGACACTGACGGGACCCATTTCCAGAGGCGATGCAGGCGTCATAAGGCGCCATATGGATGCGTTTGAAAAATCGGCAAAAGACAAAGAGGATTTTTACCGGTTCATGGGTCTTAAAACGGTTGATTATGCCAGCCGGTACGGACTCCAGCCGGAGGAAAAAATAAATGAAATGAAAAAAATATTGAACAGGGGTGAGCTTGATGGCTAAAAGGTTTACGGTCAATGATTTTATCGAATCAAAAAAGAATGGAAGAAAGATTACAATGCTTACGGCGTATGATTATTCCATGGCGAAATTGCTGGACGAGTCCGGTGTGGACAGCCTTCTTGTGGGAGATTCTCTCGGAATGGTTGTTCTTGGATACGAAGACACGCTTCAAGTCACAATGGAGGACATGATTCATCATTGCCGTGCTGTTTCAAGAGGAGTGAAAGGGGCTATGGTCATAGGGGACATGCCTTTCATGAGCTATCATGTCAGCATAGAGGAAACCGTAAGAAACGCAGGAAGACTGATAAAAGAGGGTTTGGCTCAATCAGTCAAGCTTGAAGGCGGAAGCGAGATAGCGGATAAGATTCGCGCTGTCATAGGAGCGCAGATTCCTGTAGTGGGCCATTTGGGGCTGACACCTCAATCGGTCAACATGTTTGGAGGATTCAAGGTTCAAGGCAAATCCGAGGATGCAGCCAAAAAAATCATAGAAGATGCACTGCTTTTGGAAGAAATAGGGGTGTTTGCAATAGTTCTTGAATGTGTGCCGGCTGAATTGGCAAAGATAATTTCTGAAAAATTGACAATTCCAACCATTGGCATCGGAGCGGGCGCGGATTGCGACGGACAGGTTCTGGTCACGCAGGACATGCTTGGAATGTACAGCGATTTTGTTCCTAAATTCGCAAAGCAGTACGCACAGGTCGGCTTGTCAATAAAAGAAGCTGTAGCTTCTTATGGCGATGAAACAAGGAGCGGCGCATTTCCTGAGAAGAAGCATACATTCAAGATAGACGCTTCAATATTGGAAAAGCTTTATTAAGGAGGATTTAGATGGATACAGTGAAAAAGATAGATGTGCTTCGCAGCCGCTTGAAAGAAGCGTCAAAAAACGGCAAAATCGTTGGCCTTGTTCCTACTATGGGATTTTTGCATGAAGGACACCTTTCTTTGATAAAAAGGGCCAGAGAGGAAAACGATTTGGTTGTAGTCAGCCTGTTCGTAAACCCGACACAATTCGGTCCTGGAGAGGACCTCGAAAGTTATCCAAGGGATTTGAAAAAGGACGCGGATTTATGCGCGGCAGAGGGCGCCGACATATTGTTTGCACCGGATGCGGGAGAAATGTATTTCGAGGACTACGGCACCTATGTGGAGGTGTCGGGAGACCTGACAAAGGGTCTTTGCGGAAAATCAAGGCCCACCCATTTCAGGGGCGTCACATCTGTTGTAAGCAAGCTTTTCAATATAGTCAATCCCGACAGAGCCTATTTTGGACAAAAGGATGCTCAGCAGGTTGCGGTAATCAAACGAATGGTCAGGGATTTGAATTTTGATGTCGAAATTGTCGTTTGTCCCATTGTGAGAGAGGCGGACGGGCTTGCAAAAAGTTCCAGAAACATCTATCTTTCCGAAGCTGAAAGAAAAGCTGCTCTTGTTTTGAACAGGTCTCTGAGGGTCGCTTCCGAAAGCATTTCATCAGGTGAAAGAAACGGGAATGAAATCAAAGCGCTGGTTGAAAAAATGATAAGGCAAGAGCCTTTGTCGGATATAGACTATGTGGAAGTTGTCGATGCGGAAAACATAAAGCCGATTGAAAAGCTTAAGGGCAGCGTGCTCGTTGCATTGGCGGTCCGTTTCGGGAAGGCAAGGCTCATCGACAACATTCGATTGGAGGTTGAATGATATGATGCTCAACATGTACAAGGGCAAAATCCACAAGGCAAGGGTCACAGAAGCCAATCTCAATTATGTTGGAAGCATAACCATAGACAGGGATTTGATGGATGCGGCGGGCATGATCGAGGGCGAGAGGGTGCAAATCGTCAACAACTTCAACGGCGAACGAATAGAAACCTACATCATTGAGGGAGAACGCGGCAGCGGGGTCATTTGCCTCAACGGTGCGGCGGCAAGAAGGGTTCAGCCGGGAGACGAGGTCATAATAATCTCCTATTGCTGGATCGGTGAAGAAGAAGCAAAGGGACTTGTGCCGAAGATAGTATTTGTAGACAGTGAAAACAAGATTTCGGAAACTGCGGGCAGCGAAAAACACGGTCAAATAAAATAATTTGCTATTGTTGCATGTGAAGGGTTCTGTTTGCGCGTAATCGGAAAACGGCAATCACGAACCCTTCTTGAAAAATGTTTGCAAAAAGGCATCATAAAGGTGCTTTTTTTTTGTTTTGTGGTATAATACAGTAACATATTTTTTGTTAAGTGGAATTTAATAATTTAAGTGCCAAATCAAGAAGCTGTCAAAACAATAGAAAACAGGAGGTTGGGATCATGCGAAGCGACGAAGTAAAAAAAGGCGATGCAAGAGCGCCTCATCGTTCACTCATGTATGCGATGGGTTACACAAAAGAAGAATTGGAAAGGCCATTGATTGCAATCGTCAATGCGCAAAATGAAATCATACCGGGCCATTTCCATTTGGACGAGATTGCGGAAGCCGCCAAGAAAGGAGTTTATGCAGCAGGCGGAACGCCTATGGAATTTCCGGCAATAGGAATTTGCGACGGTATTGCCATGAATCATTCCGGAATGAAATATCCATTGTCCACAAGAGAACTCATAGCCGATTCTATCGAAGCCGTTACTATGGGGCAGAAGTTTGATGGAATGGTGTTGGTTGGAAACTGCGACAAAATAGTTCCGGGAATGCTTATGGCGGCTGCGAGAATGAATATACCGGCAATCTACATAAGCGGCGGCCCCATGCTTCCGGGAAATTCCGAAGGCAAGAAAATAGACCTTGTAAGCGGAGCCTTTGAAGCGGTTGGAAGGTATAAAGAAGGAAATATAACAGAAGACGAGCTTTACCAGGCAGAACTTCATTCCTGTCCGACTTGCGGAAGCTGCGCCGGACTGTTTACTGCAAACACCATGAATTCGTTGGCAGAAGTATTGGGGATAGCTCTCCCCGGAAACGGCACAATACCGGCTCCTTACGGAAGAAGAAAACAATTGGCGAAATATGCCGGAATGCAGATTATGGAAGCATTAAGAAACGATCTCAAACCAAGGGACATTATGACCAAGGAAGCCTTCAGAAATGCAATAACCGTTGATATGGCAATAGGCGGATCAACCAATACGGCTCTTCATTTGCTCGCAATAGCCAATGAGGCGGAAGTCGAAATAACCCTTGATGACTTCGATGAAATCAGCCGTACGGTTTCAAACATCACAAAACTAAGTCCTGCAGGTTTTCATACAATGGACGATTTGGACAGGGCGGGGGGGATATCCGCTGTAATTAAAATGCTTTTGGATGACGGGAAAATTGACGGAAGCTGCATGACCATATCAGGAAAGCCTATGTCGACAGTGGTTGAAAACGCTTATGTGAAAGATTCGTCTGTAATACGTCCATTGGACAGTCCGTATAAGAAAGAAGGCGGAATAGCTGTTCTAAGAGGCAATTTGGCTCCGGACGGAAGCGTTGTGAAGCAATCCGCAGTAGAACCTGAAATGATGAAGCACAGCGGCCCGGCAAGAATCTACAATTCGGAGGAAGAAGCATATGCAGCCATACTAGAGAAGGATATTAAACCTGGAGATGTGGTTGTGATTCGCTACGAAGGACCAAAGGGCGGACCCGGAATGAGGGAGATGCTAAGCCCCACAGCAGCTATTGCCGGAATGGGTCTTGAAAAATCCGTAGCTTTAATTACCGACGGACGATTCTCCGGAGGGACAAGAGGTCCCTGCATAGGCCATGTTTCGCCCGAGGCAATGGAGGGCGGAGTCATAGCCTTTGTCGAAGAAGGCGACATAATAAACATCGATATTCCCAACCGGCTGCTTGAAGTGGAACTGAGCGAAGATGTAATCGAAAAAAGGCGCAAGGCGTGGGTTAAGCCCCCGACAAAAGCCAAACCGGGAACATATCTGTCGAGGTACAGCAAATTGGTGACATCGGCAAGCACAGGGGCGGTTTTCGAAAGATAATTGGAATCAAATAACTACAGGCCCGGCATAAGCCGGGCTTTAGTTGATTCCGGGGCTTTTTTGATGTAGAATGTATGCATTCGAAGGGGAAAAAAGGGGATGAAAGAATGCAGAAGGTACTTGTTATAGGGATTGGCGGATTCATAGGAAGCAACCTGAGATACTGGATTTCATATCTGGTGAATTCAAATTTCAAGTCCCATAATTTTTGGGGGACTCTCACCGTCAACATGATAGGATGCCTCATAATAGGCGCATTGATGTCATACCATTTGAACATGGCTGAAATTGAGTCGAACATGAAGATTTTAGTTGTTACGGGCCTTCTTGGGGCGCTTACGACTTTTTCAACATTTTCGTTTGAAACAGTTGAGCTGATTCAAGATGCTCGCATACATCTTGCCGTTGCAAATGTGCTTATGAATGTATTTTTCGGACTCGGAGCTGTTTTCATCGGTTTCGAGGCAGTCAAGAGATTGGCTTAAAAGACAGTTGAAAGTGGAAAGTGGAAAGAAAAACTAAAA
>CAZEHH010000043.1:0-1215 GCA_964512505.1 uncultured Peptostreptococcaceae bacterium
ACCGCCTTTTTTTCTTCAGTCATGAGGCAATCACCTTCTTTTCCCTTTTTTCAAAATGCCGCACGCCTTCATCCACAAGCGGTCCGAAGGTGTTGGCCACAAGTATGGCAAAGGTGGTTCCTTCTGTAAACAGGGCATATCCCCTTATTATTACAACCACCAACCCTGCCAGCATGCCGTATATGAACTTCCCTTTCGGTGTTTTTGGCGCCGAAATGGGCTCGGTCACTATGAAAACCATTGTAAAAAGGAATGAACCGGAAAGAGCCCCGTAAATCGGATTTGCCACCAGCTCGGGCTGCAGAAGACTGAGTATGGCGGAAAGAGTGAAAAACCCGGTGGCCATTCCTGCCATAAGCCTCCAGTCGGCCGATTTGGTCTTGATAAGATAAGCGGCGCCTATAAGAATCAAAACCGCGCTTGTCTCTCCCATCGACCCCGAAACGTTTCCAAGAATTAGTTTCATATAGGGAAAAACCTCTCCGGTATTCTTGAAGGCCAACAGAGGCGTAGCGGAAGAAACCGCCTGGATTTCGGGCCCCAGGAACTTTGAAAACCCTCCAAAAGCCCCGGTCGCAACTCCGGTCCAGTCTGCGTTTATAGGCTTTGAAAACGATATGTATACAAAAGCTCGTGCCGCTATCGCGGGATTGAAAAGGTTTGTGCCGAATCCTCCAAATGCCATCTTTCCGAAAACCATACCGAATGAAATTCCAACCGCAACAATCCAAAGCGGAACCTTTGGCGGCATGGAGAGAGCGAATATGAGTCCTGTTACAAGGGCCGCCTCGGATATTCTTCCTCCCTTTTTCCTCACGAAAAGCCATTCGGCAAAACATGCGAACAAAACCGAAACGCCCATCACAAGCAAAGTCCTCAATCCGAAAAACCATACCGATCCGAGAGCCGCCGGCGCCAGCGCCCAAAGCATTCTTTCCATCATCTTTTGCTTCATGAAATGCTTTTTATAGAGTTCAGACATCTTTTCCCTCCAAATCAAATAATAGTATCCAGCTATTTGTGATTGATACCCAATAGGCTTTTGCCATTAACAATCCTTTTTTGATTATGGGCCGCTTTAATGTATAATGTCATTACATTGAACTACCCCCACCTATGATAACGCATTGAGGTGGGAGTGTTCTTGCCGGATTTTTGATAAAAGGAGGCAATCAAAATGATAAAGACTGTTCTTTTCGATTTCGACGGCACCCT
>CAZEHH010000043.1:1315-7858 GCA_964512505.1 uncultured Peptostreptococcaceae bacterium
AAAAGGAGGCAATCAAAATGATAAAGACTGTTCTTTTCGATTTCGACGGCACCCTGGTAAACACAAATGAAATAATCAAGCTCACATTAAATGAAATTTCCTTGAAGCACAGGGGCAAAGAACTTGCCGAAGAAGACTTCGATGAAATCCTCGGCAAGCCGCTGAGGGATCAGATGTCACACATACACGGATGTTTCGGCGACGAATTGGAAGCCGCCTATCCTGAATTTCTAAAGCTTTACAGAAGCCTGTACAACAAACGCCGCGACAGTCTTACCAAAGAATTTGACGGAGTGGGGGAAATGCTTGAAACCCTTTACAAAGAAGGCTTTCAATTGGGCATTGTATCCAGCAAAGGAATCGGCGGAATCAGGCACGGCCTTGAAAAGTTCGGACTGTCCAAGTATTTCAGCACAATACTTTCTAAATACGATGTTGAAAACAGCAAGCCCCATCCGGAAGGGCTCTTGAAAGCCATAGACATTCTGGACTCCAGGCCCGAAAACACTATTTTCGTAGGCGACAGCCGTCACGACCTTTTGGCTGCAAAAAACGCCGGAATCATTTTCGTTTTGGTCTCATGGACAATCGCAGGATATGAAAGGCTCAAGTCAATGAATCCTGAATATATAATAAAGCACCCTATGGATATAATGGATGTGATAAAAGACTGTGGAAAACCCGAAAAATAATCGAGGTTTTCCACAGTCTTTTTCTTTTTTCGCCACTTATCCACAAGATTTACTGTTCCGCTTTGACTCACTGTTCCATGTCCTGATTTATTATCCATCTTATTCCGAACTTGTCGGTCACCGAAGCGTACCTTGCATTCCAGAATGTCTCGCATATGGGAATCTCGACTACTCCGTCCCTGGACAAAGCCTCATATATGAAATCCATGTCTTCCTCCGGTTCCAATTCAAGCGAAAGTGAAACAGCCCCTCCTGGAGCTGCCCCCATGCCTTCGGGAATATCGGAAAGATGCAACACCACCCCTCCCGCCAGTAGGCTGGCATGAAGAATCCTGTTCTCTGCGCCCTCTACATTCCACATTCCCTTTGGAGCTTCCCCATATCTCTGCAAATAATTTATTTCACCGTCAAGCAGATTTTTGTAATAATTCAAGGCTTCTTCGCAATTGCCGTTCAGTCTTATGTAAGGCACCATTCTCATGACTCCGTCTCCCTTCTTGAATACATCAAACAGCCTTTTGATAAATACATACCCTCCAGACACTTTTTTATGCCATGTCAGGTGAAAATTGCACTTGGATCAATGCATATAAATGAAAAATGCATTCAAAATGCCCATTATTCCTTTATATCGCTATTACTCTTTGATAAACTTATGATATATTCGATAAGGATGATAAAATTTCAAAGAAATTTCATCTTTTTATGCGCAATCAATAAATAAAAAGGTTGGTGGATCATGAAAGTAATTATTATCGGAGCCGGCAAACTGGGCACCAAACTCGCAACCTCCATGCTCAGCAGCGATATGCATGTTGCCATAATGGACAGCAATCCCATTGTCCTCGAAAAACTGAAGGACCATATGGACGTTCTGACCATAAACGCAAACGGAGCAAGAAAGGAAATACTCGAAAAACTCAACATATCGACATATGATCTGGCGATTGCCGTAACTAGCGATGACGAAACCAACATACTCATAAGCTCAATGGTCAAGAAGCTCGGATGCAAGAGAAGCATTGCCAGGATAAGGAACCCCGAATATTCCAATCAGCTTGAATTCATTCAGAAGACATACAAAATAGACCATGTGGTGAATCCCGACCTCGCCACCGCAAACGAAATACTAAGGTATCTCATGGAAAGCTACACCTTCTATTTCGGAAAATATGCTATGGGCAAGGTTTCCCTTGTAAACTTCAACATCAAGAATCTTCCCGCTTTCATGAACAAGAGCGTAAGCGAGCTCAGCTATATGGACGGCCTTCTAATTGCCGCCATATCGAGGGAAGGGGAAGTTATAATACCCCACGGAGGCACAGTGCTCAAGGAGAACGACATAATTTATGTGATGGGACAGAAGAGCAAGATAGACGGTATAGCCAAGAGCCTGCATCAGCCGGTCGGAAACAAGGCAATGAAAAAGGTAATGATTCTCGGCGGAGGCAAAGTGGGATACTATCTTGCCGAGCGGCTCTCCAAAAAAAATATCGCCGTAAAAATAATCGAATCAAACCTGGACAGATGCAAAAATCTTGCGGAACGCCTGAACGACAACGTTCTTGTAATCCACGGAAACGGAACTGAGGCAAACCTTCTGGAGGAGGAAGACCTCTCCGAAATGAACGCATTCATAGGCGTCACCGGATTCGACGAGGAGAACCTGTTCATGTCGCTCCGTGCCAAGCAGCTTAACGTAGGAAAAGTAATCGCAAAGATATCGAGGCAAAGCTACATCCATATAATCGAGCAGCTTGGAATAGACTTGGCGATAAACCCTGTAAACATAACCGCAAGCGACATACTGAAATACATCCGCGGCGGAAAGGTGGTTTCCGTTTCGCTTCTTCTTGACGGGCAGGCCGAAGTCAGCGAAATAATAGCATCAAAGAGCTGGAATTTCCTTGGAAAACCGATTATGGACCTCAATCTCCCAAAAGGCATAATAATTGGGGCAATAGTCCATGGCGGAAAGGTTGTAATTCCAAAGGGCAATTCAGTTATACAGGAAGGGGACAGGATAGTAGTCTTCTCGCTCATGTCTGAAGTTCCAAAGCTCGAAAAATTCTTCCACTTAAAGGACGGCCGCTGATGAATCACAGAATGATATTCAAAGTTTTAGGCTATTTATTGTTGATAATTGCTCTCGGCATGGTTACGCCGCTGATTATTTCGTACGCCCACCACCAAAGCGACACAATTCCTTTCGCGGCAAGCATAGCAATAACTGCTTCGGCGGGCTTTGCGCTTACGAGAATCCCGCTTAAGAACAAGGTTCTCAAGGTCAAGGAAAGCCTTGCCATAGTAACATTCGGATGGCTTTTTTCATCCCTTCTGGGCGCTCTTCCCTTTTACCTGTCCGGGTCCATACCAAGTTATGTGGACGCGTTTTTTGAAACCGTGTCGGGCTTCACAACAACAGGGGCAACCATAATAAACGACATAGAGGTGCTTCCCATGGGGATACTCTTCTGGAGGTCATTCACCCACTGGGTTGGAGGTATGGGCATACTCGTCGTTGCCGTTGCCATACTTCCCATAATGGGAACAGGCGGATTCCATGTCTTCAAGGCTGAAAGCCCGGGACCTATAGCCGACAAGATAGCCCCGAGAATAATGGAAACCGCAAAAATACTCTACAGGGCCTATATAATAATTTCACTTGCAGAATTCGCCCTTCTCATGTTCGGAGGAATGACCGCCTTCGAGGCGGCTGTACACACCTTCGGAACGCTGGGGACCGGAGGCTTTTCGACAAGAAACTCAAGCATAGGAGCCTTCGGAAGCGCATACATATTCAATGTGATATCGATATTCATGATAATGTCCGGCGCCAACTTTTCTCTCTATTACAGCCTCTTCAAGGGCAAATGGAGGGACGTCGCAAACAATTCCGAATTCAGGTTCTATTTGGGAATCATTTTCGTAAGCGTGCTTGCCATAACCATAGACAATAATTTCCACATATACCACGATTGGTTCGAATCTTTCACCCACTCGCTTTTCCAGGCGAGTTCAATAATGACCACAACGGGTTACACCACATTCGACTATGAAAAGTGGTCTGCCTTTTCGAGAAGCGTGCTCTTCATGCTCATGTTCGTCGGCGGCAGCGCAGGTTCCACAGGAGGATCCATCAAAGTCATAAGAATACTCGCACTGATCAAGCTTATAAAGAGGGAGGTCACAAAAATTCTTCACCCCCGCGCTATTGTGGCAGTCAAACTGGGCAAAGAGCCTGTTGCGGAAGACACCCTGCTCAACATAGCGGGCTTCTTCATGCTCTACATGCTCATATTCATACTGGGCTCGGTCGCGATTTCACTCGAGGGAATAGGCTTTTTGGGAGCAACAAGCGCAGTGGCCGCTACACTCGGCAACATAGGTCCGGGATTCGGATTCGTAGGTCCCACACACACCTACTCGGAATTCTCTGTCTTAAGCAAGCTCCTTCTGTCTTTCTTCATGCTTCTCGGAAGGCTTGAGCTCTTCACCGTGATAGCCCTCATGTCTCCGAAATTCTGGAGAAGGGAAATGTAATAACAGAAAAAACCCGGCTCAATCGAGCCGGGTTTCGCAATTGGCTAATCCTCGTAATTGCCTGATATATCTGACTAAAGCGACTTTGCAAACTCCGATATTCTTTTAAGCCCCTCTTTTATTATTTCGGGATCGTTGGCATAGCCTATCCTCAGATACCCCTCCATGTCCATGACCTTTCCAGGAAGAAGTATTACGCCAGTTTCCTCGAGAAGCCTCTTGCAGAATGTCTCAGAATCGACGTCCAAGTCGAACTTGAGAAAGGCCGTGGTCCCGGCCGCAGGCTCCACAAAGCTGAAGCTCTCTTCCTTCTCAACCCATTCAGAAAGCATCTTCTTGTTTTTCCTGACTATGCTTATGTTTCTTTCAATGATTTTATCCTTGTTCTCAAGAGCCATGGCCGCAATGTATTCGTCAATCATCCCGCAGCTTATTGTGTTGTAGTCCCTATGCTTTGCAACCTCTTCCATTACTTCCTCGGGGCCGCAGATCCAGCCTGTCCTTATTCCCGCAAGAGAGAAGGTCTTGGACATGCTTCCGGTGCTTATGCCCTTTTCGTACAGATCGAATACGGATGTCGTGAATGGGTCTCCTTCATGGTTCAGTCCCCTGTATACCTCGTCGGCCAATATGTATGCGCCGGCTTTTTTCGCAATTTCAACAATTCTTTTCAAGAAATCCTCGTCCATAAGAGCCCCGGTGGGATTGTTGGGGTTGTTTATGCATATGAGTTTCGCCCCTTCCTTTGTCATTTCCTCAAGCTCTTGGAGATCCGGAAGGAATCCGTTTTCCTGCCTGAGCTGAAGTATCGACACCTCAGCTCCTATGGATTCGGGAATCGAATACATCTGCTGGTAGGTCGGAAGCACGGATACAACCTTGTCTCCGGGCTCGACAATCGATGTCAGAACAAGACTGTTGGCTCCGATTGCCCCGTGTGTGGTTACTATGTTGTCTATTTTGGCAGTCTCGTAAAGGCCGGCTATTAGATTCCGCAGCCGGTCAGATCCGAGAATCGCGCCGTATGTCAGGTGCATTTCCAATATGTCTCCGACAACCTTTTCCCGGGGTTCGCCCGACAGCTCAATAAGCTCCTCCAATACGAATGACTTCACGCAGGTTTCAGCCAGGTTCCACTCGCAGTCGTCCTCGTATTTGTTCATCCACATCTCTACACCGAAATCTTTGATTTTCATTTGGCATTCTCCTTTTTTACAAGTCTATAGTTTCGCCTATTCCAAGCGACTCCGCCATGTCCAAAGCCAATTTGGAAACCATCAGATCCTGCAGGGCTATTCCTGTTGAATCGAAGACAGTTATGTCTGCGTCGCCAATACGCCCCTGAATCTTTCCTGCTATCGCCGCTCCTATCTCAGGAAGCGGTTCGTCCATTCTCACTATGCCTTTTTTCACCGCAGTCTCGGTTTCTCCGACCGAAGCCGCCTGACCCCAATCATCGACAAATACCCTTGCGGTTTCATATATCCTTTCGTCTATCTCCTGCTTTCCTGACATGTCGGCACCAATGCAGCTTATATGTGTGCCGGGCCTGACCCAATCCTTCAAAATCATTGCTTCCCTCGAAGGTGTAGCCGTTATTATGATGTCGCTTTTTTTGACAGCTTCCTCAAGTTCGGCAGCCGGCTCGAAAGCTGCTTCTAATGCAATTGCCGGAAACATCTTTTCGAGCTTGTCCTTGGCTGAGATGCAAAATTCTTCCGCCTTGCCCTTTGTCCTGGGACTGTGGACCATTACCTTCCGAATTCCCGGCATGGCCGTCAGAACCGCCCCTATCTGGAATAGAGCCTGGTGCCCTGTTCCCACCATAAGCATGCTTTCCGAATTTTTTCTTGCAAGGTATTTAGCTCCTATCGCTCCCGCGGCGCCGGTTCTCATTCCTGTTACATGCTCAGCGCTCAGAAGCCCTTTGGGAACACCTGTCTTGCCGTCAAAAACCAGTGTGGTTCCGATGAGGGGAGGCATGCCCATTTTGCTGTTTTCCCCGAACCACGAAACCAGCTTGAGTCCGAATATGTCTTCATCCTCAAGGTATCCCGACTTTATGTCCATGTCCGCAACGCCTCTCTCGAATTCATGGAAGACCATAGGGAACACATCCGCTCTCTTTTCAAACTTCAGGACATAAACTTTCTCGACGGCATTTATGACAGACTCCATATCCAATACCTTTTTTATGTTCTCCTGATTCAAAACCCTTACTTTGAACATTTCATTCCTCCTTGTCGCATTCTTTTAAAAGACCCCTTGCCATTTCCCAGGAAATATTCCCGCCGGAAATGACAAGAGC
>CAZEHH010000043.1:7958-12668 GCA_964512505.1 uncultured Peptostreptococcaceae bacterium
TCGTAATACTCGTAGCATTTTTTGTCCCTGATGGAATCCGCCATTGCCGGGCAAGCCTCCGTCTGCACGCCTATCACCCGGATGTCCGGATTAAACTCCTTTGCGTATGCGCCTATTCCGCATATGAGTCCTCCCCCTCCGATTGGAACAACAATAGTGTCTATTCGCGGGTTTTGGCTCAGGGTCTCAAGCGCAACAGTGCCTTGCCCCGCAAGCGCATGCTCGTCCTCATAGGGACTTACTTCGACAAGTCCCGTTTCGCCTATTTTTTCTTCTGCAAACGAATGCGTCTCATCAAAATTCTTTCCAACTCGGTTCACCTTCGCTCCAAATCTTTCCATTTTTTGAACTTTTGGAACAGGAGTGGTTTCCGGCACAAATATTTCAACCCTTTCCACGCCCAGAAGGCTTCCACCATATGCGAGCGCAGCTCCGTGGTTTCCCGATGAAACGGCCGTGACGCCGCGCCGGATCTCCTCTTCCTTGAGCGAAAGAAGCTTGCTCATGACTCCCCTTATCTTGTAGCTTCTTGCTGTTCTCTGATGGCATTCCAGTTTCATGAAAACTTCTGTTTCATCCGAGCTGAGGTGCAGGCTTTTCTCGAGTTCCGTTTTTGAAATCCAAGGCGCAATTTTTTCGTATGCCTCTTCGACTTCCTTCATTCCAACCATATTTGCCCTCCTCCATTCTCTTTTCTATACATTATAACAGTATTGCCGGTCAAAACCCTTATTGCTCCCTGATATTTTCATAATCCAAATTATTTTTTGCAAATTGCAAAAAATTTATTGACACGGCTTTAATTATTATTTATTATTATTAACAATAACTTAATTCATGCTTTCGTTTCAAGCGCAAAAGCTTCCGTTTCAATGCAAAACATGAAATCAATAAACCCAAAATAAAAGAAGGAGGAAAAGTCAATGAAGCCAACATGGAATGAAACACCGTTTTGTCTCAATGTCAATCCAAAAGCCTCACCCAGACCCGTAGTAAGGGGTGGCAACCAATTTACAAACAAAAAAGAGAGTGACGAAAAATATTTTGGCGACATTGTCTCCATCCGACCCGGCGGCGAAGAAGCTTGAAGCACCGGATTTTGCAGCGTATCGCGACGAAGGAATTTCGCAATTCCCGCGCGTTCCATTGAAAAAAATTCTTCATATTCAAAATAACCATTGACAAGTTTCAAGTTGTCGAATAGAATCATCGTTAACAACTTAATCGCAAAAAGCATTGATTGGGACGAGTAAATTTGCAGATTGGCCACAGAGAGCCGGGAATGGTGGAAACCCGGCACCGAAAAACATTTTGAATGGACCCATGAGTTGGCGCTGAACCCGCGAGAGCGGAAGTATGCAACACGGGATTCTCCCGTTACAGAGATAGGATATAGGCTGGTCCCGTATCCGATGAGATGGCCGAAAGACTTTTTCGGCAAACACGAGGTGGTACCGCGTTAATACGCCCTCTGCAGCAATCGCTGCAGAGGGCTTTTTTATTTGTTAAAAGGGGGGATTTGAGATGGAACCTGCGTGGCGCATAGAATCCGATGAAACAGACTGTCAATCAAAAAAAAGAAACCGAAATCCAAGGAGGATATGAAATGAAAAACAGAAACGGATATTTTGGAAACTACGGCGGCGCCATTGTGCCTCCGCCCCTCGAAGCGGTTCTCAAAGAACTTGAAGAAGCCTTCTTCAAATACATCGAGGACCCCGATTTTCAAAAAGAGCTCTCATATTATCAAAAGGAATACATAGGCAGGGAAAACCCTCTCTACTATGCCGAAAGCCTTACCGAAAAAATCGGAGGAGCCAAGATATACTTGAAACGCGAGGATTTAAACCACACCGGCGCCCATAAAATAAACAATGCAATCGGACAGGCTCTTTTGGCCAAGCGCATGGGCAAAAAGCGGATAATAGCTGAAACCGGCGCCGGACAGCACGGAGTTGCAACTGCGACAGCATGCGCGCTTTTCGGCATGGAGTGCATAATATACATGGGCCAAAAGGACACCGAGCGCCAGTCCTTGAATGTATACCGAATGAAGCTTTTGGGCGCCAAGGTAGTCCCTGTGACTGACGGCGACGGAACCCTCAAGGAAGCTGTGGACGCAGCACTGGGCGATTTTGTGGAAAACGCCGAGTCAACCTTCTATCTTCTCGGTTCGGCGGTCGGTCCCCATCCCTACCCTGTAATGGTAAGGGAATTCCAGAGCGTAATCGGCAAGGAGGCCCGAATTCAGATACTGAAAAAGGAAGGCCGTCTGCCGGACTACATTGTGGCATGCGTCGGAGGCGGAAGCAATGCCATAGGCCTCTTCAATCCCTTCTACGACGACGAGCAAGTTAAAATTGTCGGCGTCGAGCCTGCGGGCAAGGGCCTTGACACCCCCGACCACGCCGCAACCCTTACAAAGGGCGTTCCCGGACTCATACACGGATTCAAGTGCTACAATCTCCAGGACGAACACGGTGTCCCGCTGCCCGTTCACTCCATAGCGGCAGGACTGGACTATCCGGGTGTAGGTCCCGAGCACAGCTTCTACAAGGATTCGGGCCGGGCGGAATATGTTGTTGCAACAGATGCCGAGGCTCTCGAGGCATTCGCCATTCTTTCCCAGGAGGAGGGAATAATCCCCGCTCTTGAAAGCTCGCACGCCATAGCATACACGATAAAGCTGGCGGCAAGCCTTCCAAAGGGAAATATAATCGTAATGAACCTCTCCGGAAGGGGAGACAAGGATGTCAACCAGATAATGTCGCTCCTTGGTGCATAACTTCAAATAGCAGAAAGGCTCCGGATTGATCTCCGGAGCCTTTCTGCATTTTAATTGTATTTATCTGTACTATTTCCACGGATCCCTGAAATTGCCGAGAGGATAGTAGGGAATCATGTTCTCCCTCAGCCACTCAAGCGCATCGACTGGAGTCATAGCCCAGTTTGTGGGGCAAGTAGAAAGAACCTCGACGAAAGAGTATCCCTTTCCTTGCAATTGGCAGTCGAAGGCCTTCTTTATCGCTTTTTTCGCTTTTCTTACATTTGCAGGACTGTCCACCGACACCCTTTCAACAAATGCCGCGCCTTCGATTGTTGCCATTATTTCAGCCATCCTCAGAGGATTTCCGGCTTGTTTTACGGTTCGCCCGTCCTGGCATGTGGTAGCCCTCTGGCCTATCAGCGTGGTTGGGGCCATCTGACCCCCGGTCATCCCGTATATTGCATTGTTGACGAAAATTGTGGTGATAAGTTCGCCCCTGTGGGCGACATGCACCGCTTCGGCGGTTCCTATGGATGCAAGGTCCCCGTCTCCCTGGTAGGTGAACACGACCGCATCCGGAAGATAGCGTTTTGCTCCGGTAGCTACGGCAGGTGCCCGTCCGTGGGCGCACTGCTGCATGTCGCAGCTGAAATAGTCGTAATTGAGCCCCGAACATCCCACCGAAGCCATGCCTATTGCGTCACCTATAACATCGAGCTCTTCAAGAACCTCCGCGACAAGCCTGTGTATTATGCCATGGGTGCAGCCCGGGCAGTAATGGAATTCCACATCTGTAAGACCTTTTGTTTTTCCGAATACTACAGCCATTATCTTCCACCTCCAATCATGGACTTGGCGACATCGACAATTTCCTTGGGTTTCGGTATGACTCCTCCGGCCCTCCCATAGAACTTGGTCGGAAACCTTCCCTTGTTGGAAATCTCAATATCGTCCATTATCTGGCCTTCGCTCATCTCTACCCCGACTATGCCTTTTGCCGTTTGGGGTATATCGTCAAACGCCTTCTTGGGAAATGGATAAAGGGTTATAGGCCTTATGAGACCGGCTTCAATTCCTTCCTCAGCCAATAAGTCTATTGCGTTCTTTACGATTCTTGACGTTGTCCCGTATGCCACGAATACGATTTCCGGTTTTTCCATTTTATACATCTCATACCTTACTTCGTCTTTCTCCATCATTTCGTACTTTGCCTGGAGCTTGTCGTTTAAGACCTCAAGCTCTTCGGGATCCAAACGGAGCGAGTTTATCACATTGTGGTCCCTTTTACCCTTGGTGCCGCATGCCGCCCAGGTTTTTTCCTCAAGCTTTCGCTTTGCCCTCTCCCCAAACTCCACCGGTTCCATCATCTGCCCTATCATGCCGTCTCCAAGAACAAGGACGGGATTCCTGTAATAGTCCGCCACATCGAAAGCCTCCATCACAAGGTCGGCCGCTTCCTGAACATTCGCGGGAGCGTACACAAGCGTTCTGTAGTCTCCGTTTCCGCCTCCACGCGTCGCCTGGTAATAATCGCATTGCGAAGCCTGGATGCTTCCAAGGCCGGATCCTCCCCTAACCATGTTCACAATGACTGCCGGAAGCTCGGCGCCTGCTATATACGATATCCCTTCCTGCTTGAGCGAAATGCCAGGCGAGGACGATGACGTCATGACCCTTGCCCCTGCTCCCGCGGCGCCGTAAACCATATTTATGGCCGCCACTTCGCTCTCGGCCTGTACAAATACCCCTCCAGCCTTTGGCAGCTCCCTGGAAAGATACTCTGGAACTTCATTCTGCGGTGTTATCGGGTACCCGAAAAAAGCATTACATCCGGCCTTTATGGCAGCGAGCGCAACCGCCTCGTTCCCCTTCATCAACATTTTTGCCATAACCTTATACTCCTCCTTTTACAAAACCGTTTTCAAAGAGCGTTTTTTCACGCC
>CAZEHH010000044.1:0-4598 GCA_964512505.1 uncultured Peptostreptococcaceae bacterium
AGACATAAAAAAAGCCATCGCGGGCGTATCTTCTGAAATAAAGAGAAAGAGCCGCGCGGGAAGATATGCTGATCCTGCGAATTATCACATAACCCTTGAGTTCATAGGCGAGACGGATTCTGAAAGATTGTGTAAAATTCATGAAGCCATGGACGATGCGGCGTCGGAAAGCCAGGCATTCGAAGTAAAGGTCGAAGGATTGGGCATTTTCGGAAAGCCCGAAAGTGCGACAGTATGGATGGGAGTTTCATCGGGGAGTTCCAAGCTGATGGAAATCAATAAAAAGCTGGCCTGCCGCCTTGAAGAGGCGGGATTCAAAAAGGATGAAAAAAAATTCAATCCACACATCACGATAGGCCGAAAGGTGGATAGCAGAGATATTTTTAACGATATAAAAAGCGGCGATTGGATTCAGAGGGTCGAAAGCATAGTTCTTATGGAAAGCGCAAGGGAAAACGGAAAGTTGTTGTACACACAAATATACGAAAGCAGGTTTGAAAAATGATCAAACTAAAAAGCCGGAAAAAGCCGCAAAGAAAAAATATGACTGAAGCAGGGAAGAACAGGCTGGGGGAGGAACCGGTTTTCTCTTTGCTTATAAGGCTTTCCTTGCCCGGGATTTTTTCAATGGTCATACAGGCGCTTTACAATGTGGTTGACAGCATTTATGTCGGCCATCTCAGCAAAGCCGCTTTGTCGGCGCTTTCGCTGGCTTTCCCGATCCAGCTGGTGCTCATATCGATAGGGGTAGGGACAGGGGTCGGTGCAAGTTCTCTTATAGCAAGGCTTTTGGGGTCGGGCAACAAAGAAAGGGCTGGCACGACGGCTGAGCAGGCGATATTCCTGTCCGTCATTTACAGCATAGTGTTCGCGGCAATCGGGATTTTATTTTCAGCCAGATTAATTTCTTTTTTCACGGGGAACGCAGAGCTTGTGGACCTTGGGCAAAGGTACATAAGAATAATACTGATTGGATCCGCAGGAATGTTTGTTCCAATGATAGCGAACAGCATACTCAGAGGCGAAGGAAACACTTTTTTGCCTATGGTCGCAATGCTCATAGGCTCGGTCATGAACATAATACTGGATCCGATATTCATATTCGGAATAGGATCTTTCGAGGGTTTTGGCATAGAAGGGGCGGCATACGCCACCGTATTGTCAAGAATAATCAGCGGAGTTTTCATACTGTATATGCTTTTCAGGGGAGGGAACGAAATAGTTCCAAAGGCAGGGGGCTTCTCGCCGGATGGGCAATCAATCGGTGAAATTTACAGAGTGGGGCTTCCGGCAATAGTCATGCAGGTGCTTGCATCGTTCATGATAGGGGGGATGAATTTGATTGTTGGAGGCCTCGATGAAAACGGGGTAGCGGCACTTGGCATATATTTCAGGCTGCAGTCATTTGTTTTCATGCCGGTTTTCGGATTGAACCAGGGTTATATGCCAATTGTTGGCTACAACTACGGGCATGGAAGGCCAGACCGAATGAAACAGGCTATAAAGTACGGCATAATGACCTCGGCGGTATTCACGACAGCCGGACTGCTTCTTTTTCAGACATCGGCCGGTTTGCTGGTTTCAATGTTCAATCCGGACGCGGAACTTCTCCTTGTGGGTTCCGATGCGATAAGGACCATAAGCATGGCTTTCCCGATAATCGGTCCTGCGATTGTCATAGCAACCACTTTCCAGGCTTTGGGAAAGGGCATGCCAAGCCTGATTTTATCGTTCTCAAGGCAAATAATTTTGCTTCTGCCGATGGCATGGCTGTTTTCAATCTACGGAAACATACACCTGGTTTGGTACGCTTTCCCGATTTCTGAAGCAATTTCATTTGTTGCGGCAGTATTTTGGATAAGAAAGACGCTTGGATACGCTTTTTCGGCAATGGACAAAAACGGTATTTGACGGATTGACTTTTATTGTATTACGTGTTATATTTCTTGAAATGGGAATATCTTTAATCTGGTCCGGAGAGACTGGAAAGGTAGCTATAATCAATAAATTTTTACAGGAGAACTATGCCTTTCCGCGTCTGCGGAGAGGCTTTTTTCAAATCAACTTTAATTTGGCACTGTGATGCCAGGAAGGAAGGCTAAAATGCTTAAAGACAGACACTTGATTGAACCGGAGGATTTCACCGTCGAGGAACTGCAGGAGCTTTTTGAACTGGGCGACCGGATTATCGAAAGTCCGGAAAAGTACAGCGGCGCGTGCAGGGGAAAACTCTTGGCGACACTCTTTTACGAGCCGTCGACAAGAACGCGTTTCAGTTTCGAGGCGGCAATGCTTAGGCTGGGAGGGCAGACGATAGGGTTTTCAGAACCGGGGTCGTCGTCCGTTTCCAAAGGAGAAAGCATAGGCGATACAATCCGGACTATAGGCTGCTATGCAGACATTGCTGTGATGCGCCACCCAAAAGAGGGCGCTCCGCTCCTTGCCTCGAAAAAATCGGTCATTCCTCTCATAAATGCAGGCGATGGGGGGCACCAGCACCCGACACAGACGCTTACCGACCTCATGACAATCCGGAGGTACAAAAGGCGCCTGGACAATCTCGTCATAGGCCTTTGCGGAGACCTGAAATTCGGCAGAACGGTGCATTCGCTGGTAAAGGCGCTTTCAAGATACGACAACATAAAATTTGTGTTCATATCTCCAAAAGAACTCGAGATTCCGCCGCACATAACCGACAAGCTCGACAAGAGCCAATTTGAAATCACGCAAAACCTTGAAGGAAGCCTTGGGAAACTCGACATATTGTATATGACAAGAGTTCAAAGGGAAAGGTTTTTCAGTGAAGACGAGTATCTCAGGCTTAAGGATTTCTTCCTTCTGAACGCAAAGAAGATGGAAAATGCAAAGGAAGACATGATTGTAATGCATCCGCTTCCAAGGGTGAACGAGATATCCACCGACATGGATACGGACGAGCGTGCGGTTTATTTCGAACAGGCTAAAATGGGCATGTATATACGCATGGCGCTTATAATGCAGCTTTTGGGGGTGGAATAGATGATTAAAATCGACAGCATCAAGAAAGGGATTGTAATAGACCATATCAAACCGGGATGCGGACATACAATATTCAAGGACCTGGGTCTGCACAAGGTGGATTATACGGTTGTTCTCATAAAGAACATACCTTCAACGAAAATGGGCAAAAAAGACCTTATAAAAATTGAAAATGAAATCGATCTCGACATGACCATGTTGGGTCTTCTGGACCCCAACCTTACAGTCAATATTGTCGAAAACGGAAGAATAACGGAAAAAATAAAACTCAAACTGCCCGAAAAAGTAAAGGGCATATTGAAATGCAAGAATCCCAGATGCGTTTCGACAATAGAGAACATACCCGACATAGAATTTACTCTCACCGATCCGGAAAACAAGATATACACCTGCGAATACTGCGACACTCCGGTGAAGGCGTAGGTGGCCGAATGACAATTCTAATAAAGAACGTCAGACTGGCGGACTCTCATCTCGATTGCATGGGAGCCGTACTGATAGAAGACGGAAAGATACAGTATGTTATGAAAGAGGGGAATCTTTCCGAAATCGTGGAAGCCGAAGAAAAATGCGCAAAATCGATTGACGGACTGGGCCTTTGCCTAATGCCCGCATTCACAGACCTGCATTTTCACATGCGCTATCCCGGAGGCGAGGGCAAAGAGACAATGGAAACCGGAGAGGCGGCAGCCGTAAAGGGCGGATACACAGCACTTTGCACAATGGCCAACACCTCGCCCGTATGCGACAATCCGGAAGTTTTCGAAAAAATAATGAAGAGGCATGAAGAAGTGGGACTCTGCGACATTTTTCAGATTTCAGCAGTGACAAAAGGACTCGAGGGAAAGGAAACGGTCGATTTCAGGACCATGAAGAAGCTGACGAGCCTTTTCTCCGATGACGGCAAGACCCTTGTTGATTCCGAATTGGCAAAGGAAGCCTTCAAAAAGTCCAGAGAGCTTGATTTTATTGTAATGGCCCATTGCGAACCCGAGTCGAAGACTGTGCGAAGGCATTTGGGCACAATGTCGGAAGTTGCGGGAAGGCTGCATATCTGCCATATAAGCAAGCGAAAGACGGTGGAGCTCATAAGGACCGGCAAAGCGGCTTTCGGAGACCTGCTCACATGCGAAGTCACCCCGCACCATCTTTTCGCCGAGGATCTGGACTACAGGGTTAATCCTTCGTTTGGCACGTCGGCCGACAGGGAATCGCTATTGGACGGGGCAAGGAGCGGACTGATTGACGTAATAGGAACAGACCATGCGCCCCACAGCAGGCAAGACAAGATAAACGGAAGCCCCGGCATATCAAATGTTGAAATAGCATTTGATATGGTGCACACTGTTTTCGAAAGGGAAAACATAGGAATAGGTAGGCTTGTTGAAATGATGGCGGAGAAGCCTGCAGAATTGCTTGGACTTTGCAAGGGCCGCCTTTTAGAAGGAATGGATGCGGATTTGGTCTTGGCCGATTTGGACGTCGTAAAGAAAATTTCTTCCGAAACCTTTTCATCAAAAGGCAGGAACACTCCTTTCGACGGTTGGGAGACCAAAGGTGAAATTGTACTGACGATGAAA
>CAZEHH010000044.1:4698-8901 GCA_964512505.1 uncultured Peptostreptococcaceae bacterium
GAACACTCCTTTCGACGGTTGGGAGACCAAAGGTGAAATTGTACTGACGATGAAAGAGGGGAGAGTAGTATATGATAGTAGACAAATTGCACGATGAAGTCGTTTCGAAGGGGATGATTTGCGTAGGGCTTGACATAAGGATGGATTACATTCCCGGGTTCATAACAAAAAAATATAATGCTAAAAGCGAAAGAATTTTCGCTTTCAACCGTTTGGCCATAGATGCGGCCCGTGAAAAGGCTGCATGCTTCAAGCTTCAGATAGCATGCTACGAAGCGGAGGGCATCGAAGGCATGAAGGCGTACGCAAGAACTCTCGATTACCTAAGGGGGAAAGACCTTATATCGATTGCGGACGCCAAAAGGGGAGACATATCGTCAACTGCAGGCCTTTATGCCAAAGCCCATTTCAGCGGAGAGTTCGAGGCAGACTTCATGACCGTGAATCCATACATGGGGGAGGACGCAATATCCCCATATTACGATTATGTCAAGAACAGGAACAAGGGCCTGTTTGTTCTCGTAAAGACATCAAATCCGTCAGCAGCCGATTTCCAGGAGAAGATTTTGTCAAACGGCAATCCCCTTTACATTGAAACGGCAAAAAAAGTCGGTGAATGGGGAGCCGAGTTTACAGGCAGGAGCGGATACAGCTGTATAGGCGGCGTGGTTGGAATAAAAAACACCAAAGAGTTTCATGAAGTCAGAAAGGCATGCCCGGGGATGTTCTTCCTTGTTCCGGGATATGGAGCGCAGGGCGGCACAGGCAAAGACATAAGGGAAGCCATAAGCGACCCGTGCGCCGTGGTCAACTCATCGAGGGGAATAATTGCCCATGCAGGGAATGCCGCAAATGAAAGCGAATTTATGGATATCATAAGCGGACGCGTTGAAAGAATGAGGAAGGACTTGTCGAATGAGTAAAATCATGTACAACAACCGCCTTGCAGAAAACATATATGAAATCGGGGTTGAAGGAAGCTTCAAAGGTGCCATGGGACAGTTTTACATGGTCCGCGCCTGGGAGGAATACCCTGTTCTTTCAAGGCCCCTGAGCATACATGATCTGGAAGAAGGAAAGATAGTATTCCTTTACAGGGTATGCGGAGAAGGCACTAAAATAATTTCCAGAAAGAAACCAGGGGATGAAATAAGCCTGGAAGGTCCGTACGGAAACGGATTTCCGACGGCAAAAGGCCGTATTGCACTTGTCGGGGGAGGTCTTGGGACGGCGCCTCTCAGATTGGCCGCCAAAACAATATGGAATTCGAATCCCGAAAAGCTGGACATATATCTTGGATATGCGGAAGAGGACATAAATTCGAACCGGTTTTCAAAATATGCCGATTCAATAAACATAGACATAGGGGGCTATGTCACAGACATGCTTGACCCTTCGGACTACGACATTATTTTTGCCTGCGGTCCGGAACCAATGATGGAAGTCCTGACAAGGAAGGCTCAAGGCACAAGCGCAAAGGTTTTCATATCCATGGAAAAGCGTATGGCTTGTGGAATAGGGGCATGCCTTGTATGCACATGCAGCACGAAATACGGAAACAGAAAAACATGCAAGGACGGTCCCGTTTTTGCCGGAGAGGATGTGTTCCCAGATGAGCTCAAGCAAGGTTGATTTTGGAAAACTGAGTTTCAAAAATCCGGTGGTTATGGCTTCCGGAACATTCGGATTCGGCAAGGAATACGGAGAGATATACGATGTGTCAAAGCTTGGAGGGATATCCACCAAAGGCATAACACTCGAGAAAAGGGCTGGAAACAAGGGCATACGCGTGTGGGAAACCCCGTCTGGGATGATGAACAGCGTCGGGCTGGAAAACCCCGGAGTCGAAGGATTCATTGAGAATGAGGCAAGACACCTTTCGGAGCTCGATACAAGGGTGATTGTCAATGTAAGCGGATCGAGGACGGAGGATTATGCAGAGACAGTAAAAAGGATCGAGACCACCCCGTTCGATATTGTCGAGCTGAACATATCCTGCCCCAATGTAAAGAGCGGCGGAATGGCTTTCGGCACAAATGCGGACTCGGCATACGGCATAGTAAGCGAAATCCGAAAATCCACACAGAAAATGCTGATGGTGAAATTGTCGCCGAACGTAGGCGACATTGCCGAAATAGCATCTGCATGCGTCTCGGCGGGGGCCGATGCAATATCTCTCATAAATACTATTCAGGCAATGGCGGTAGACATTTACAGCAGAAAAATCATTTTTGACAACACATATGCGGGATTGTCGGGGCCGGCTGTCCGCCCGATAGCCTTGAGGATGGTCCACCAGGTCGCAAAGGCCGTCAACGTTCCGATAATGGGAATGGGGGGCATAACAAGCGGAGAAGATGCAATTTCATTCATCATGGCGGGAGCGACATGCGTACAGGTTGGAACCGCAAATTTTATGGATTTGAGGGCGGGTATGAGAATAGTCGATGAAATAGAAGCCTTCATGGACAGAGAAAACGTTAAGAGCCTGTCGGATATAACAGGCATATTGTAAAGGAGAAAAATATGGATCAAAAGGAATTGATGGAAATATTCAAAGAGACAGGAGCCATTCTCGAGGGGCATTTTCTGCTTTCTTCCGGAAAGCACAGCGGTGGATACGTTCAATGCGCCAAGGTTTTGGCTCACCCCGAAAAAGCCGAGTCGGTTGTTTCAGAGGTTGTGGAAAAAATAAAAGACCTGAAATTCGATTATTTTGTCGGACCTGCAATGGGAGGAGTAATACCTTCCTATGAATTTGGAAGGCAAATGAACAGAAAAGCGATTTTCACAGAGCGGAAAGACAATGAAATGTGCCTTAGAAGAGGTTTTGAAATTGCGCCCGGCGACAGAATCATAATAGCAGAGGACGTAATAACAACAGGAAAGTCCACAATGGAGGTAAAGAATCTTCTGGAGAGCCTCGGAGCCGAAGTTGTCGCGGCAGTATGCCTTGTTGACCGTGGAGGAAGCGAAGCATTGGACTTTGATGTCTACAGCGCCGTAAAGGCCGACATAAGCGTATATGAACCCGATGAGTGCCCCATGTGCAAAAACGGCATCCCGTGGGAAAAGCCGGGCTCGAGGAAAATGACATAATCCGGCTTGCAAAAGCGCCAGGCATGCTGTACAATCGACATAAATACGGCGCGGGGGTATATCGATGAAAAACAAAGCCAAAGGGTGGATTTTTTTCGGAGGGGTTTTCATAATCGTTTGCGTTTTGCGAATATGGTATGGAATTTTTCTGATTTTTGCTTACGCATTGATTGAAACGGCTTTGAGGAAAAAAAGAAGCTTTTGCTACGACACTTGCCCAATCGGAAATTTACTCGATTTTGCAGGCGGAGATTCGCCAGGCAGGCTCAAGAAATATTCCCAAAAGGCAAATATTGCAGGATGGCTGTTTTTTTTAGCCTATGCCGCATTCCTTATATTTGTGCTTGTTGCCTTTTCGGACAGTGCCGGAATCAAATGGTATAATTTTTTCAGGCTTATGGCAGGAAGCGTCATACTCGCCATTGTTGCGGAAATTGTTTTCGGGAAACGCTTCTGGTGCATATACATGTGTCCTTTGTCGAGGCTTATGAAGCTGGTGCTGGGAATTGTCAGGAGATAAGCTCTCTGGCATTTCTAAGCCGCAAAAAAAAGTTGCAAGGAGAAAGGCAATGAAAAAAATACTTCATGTGATTGCCCAGCAGCCCGGAAAGACGGGAAGCGGCATTTTTGCCAAAAATATTCTGCATCAAGCGGATAAAAGAGGTTACAATCAAACTCTCATTGCCGGAGTGCCATTTTATGAAAACAAGAAGGCTTATTGCCTTCCAGAGGGCATATGCTTCGAACCGGTCATTTTTGAAAGCAGCCGGCTTCCGTTTCCTGTTGTGGGAATGAGCGACGAGATGCCTTATGAAAGCACTCGGTACGATGAACTCACAGGAGAGAAATTTGAGATTTGGCAAGAAAATTTCAGCCTAAGCCTGAAAGAAGCTGTCGAATCTTTTGAACCGGATGTCGTACTGACACACCATCTGTGGCTCCTGACAGCGCTTGTGAGGGAAGCTTTTCCCGAGCTTCCGGTGTTCGCGTTTTCCCATGGAAGCGATTTGAGGCAGATGGAAAAAAACAGGAAACACAGATTGAAAGTCATAAATTCCTGCAGGAAGCTGGACGGGATCTTTGCACTCAATGATTTCCAGAAGA
>CAZEHH010000044.1:9001-12649 GCA_964512505.1 uncultured Peptostreptococcaceae bacterium
TTGGTTGAAGCCGCCGCATGCGGAATGAAACTTGTCGTTTCCGAACTCGGGGGACTCAAAGACTGGTTTGGCCAAGAAATGATGGATTCGCAGAATTCCATCACGGTACCCTTGCCCAGAATGGTTTCGGTGGACAAACCCCTAAGGCAAGATGAAAATGACTACGCTCAAAGATTCGCCGATGCCATTTTAGCGCAGATCGACCGCATTTCGGGATCGGAGGACGCTTCAATAAGAAAGGAATTTGTCAAAAGGAAATCATGGGAAAGCGTTTTTGACGAAATCGAAAAACACATAGATGCAAAACTTGCATAAAAGATTCACAAAGCAACTAAGCAACGGGGTCAGGCATCATTAAATCATTAATTCAGCTATCTCTTTTTCATATTTTGCCCATATATTTTCTTTGGATAGCATCATTGACACACTGTTTTGATTAATGTTAAACCTTTCTGCCATTTCCTTTTGCTTAATTTCCGGATTTTTAGAAGCTATGAATGCAATAAGCTGTCTTGCATTTGCAATTTCCCTTTTTCTCGTTTTTGCGGATATTTGATCCACTTCAAGATCCAGCACTGCACAGACTCTTGCTACTATTGTTTCTAAATCAAAAGTCGTTGATCCAACATTAGCATTATTAATTTCTTTATATTCATCAATGTTCTCTGAGAATTCTCTAATAGATACTTTCTTGATTTCAGTCTCTTCTTCATTCATGAATTCAACAAATCGATCCAGTCTATTTCTAAACAAAGACAATGGAAATTCAACATCGCATAAATCATTTTTTGTTTCATCAAGGTATTCGATATAACTGCTCCAATTGTAATTCAATCCGTTAATGATCCCTGCCCTTAATGGATTCTGATGAATGTATCGTATCAACATCAGCAAGTACTGATCTTTTTCGCATAGGATAGCTTTATAACGCTGTTCAAAAACGTGACCTGTCCGGTTGGCTTTTCGGTTGTATGTCTGTGTAAATACTTGCTGGATGCATTGCATTATTTTTGACAAAGGTGCATTATTGACTTCAATCAGCATATGGGCATGGTTATCCATTAAGACATATGCATAAAGTTTAAATCCGTATTTGTATTTATAGCGTTTGATTGTTTCCAGGTATTTTTGCTTCCAATTGTCCTCTTTAAAGATAAATTC
Organism: uncultured Peptostreptococcaceae bacterium; assembly: GCA_964512505.1. Lineage (GTDB taxonomy): Bacteria > Bacillota > Clostridia > Peptostreptococcales > BM714 > BM714. The sequence goes on from CAZEHH010000044.1 coordinate 10,163, forward strand.
ACGATTATTACCCCGAACAATCACATGATATAATGCTCCTTCAAAGTGTATACGAGGTTTTCGAGCCATATTAAGCCTCCATCTGTGTTTGATAAAACCATTGTATCACATAAAAGTGATACAATGATGCCTGACCCCAGCTGAAAGAAAATGGAACTAATTCACTCTATATTATATTTGCTATTCTTGCATCGAGAGCCTCGAAAAAAAGGAAACCGGAAACATTGATTTCCACATAGGGGCTTTTTATTTTTTTGTGTATGAATACGTGCAGCGAATCTACCATATGCTCGTTGTATTCATCCGTATTTTCCGGCCTTCCAAGGCCGACCTCGGGGAGAGAGGTGAAACTTCAGCACATTCCCGAAATCTGCAGAAAGACATGAAGGCAGTCTTTCTGCTTTTTCTTCATATATGCAAAAGTTTTAGGATCAAGTCTTATTTCCATAGGGATTCTCCTTTCTTTTTGTATATTATAGGGATACCCATTTCTGCGGCCAATAAGCCGCTGCACCGGCTTCTTGGATATAGGAGTGCTTGATCTGACTGGTTTTGCCAAATCAACCCACAAATCGGAATTTTTAATCAGCATGGCCGCTTTTCTAAAGCGGTTTTTAAGGTTATACTGTAACAAATGAGACAAATTGACAAGGAGTGAAGACATGGCTTTTTTCAAAAAGCATTCGCAAATCCATGGCAGGATTATGGAGCATCTCGACAAATGCCTGCTTTGCCATGAGAAGTTTACCGAATATGTAGAGGAAATTCTTGAAGGGGATAAAGAAGAAAAGGCTTTTGAATATGTTAATGACATAAGCGCAATGGAAACGGAGGCTGATGCAATAAGAAGGCGGATAGTTGTCGAGCTTCTGAAGGGAGACCTCTTGCCCCAGTCCAGGCGCGAGGTGTTGTACCTGATTGAGAAAATTGATGAAATAGCAAATGAGTCGGAAGACATAATAAGGGAAATATACCTGCAGGCGGTTGATATAGGGGAAGAGTATGTCGAAAGGCTGAAAGCAATAAACAATGAAACAGTGGTCCAGCTGAAAAAGATTAGAACTGCAGTGGACAAGATTTTTTCCGACATATGGAGCGATAATTTGGATTTGCATGAACTGTGCCTGGAAATAGATTTTCATGAAAGTGCGGTGGACCTGATAGAGCAGTCTATAATAAAGGATGTCTACAGAAGCGGAATTTCACTTGCCGAAAAGAATCAATTGAGATATTTTGCGACTAAATTTGCAGACATTTCCGACCTGGCGGAGGATATTTCGGACCTGCTCGAAAAAATCATCGTCATCAGAAAGGTTTGATCGAATCATGTATTTTTACTTGATATCAGCCATATTCCTGGGTTGGGCGCTTGGAGCCAATGATTCGGCCAATTGCTTCGGGACTGCCGTTGCGACGCGTGTGCTTAAATACAAACAAGCCGTAATTTTAACGGCAATACTACTTGTTGCGGGAGCTTTCATGGAAGGCGCCGCAGGAATGGAAAAACTTGGAGCCTATGCCGCCATAAACGGGGTCGCCACAGGGCATGAAGCTTTTATTGTCATGACGGCCGCAGCGATTACGGTGGGATCGCTCACATTTTTGAAGATTCCCATTTCAACATCACAGGCGGTCATAGGGGCAATAATAGGATCGGGCATTGCAGGGGGCAGATTTGCAGTCAGGGAGACCTTCCCCTTCTTCGGGGCATGGTTCGCCACCCCATTGGGAGCAATGGCAATAGGTTACATAATGTACAGCCTGATGAGCAAGCATGTGCAAAAGAGAATAAACAACATTGAACTGTTCGACAGGTTCGTAAAAACAGGATTCATAATTGCAGGAGCATTTTCCTCATATGCTCTGGGAGCCAACAATGTTGCCAATATAACCGCCCTTTTTGTAGGAAGGCTGGATTTTTTCGATGTAAGCCAGGCTGTAATTCTGGGGGGCGCTTCCATTGCATTCGGTGTATTGACGCATTCAAGGCCGGTAATGATGACTGTGGGCAAAGGGATTGTTCCCCTCGAGCCGGTTTCGGGATTCATATCGGTTCTTTCAGCTGGTCTGGTCGTTTATTTCTATGCCCAGGTGGGAATTCCGGTTTCGACATCGCAAGCCATTGTAGGGGCTGTTTTTGGGATAGGCCTTGTAAAGGGGATTCAGACAGTCAATCTAAAGGTCATAAGAAATATTGTTTTGGCCTGGTTTGGAACTCCGTCAATCGCCGGATTTGTGAGTTTTTTGCTTCTGAAAATAGCCGGATAGGAAATTGTGAAAAAAAGTTGGAGAATGCGAAAAGGGGTGTTGACTGTGTCCGGATTATTCGAGAAATATGAATATAATGAAAAGTCATGGAAAAAGAAGCACGCAAATAATTTTGAAGAGCTTGAAATAGGCCAGAGTGCAATCACATGGATAAATGTAAACGACATGAAGAAAGCTGATGCAGTGGAAAAAACTCTAGGCCTCCTCAAGACCCGCCAC
>CAZEHH010000045.1:0-12486 GCA_964512505.1 uncultured Peptostreptococcaceae bacterium
AGACAACGCAGAAATCAAGGCATCTCGTCAGTCTGTATATTCTCGGAGTTCTTCCTCGCCTTTGATTACCCTAAGAGCTCCCATGGCAAGTGCCTCGAGTTCGTTTTCTCCGGCCATTATGTAAACCGGAGCTATGAATTCAACGCTTTCTTTTATCCATCCTGTCATCATTTTGGAATGTGCGATTCCTCCCGTTATGACTATTCCGTCAACCTTGCCTTTTACAACGGTTGCAAGTTCGCCTATTCCCTTGGCGACCTGATATGCCATAGCCTGATAAACCAGGAGAGCCTCCTCGTCGCCTTTTTCTATTCTGCTTTCAACTTCCAATGCGCTGTGGGTGTCAAGGTAAGACTTTATTCCTCCAAGGCCTCGAAGTTTCTTCATCATGGTTCTCTTGTCGAATTGGCCGGAATAGCACATCTCAATGAGCCTGCGGCAAGGCACTCTTCCCGCCCTTTCAGGAGAAAACGGCCCTTCGTCGTCGCTTATTATATCGACCATCTTTCCTTTTTCATGCACGCTTACGGAAATTCCTCCGCCCAAATGCGCTATTATGAGGTTGAGGCTTTGATACGGTCGGCCAAGGCTTTCTGCCGTTTTTATGCCGGAAGCCCTCATGTTGAGCGCGTGGCAGAGGCTTGCCCTCTCTATGTCGGCCATTCCGGAAAGCCTTGCAACAGGCTTGAATTCATCGACCGACACCGAATCGTATATGCATGCCATGATTCCGAGCGGCTTGGCAATCTCGCTCGCTATCAACGCTCCAAGATTCGAAGCATGTTCCGCAACGGGATTGTTCTTGAGCCGGTCTATCATGACATCGTTTACTCCATAGGCTCCTGATTTTACCGGAGGCAAAACCCCTCCCCTTCCAACAACAGCCGAAAGTGTTGCAAGATCGAAATCATTTTCATCAAGAAAGTCCAAAACAGCCTGTTTTCTCATTTCGAACTGGTCCTGCACTTTTTCAAAAGGTGCAAGTTCTTCGTTGGTATGATTCAACGTTTGACTAAACAGAAGTGTCTCCTCTTCATAAACCGCAATCTTGGTTGACGTTGAACCCGGATTGATTGCCAAAACCCTGTTTTCCTTTTGAGTCATATTCTTCCTCCTTTTGATTTCCTGATTATGCCGTCTTTTTTCTTTTAGCCATTGCCAGTATTCCTCCAAGTGCAATCGAAAGCGCCGCGGCAGCCATCACCCTGTATACGGGCGGCAATAGAAAAACAGCCGTATGCGCCGGAATCCAGAAAAAAGGAATGGTTTTCATGACAACGAAGGTTACGAATCCATGCCAGTCTATTCGGCTTATAGCCTCTCCTATCGTAGCTTTTGTCCCATCGCCTTCGTATTTTATGTCAAGCAGTGTGTCCGACAATCTGTGGAATGCCATCATCGTCGGCGCAAAGCTCAAGTTCATGGTCGCGCTTGTGAAAAATGCAAATGCCAAAACGGAACCTTTACCCGGAAGATATCCCTTGTCTATGGCGCCCGATACTCCTGCCGAGAAAATCTGAAACACAAGGGCTATGACTATGCCCAGAAAACCCCATATGACAGCTCTCCATATCCATCCCAATGGGAATTTCCAATCTCCCGAAGTGATTCTTATCGCCAGAAGCTCGCCCATTGTTGCCAGTATGAAGAATTTTATGAAGCTCATAATGTAGGGATGCGCCGAAGTCGCGGATACAAACATTTCCCTTGTGGGGCCGTAAGCCAGAAAAGCCGCAAAAAAGACCAGTATTCCTGCCCAAATCAAATCTTTCATTTTCATATTTTTACCTCTCTTGTTTTTATTTCAATCATAAAAAGGGAATACAGCAATGACGAGGCATGCCTCTCACGGGGGGATTACTGTATTCCCCAGGAATAAATTCCTTTATGGTTCTTATTGCAAGTACCGTGCCATAATATCACCGGAGCAAAGCCTTTGAATTGCCACAATCCGCATGCGCCTTGCTCAATTAAACTCAAAGCATGTCAACAAGAGTTAACATGCTTTGATATTTATAAACATCAGTCTTTAAGTTTTTTCCATAAGGCGGTCCGGCTGATCCCCAAAATTTCCGCTGCTTCCGTTTTTGTCTTTCCTCTGCTCAGCAGTGTCTCTATGACCATCTTTTCAATTGTCCTGTTTATGTCCTTCAAGCTCACGTCCGTATTCTCGAGCATTTCCGCTCCGCTGATTCCCGCGCTTCCAAACAGCTCCGTAGGATTAACCCTGTCGTCTTTGAAAATGAAATACCTCTCGGCTATGTTTTTGAGTTCCCTGACATTTCCCAGCCATTTATGGTTCAAAAGCATTTTCTTGAATTCCTCGTCCGGTTCAGGAATTTCATCATTCCCCTCTGCCAATTCATCTATGAAGGCATTGAAAAGCGGAATTATGTCGTCTTTTCTGTTTCTCAGAGGCGGAATCCTAAGTTCGAGGACATTAAGCCTGTAGAAGAGGTCCCTTCTGAATTCATCCCTTACAACCTTGTCCATCAAGTCTTCATTGGCCGCCCCTATTATGCGGATGTCCAAAGGGATTATATAATCCGAACCTATCCTCATCACTTCTTTTTCTTCGAGCACCCTCAGGAGCTTGGACTGCATGTTGAGCGGAATGCTGTTGATTTCATCCAGAAAAATCGTCCCTCCATGCGCAAGCTCGAAAAGACCCGGCTTTCCGCCTTTTCTTGCCCCTGTGAATGCACCGTCCTCGTATCCGAACAATTCACTCTCGAGAAGCGATTCGGTGAGAGCCGCGCAATTCACGGCCACAAAAGGAGACCGGCCCCTTTCACTTGAGTTGTGTATGCTTTGGGCTATTATTTCCTTTCCCGTTCCGCTCTCCCCGTAAATCATTATTGTGCTGTCCGTTTCCGATAGGCGTTTCGCCCTGTCAACGGTCTTTTTCATTATCTCGTCTTCCGCAACAACCCAGTCAAATGTGAATTTGGCAGTGAGTCCTTTTTTGTTGAGCTCGAAACGTATCCGTTTCTCCAAATTCTGCAATTTGGTTATGTCCTGGAATGTGCATACGGCACCGTTGACTTCGCCGTCTATGGTTATGGCAGACGCCTTTACTGTAGCCGTAAGCTTATTCATGTGGACTATTTTTTCTCTTTTCAAGCCTTTGTCCTTGAGCAATTCATAAATGAAGTCAACCTCAGGGAATATGCCCCTTATGGACTTGCCCAGCATGTCTTCGGAACGCTTGCCGAACATTTTCCTCGCATTTTTGTTGAACAGTATTATGTCGCCCGATGAATCCACCGCAATTATCGCATCGTGAACATTGTCTGTTATGGTGTCGGAGAGTTCTCTCCTTTTAAGCTGGTTTTCGAGGTCGTCAAGCATCTTGTCGACATAGCCGACAGCTTCCTGCAGGGTCTCTTTCCTGGAGTCGACAAAAACCGTCCTGAAACCCTTTGCGGCCGCCTTCCTGCATGTGACAACCGCCCCGACGATGACTGTATGCATTTTCCTGTCATCTATGCCTTCAAGCAGCTCGTCCAATTCATGCAGGGTTGAAAAGCGGTTCAAGTCTATTTCGCAGCCAAGTACCTCGCCCCAGTCGCTGCATGCAAAGTGCACTTCATCGCTCAGTATGAGAGTCAGATGCGACTCCATTCGGCTTGCCTTCTTGATTGCATACAATATGTCGAGTGCGTTCATTTTAAGATGCATCACAGGCACATTGACGTCGTTTACGATATGATGATACATTCCGCCCCTTGCGATTATGGCTTTTGCCCCCCTCTTTTCCAGGCGCAAAGCCTGGGGAACCATGTTGTCGGGATCGAACCTCTCCAGTATCAGCTCTTTCCTCTCAAGCCTTTCAGGAAACAATTCATATATTTTTTTTTCTATTTCTTCGTTGGGGACTATGAATCCGATAGTCTTTTTCATTGCATCCTCCGAGACAGCAATTTTAAATCCATTATACCATAGCTTTTGACAGTCCTCTTCTATAGGAAATCGAACACGGCATTGCCAAGCCAGTCGTCTATATGTCCGGCAACGGATTCAAACACCGCTTCTTTGAATGGAGACTCCAAGCCTGCGGCTTCCACAAGCTCCAAAAACGACCGGCTACCTCCCAGTCCGCACAATCCGGCATAAGCCGCCCACGCCTCTTGTCTGGACTTTTCGGCCTTGAGCCAGAATTGGAATGCACAGACCTGCGCGAGTGTGTAGTCTATATAGTAGAACGGGTTTTTGAATATGTGGCCCTGCTGATGCCAAAATCCTCCCGAGTTCAAGTAGTCGTTGTCTCCATAGTCCAGGTATGGAAGGTACTTCATTTCCGTTTCGCGCCACATTCTGCGCCTCTCGGACGGAGAAGCGTCCGGCTTTTCGTATACGGAATGCTGGAATTCATCCACCGCCGCGCCATAGGGTATAAACATCAAAGCGTGGCTCAAATGGCCGTAACGATACTTGTCGGCGTCATCGCCGAAAAAGTTTCCCATCCACGGCCAGGTCAAAAATTCCATGCTCATGGAATGGATTTCACAAGCCTCGAGGGTCGGGAAATTATACTCCAAGAGCAAATACTTCCTGCTCATGTAGGTTTGAAACGCATGTCCGGCTTCATGCGTAAGCACATCGACATCATCCGTAGTCCCGTTGAAATTGCTGAATATGAACGGAGAACTGTATTTGGATATATATGTGCAGTATCCTCCCGGGGATTTGCCCGGCATCGACCTCAGGCTCATCAATTCGTTTTCAATCATGAAATCAAAAAAATCCCCTGTCTCCTTGGAAAGGTCTCTGTACATTTCACGCGCCTGTTCGACAAGGAAATCGTGGTCTCCTATGGGTTTTGCATTGCCGCCCATGTAAAAAATCTGTTCGTCGTAATTGAAAAGCTTTTCGATTCCCAGGCGTTTTCTTTGGCGTTCCTTTATTTTCACCGTCAATGGCCTTATGTGACGGCGTATGCTTTCCCTGTATGATGCGACCATTTCCGCGTCATAGTCGGTCCTCTGCATTCTATCGTAGCCCATCTGCACAAAATTCTCATAGCCCAGCCTGCGCGCCATTCTGGTCCTGACCTTTACAAGCTTATCGAAGATATCGTCGAAATCGTCTCCGTGCCCGCACATGAAGGCATATTTGGCGTCATTCGCAGCTTTTCTGACTCTCCTGTCCGAATCCATCTGAAAAGGCTTCATTTCCGAAAGCGTTCTTTTTCGTCCCCCGAATTCTATTTGAGCCGAGGCCAGCACTTTCGTATACCTTGTCGCAAGACGGTTTTCCTCTATTAGGTCTTCTACTATTTCCTCCGAAAAAACCTTTACCGATTTTTCAGCCAATCTGAAAAGCTGCGCCCCCCAGCGGTCTTTCAGTTCTTCCTTGAACGGCGAATCGAGTATGGCTTTGTAGTATTTGCTTATGAAGCCCTCGTATACAGGCTCGTTTTCATCAAAAAAATTCTGTTCCTCCTCATAATAGGAATCCTTTGTGTCTATGGTATGCCTTATATAGCATATTTGAGACATGGACTCGAATTCCTGCCTCAAAAGGTTGATTTCCTCGATTGCGCGGTTCTGCGCTTCCGCGCCTTCCGCATTTTCGAGGCGGCCGAGTTTTTCTTCAAACCTTTTACCGATCGAATTCATGTCGGGTCTCTTGTAATCAAATTCACCGAATCTCATCTGGCTCCTCCCGCTTTGTTTATTATTTTCTTGACCATGGGCGCGCGAAGACGCTCGGCCATTGCGACGCCGTCCCCGACAAGAGGCCTTACATATCCAACGAACTCGTCGGTTACGCCGTTGCCGCTTTCATTTATGAATTTTTCGGGCATCCTTCTCGATTTGCCCGCTATATCAGCCAAGGGCTTCAAAACATAGTTCACGGAATAATTCCCGGTCCTCTGTATGGATACCGACCCGTCTATGTTGTTCCAAATTGCGAACTGCGCCGCCCTTTCGCCTACCTCCCTGGCTTCGTTTCGGTCGACTTTTGACACTATCTCCGCAAACGACCTCTGAAGGTATCCCAAGGTATCGGCCCTCACCCTCGCTATTTTAAGCTTTTCTCGTATTGCCGACGCGAGCACGTCTCCCAGGACCCCGCTCCCCGACAACTGCAGGTTTCCGAAAGCGTCTTTCCCCGTCCTTTCGATGAACTTGCTTGAAAGGAATTGTCCTGACTGGTCCTTTATGCCTTCCGAAACCGCAATGAGGCATCTGCCCCTTTCCCTGTAAACCCTGTCGACGTCCGCGAGAAACTTTTTCATGTCGAATTCCCTTTCAGGAATATAAATGAGATGCGGTCCGTCATCATCGTACTTTTTGCCCAAAACGCTCGATGCCGTCAAGAATCCCGCTTCCCTTCCCATCACAACGCCTATGTGCACACCCTCCAGGGCCCTGTTTTCGAGATTAAGCCCCAGAAATGCATTGGAAACAAACCTTGCCGCCGAACCGTATCCGGGGGTATGGTCGTTTTCCACCAAATCGTTGTCTATTGTTTTGGGGATATGCATCGCCCTGAATTCATATTTGTCTTCTTCGGCATAATTGTTTACAAGCCGAACTGTTTCCGCAGAATCGTTCCCCCCGATATACAAAAAATATCTTACATTGTGCGCCTTGAAAGTCTTGTATATCTCGAGGCAATATTCTTTGGAAGGCTTGACCCTTGTCGAAAGGAGGGCTGCAGAAGGCGTCTTTGCAACCATTTCAAGATTATGCGTGGTTTCCTGGGTAAGGTCTATGAAATTCTCGTCCACTATGCCTTCTATGCCCTTCACTGCGCCATAGACCCTTGTTATTTGTGTAAACTTCCTCGATTCCAAAACCGCGCCGACAAGCGACTGGTTTATGACAGGCGTGGGCCCGCCTCCTTGCGCTATTACAACTTTTCCTTCAAGTCTCATATCAAACACGCTCCCGTCCATTGATGTTTTCCTTATACCCATTCGGAGCGCTTTGAAAGCGGGCAATTACACTGCCGCTATTATCGAAATTTCAACAAGTATGTCTTCCGCGGCCATGTCGGCTTTAACGCAGGCTCTTGCGGGAGCGCAGTTCTCAGGAAGCCATTCGTCCCATACTTCATTCATGCCTGCGTAGTCGGACATTTCTTTCAGATAAATTGTCGCCGACAATATGCGACTTCTGTCAGTTCCTATTTCGCTTAGAATCCCGTCAATTTTTTCGAGAGTTGAACGGGTCTGTTCCCTTGCATCGCTTGTGCGCTCGGATGCTACCTGTCCGCACAAATAAGCTGTTCCGCCATGTACAACCGCCTTGCTCATCCGTTTTGATGTCCCGTGCCTTAAAATATCATCCATATCATATCTCTCCTTTTTTCGTCCATTATAGCACAATGCCGTCCCTTCAAAGGAAATCCTGTTTTCAACTACTCTTTTGGCCCATGCATAATTGACGTCCCTATGGGTATTCAAGTAATATGGAAGCATATAAGGAAAAGGAGTGGGTCAGCTATGAAAATGCACAATTACATGGAAGACGTAGTCGAAAAAGTGTTGGGAGAGCATCTTGACGGAGCCTCGCACATAGCCAATTGCGAAAAATGCCGCAAGGATGTGATTGCCCTTACCCTCAACAACTTGCCGGCAAAGTACGTCGTGACAGATGACGATGAAAGCTACGGGAAGCTTGATGAGATTGAAGAGCAGAATATTGAAGAAATAATGAAGGAATTGAAAATTGCAATCGAAATCGTAAACATATCCCCATTGCATGATTAAAACGATCAAAGCCCCGAGTCACAATATACATGACGCGGGGCTTTTATTTTGCTTATATTTTTAAAACTCTTCGTTTGCAGCAAACAGAAACTAACCTATGGCGAATGTCAGTTCGGCTTCTACGGCAACCTCGTCGCCGACTTTGGCTACAGCCTCTCCGAAACCTATGCTTCCCTTGGACTTGACTATTCGTGTTTCCAGTGTCAGCGTGTCCCCCGGAATCACCTTTCTTTTGAATCTGGCTTTCTTGATGCCTCCGAAATAAGCTGTCTTTCCCTTGTTTTGCGGAAGGGACAGTATGGCAACCGCTCCCACTTGGGCCAGAGCCTCTATTATGAGAACTCCCGGCATGACGTGCTCATCCGGAAAATGCCCCTGGAAAAAATATTCGTTGGCGGTAACATTCTTTATTCCCTTGGCCGATATTCCCTCCTCGATCTCATCTATTCTGTCGATTAGCAGGAAAGGATATCTGTGCGGTATTATTTCCATGATTTGATTTGAGTTAAGCATGTCGAGCCTCCTACTCTTCCCATTTTTTAAGGATTATGGACGCGTTGTGGCCTCCGAAGCCAAGCGAGTTGGATAGGGCGTATGAGAGCTCCTGCTGGCGTCCCTTGCCCGGTACGTAGTCCAAATCGCATTCCGGGTCGGGTTTTGCGAGCCCTGCTGTCGCCGGCACAAACCCCTCCTGCAAAGCCTTTGCGCATACAATCGCCTCGATGGCTCCCGCGGCTCCCAGCATGTGTCCTGTCATTGATTTTGTCGAACTTACCGGTATGTCCCTTGCCGCTTCCCCGAAGGCTGTCTTGATTGCCTGGGTTTCGAATTTGTCGTTGTAGGGGGTGCTTGTTCCGTGAGCGTTGATGTATGAAACATCTGACGGGTTTATTCCCGCATCTTCGATTGCCAGTTTCATTGCCCTGGCTCCGCCTTCTCCCCCCGGAGCCGGCGCTGTGATGTGGTGTGCGTCGCAGGTGAATCCGTATCCTGCGATTTCGCCGTATATTTTTGCGTTTCTTGCCTTGGCATGCTCAAGGGTCTCAAGAACCATCATCCCTGACCCCTCGGCCATTACAAAGCCATCCCTTTCAACATCGAAAGGTATTGATGCGCGGGCAGGATCGTCTTTTGTGGACAGCGCCGTCATGGCTTCGAATCCCGCCACTCCGAGAAGTGTTACTGCAGCCTCGGTTCCTCCCGCGACTATGATGTCGGCATATCCGTACTGCAAGTTCCGGAATGCTTCGCCTACTGCATTGGTTCCTGAAGCGCAAGCCGTTACAACGGTGTTGCAAAGTCCCTTTGCGCCAAGAGCTATGGCGACGTTTCCGGAAGCCATGTTTACGATTGACATGGGTATGAAGAAGGGGGATATTCGCTTTGGTCCCCTGCTTTGCAGCTTTCCTGCCTGCTCCTCTATTGTTCCGAGTCCTCCTATGCCAGAGCCCACTATTACGCCCATGCGTTCCGGATTGTAGTCGGCTTGCTCAAGCCCGGAGTCTTCGAATGCCTGTTTTGAGGCCGCTATGGCGAACTGCGTATATCTGTCCATACGCTTGGCTTCCTTTTTGTCTATATATTGCACCGGGTCAAATCCTTTGACTTCGCCGGCAACATTTACTTTAATTTCGCTTGCATCGAATCCGGTTATGAAATCTATTCCCGGCTTTGTTTCCTTGATGCTTTCCCAAAAGGTCTCGATATCGTTGCCTATGGGGGAAACGGCTCCCATTCCTGTTATTACCACTCTTTTTTTCATGTTCATCCTCCTTACATCACCATGCCGCCGTCGACATGAAGCACTTGTCCCGTAACATAATTTGCAGAATCCGAAGCCAGAAAAGCGACAGCTTCGGCAACGTCTTCAGGCAAGCCAAGCCGTCCCAGCGGTATTCCGGAAATCATTCCATCCTTCGCTTTTTCTACTAGGTCTTTTGTCATATCCGTTTCTATGAATCCAGGCGCTACTGCGTTTACGGTGATATTTCTGCCGGCAAGTTCCCTTGCCGCCGATTTGGTCATTCCTATCACACCGGCCTTCGATGCCGAATAATTTATCTGGCCCGCATTTCCTGAAACTCCCACAACGGAAGCCATATTAACAATTTTGCCCGATCTCTGCTTCATCATGATTTTGGCAGCGTGTTTTATGCAGTTGTAGCTGCCCTTGAGATTGACCCGTATGACAGAGTCGAAATCCTCTTCCTTCATTTGAATTATCAGTTTGTCCTTAGTGATTCCGGCGTTGTTCACCAGTATGTCCAGTGATCCGTATGTTTCCTTTGCGACTTTCATGAGTTCCTTCGCATCGTCAGAATTTGAAACATCGCCTTTCACCTTCACGGCCTTTATGCCGTCTTTTTCAAGCGATTCGATCAATTCGTCCATCGCGGCGTCGTTGCTTCTGTAACTCAGCACCAGATTTGCTCCGGCCTTTCCGAGGCGAATTGCCACAGCCTTTCCTATTCCCCTGCTTGCCCCCGTGATTACAGCCGTTTTACCCTTCAACATGCCTTATCACCTATCTTTCCTTTTTTTTTAGCGGTCAGTCGGTTTATGCTTTCGATTGTAACATTCGCCTTGGGCGAAAGTGTTTCAACCGCTTTTTCGAGAGATTTGACGTCCTCTATGTTGATTATCCTAAGTTTCACTTTTTCTTTCCTGCCTATTTTCTTTATGAATCCGCTCAGAGTCTTTCCCGGTCCTATTTCAACAAAGGTGTCGACTCCGTCGTTCACCATCCTCTGGATGCTTCTTTCCCATTGGACCGGCTTCATGACCTGATTCTTGAGTATGTCCTTTATGTGGTCTTTGTTTTCGATGTATTCGGCGAATACATTCGATACAAGCGGAATATTCAAATTCTCGAAGTTTATGCTCTTGAGTTCTTCTGCAAGCTTTTCGGCTGCAGGCTTGAGCATAGAAGTGTGGAACGGCGCGCTCACCTTGAGTGGAGCCACAAGCTTTGCGCCCTTTTCCTTTGCAAATTCCGAAGCCTTTTCTACGGCTTCAATTTCACCGCCTATCACAATCTGGCCGGGGCAATTGAAATTCGCGCACTCGACAATGCCGTATTTCTTGGCTTCGTCTACGGCTTCCTGAACCTTTTCCTCGTCCAAGCCTATTATGGCGGCCATTGTGCCCTTTCCTTCGGGCACGGCATCCTGCATGTATCTGCCGCGTTTCTTAACGAGCTTCACCGCTGCGGCAAAAGCAAGCGCTCCCGCAGCCACAAGAGCGGTATACTCTCCCAGGCTAAGGCCCGCCACAACGTCGGGTTTCAGGCCTTTTTCCTCGGCAGCCTTAAGCGCCGCCATGCTTGTTGTAAGAACCGCAGGCTGTGTGTTTTCGGTCAAATTGAGCTCATCCTGGTTTCCTTCTGTAACCATCTTGGTCAAATCCATTTCCAAAGCCTCGTCGGCTTCGTCGAATATGTCCTTGCTGCTTTTATATTTCTCTATTAGGTCTTTCCCCATGCCTATATATTGCGATCCCTGGCCGGAAAATAAAAATCCTATTTTGCCCATGTCGAGCCCTCCTAAATGTTAAAATCCTTTGCATTGTCGAGAAGAACCTTGAGTTCGCCGAACATCTCTTCGATTATTTCCGAAGCGGTCTGTTCTTTGCATACGAGCCCTGCAATCTGCCCGCTCATTATGGAACCCATCGATACGTCCCCGAGACATGCCGCTTTGTGCAAAGCCCCCCTGCCAAGTTCTTCGTATTTTTCGGCAGGCACAGCTTCTTTGTCCATTTTTTTATACATCCTGGCAAGCTTGTTCTTGAGAACCCTGACCGGATGTCCCGTGGGCCTTCCAGTAACAAGCGTGTCTATATCCTTTGCTTCCAGTATCTTCTTTTTGTAGTTGTCATGGACATTGCATTCCTTTGCAACAAGAAAACGCGTACCCACCTGAACACCTGAAGCGCCCATCATGAATGCGGCGGCAATTCCTCTGCCATCGGCAATTCCACCGGCAGCAATGACCGGTATGTCAACGGCATCTGCCACTTGAGGCAAAAGGCACATCGTCGTCAATTCCCCTATGTGGCCTCCCGCTTCGGTCCCTTCGGCGATTATGGCGTCAACCCCTGTTCCCTCCATGCGCTTGGCCAATCCTACGGAAGGTACAACCGGTATTATTTTCACATCGTTTTCGCGCCACTTCTTTATATATTTACCCGGGTTTCCGGCACCTGTGACTATGACCTTGACCTTTTCTTCCCATACAACCTCTGCCACCTCTTCGACAAAAGGACTCAAGAGCATTACATTTACCCCGAAGGGTTTGTCCGTCAGGGTTTTCGCTTTTCTTATTTGTTCCTTCACCCATTGGCCGGGCGCGTTGCCTGCGGCTATTATTCCCAGGCCTCCGGCATTCGATACCGCGGCAGCCAGTTCCGCATCCGAAATCCATGCCATGCCCCCCTGTATTATGGGGTAATCTATCCCAATCAAGTCCTTGAATTTTTTCTTCGCCATCAAAACCTCCCCTTTCCAGAGTATGCCTCTGATGGATTACTTGTTCGCTTCCACATATCGGACGACATCTCCGACTGTAAGAAGTTTTTCCGTTTCTTCTTCTTCGACTTCTATTTCAAAAGCCTCTTCGACCGCCATCACAACCTGGACTATGTCCAACGAATCGGCGTCCAAATCGTCCTTTATGTTGCTTTCCATCAATACTTCCTCTGCTTCAACTCCCAATTCGTCCACTAGAATTCCTTTGATTTTTTCAAATATCATTGTTTTTTCTCCT
>CAZEHH010000046.1:0-9617 GCA_964512505.1 uncultured Peptostreptococcaceae bacterium
GGAATCGTCAGTTTTCACAACACAATACTTATGCTCAAGAAATTCAACGGCGACTGGGTTCTCCCCAAGGGCAAGGCCGAAGAGGGGGAAACCCTTGAGCAGACGGCTTTGAGGGAGGTTTTCGAGGAGACAGGTGTACGTGCGGAAATCAAGGATTATCTTGGGGAAATAGAATACGAATACAAGAACTCCTGGGATGAAAACCTGTTTGCGCAAAAAACTGTGCACTGGTTTTTGATGGCCGCAAAAAGTATGTCGTGCACACCCCTCAGGAACGAGGGATTCATAGAGGCCCGTTTCGTACATGTGGACAGGGTGCTTGAATTGATAAGATATGAAGATGAAAAGGAAATAGTTGTAAAGGCAATGGAGCATATCTCATCCCCCGAAAATTGATTCTCGGGGGTTTTCCATTCAATGCCTGTCCAATTGGGTTCTATGTTATAATTCTATGTATAGCAATGCTTACTGGAGGCGATTCGCGTGTCATTTTCATCAAAAACAAAAAAAGAATTGACCCGCGTCGAGCAAATGGACCACGATTGCATGATGGCGGAACTTTCGGCAATTGTACACATCAGCGGGACGATAAAATTGGCGGGGAAAAACCGTGTGAATATTGAGGTCAATATAAAAAATGCCGCTATTGCAAGGCATATATTCAGCCTTTTCAAGGAAGCTTGCGGAATCCATACAGACATAAGGATGAACAAGAATGCCAAGCTAAAGAAGGCAAACATTTATACGATAGCCATTGAAAAAGAAGAAGGGGCAAATGAAGTTCTTGAAGCCTTGGGTATAATACGAAATACAATCGAAGGGTTTTCAATAAACAATTCCGTGCCGGATGAATTGATTGAAAAAGAAATATGCAAGAGAGCCTATCTGAGAGGCGCATTCATCGGGGGAGGATCGCTCAGCGATCCGGAACGGTCATATCATCTTGAACTTGTGGCTCACAGCATGGAGTACGGGGAAGCCTTGATGAATATTATGAGGTCTTATGAACTTTTTCCCAAGATGATTGAAAGGAAAGGGAGCCAGGTTGTTTATCTTAAAGAGGGTGACCAGATAATCGATTTCCTCAATGTCATTGGAGCCCATCAGACGCTCCTTGATTTTGAGAATGTACGGATAATGAAGCAGATGAGGAACAATATAAACAGGATAGTGAATTGTGAAACTGCAAATCTTACAAAAACTGCAGATGCGGCTTACAGGCAGATACAGGACATATTATTGATAGAAGAAGAAAGAGGGCTTGATTTTCTGTCCGAAAACTTGAAGGAAATCGCATTGGCAAGAATGGTCCATAGGGAGGCAAGCCTCCAGGAATTGGGGCAATTGCTCGATTCGCCCATAGGAAAATCGGGAGTAAACCACAGGTTCAAAAAAATCAGGGAAATAGCTTTGGAAATCACGGAAAAAAAGGATAAATCAAAATGATGAAAAAAACAGGTTTTGCACATTTGCATGTTCATACGGAATACAGCCTGCTGGACGGCTATGCCAGGATAAACGAAATATTCAAGGAAGTAAAAAATCTTGGGATGGAAGCTGTTGCAATAACAGACCATGGGTCAATGTTTGGTGTGGTCGATTTTTACAAGAAAGCCTTGAAGGAAGGCATTAAACCCATAATAGGCTGTGAGGTGTATACAGCCCCCAGGACAATGGGAGACAAGGATTCCTCAAAGGACAAGAATGCAGGGCACCTTGTTCTTCTTGCGGAGAACAATGAAGGATACAAGAATCTTATAAAGCTTGTTTCCAAGGCATATACCGAAGGCTTCTACTACAAGCCGAGAATAGACTACGAGCTTCTTGAAAAGCATACGGAAGGGCTTATAGCCCTCTCAGCCTGCCTGGCAGGCGACATACAGCGCCTCATAATGGAGCGCAACCCGGAAAAGGCCAGGGAAAAGGCCAAAAGTCTTCGCGGGATGTTCGGAAAAGGCAATTTTTATCTTGAGCTCCAGGATCACGGCATACCCGAACAGAAGCTCGTAAACCAAGAGCTGCTTAAGATAAGCAAGGAACTCGAAATCCCATTGGTGGCTACAAATGATGTTCACTATATCCGGAAAGAGGACAGCCGTGCGCACGATATCCTTCTGTGCATACAGACAGGCAAGATACTTAGCGACACCGAAAGAATGAAATTTCCGACAGACGAGTTCTATCTGAAGTCTCCGGAAGAAATGGCGGAGCTTTTCGATTATGCTCCGGAAGCGCTTGAAAACACTGTCAGGATTGCAGAGCGGTGCAACGTAAGTTTTGATTTCGATCAAATATATCTTCCGGAGTTTGATATCCCAGAGGGAATCGCCAACAACAAATATCTTAGAAAGCTTTGTTTGGAAGGATTGAGAGAAAGATACGGAGAAGTCACGGAAGAGCTTCTTGAACGTTTTGAGTATGAAATAGGGGTAATAGAGGAAATGGGCTATGTGGATTATTTCCTCATAGTATGGGACTTCATACGCTTTGCAAAGGAGAGCGGAATCGTTGTGGGCCCAGGCAGGGGAAGCTGCGGAGGCAGCATAATTGCATATGTTCTCAAAATCACCGATGTCGACCCTATCCGATACAATCTGATATTCGAAAGATTTCTTAATCCCGAACGCATAACAATGCCCGATATAGATATAGACTTTGAGGACGACAGAAGGCAGGAAGTGATTGAGTATGTCGTCGAAAAGTACGGCAAGGAAAAGGTGGCGCAAATAATAACCTTCGGGACAATGGCTGCAAGGGCTGCAATACGCGATGTTGGAAGGGTTCTGGATATCCCCTACGGAGACGTGGACAAAATAGCGAAGCTTGTTCCGACCGACCTTGGCATAACAATAGGCAAGGCGCTTGAAATAAGTTCAGAATTCAAATCAATGTACGATTCGGATCAAAACGCCAAATATCTGATTGACAACGCTTTAAAACTCGAGGGAATGCCGCGCCATGCTTCCACGCATGCTGCAGGTGTTGTCATATCAAAAGACGCTGTAGACGAATATGTGCCTCTTTACCTTCACGACGACAGTGTTGTGACACAGTTCACCATGGGTCTTTTGGAGGAGCTCGGGTTGCTGAAGATGGATTTTCTGGGTCTTCGCAACTTGAGCGTAATAAAAAACGCATTGAAATTCATAGAACTCAACCAATGCAAGAAAATAGACTTGAACGCTATAACTTTTGACGATGCGGATGTATTCGACATGATAAGCAAAGGAGACACATTGGGAGTTTTCCAATTGGAGAGCGCCGGAATGCGCCAATTCATGAAGGAACTCAAACCGGAAAGCTTCGAGGATATCATAGCCGGAATCTCCTTGTTCAGACCGGGTCCTATGGATTCAATACCGGCATACATCAAGAATAAAAACAATCCGAAAGAAATAAAATATGTCCATGAAAGCCTGAGGGGCATTCTCGATGTGACATACGGGTGCCTGGTCTACCAGGAGCAGGTAATGCAGGTGGTTCGTGAACTCGGGGGCTACAGTTACGGCCGGAGCGACCTCGTGCGCAGGGCGATGAGCAAGAAAAAGATGGATGTCATGCAAAAAGAGAGACAGTACTTCATTCACGGTAAAACCGGAGATGACGGAACAATCGAAATAGAGGGCTGCATGCGCAAGGGAGTTCCGGAAGATGCGGCAAACAAGATATTCGACGATATGATTGATTTTGCCAAATATGCATTCAACAAAAGCCACGCCGCGGCATATGCTATACTTGCTTACCAGACGGCATATTTGAAAAGCTACTATCCGGTTGAATTCATGGCGGCTCTATTGACAAGCGTTACCGGAAACTCGGCAAAGGTGGCTCAATATATACAGGACTGCAAGAGAATGGGAATAGACGTTCTGCCTCCCGACATAAACACAAGCTACAAGCATTTTACGGTCAACGGGGGAAACATAAATTTCGGACTTCTTGCCATCAAGAATGTGGGCAAAGGCATAATTGCTTCCATAATAAAAGAAAGGAAATCGGCGCCCTACAAGAGCTTCATAGATTTCTGCGAACGTGTTGAAACTTCCGAACTTAACAAGCGTGCTGTGGAAAGCATGATAAAGTCGGGTGTTTTCGACAGCCTTAAGATCAACAGATCCCAGCTTTTAGGATGTTTCGAGAAAGTTATAGAGGGAATACAGAGAGATAAGAGAAGAAATGTCAAAGGGCAGGTTTCACTTTTCGACATGGGTTCCGATGAGAGCATCGATGCTCTCAGGTACGATAAAATACCCGAAAGGGAAGAGTTTCCTATGAAGACCCTTTTGGCATTCGAGAAGGAAATGCTTGGAGTTTATATAAGCGGGCATCCACTCGGCGAATACGAGGAATTGATTGAAAAAGGCAAATTCATATCGTCGTCTGAAATGAAGGAACCGCATGAGGTGGGCGTGCCTGCAAGAGTAAAGGACAATGACCTCATATATGCCGCAGGTGTAGTAACTGCCCTGCAGAAGAAATTCACAAGAAACAACAATCGTATGGCTTTCCTTCAGGTGGAGGATCTATACAGCAGTTTCGAAGTCATAGTGTTTCCAAACGTGTATGAAAAATGCATTTCATGCGTTGAAGAAGACAAGATAATAATAGTCTATGGAAGAATAAGCTTCAAGGAAGACGAAGAACCTAAAATACTTGCGGAAAACATTTGCGAGCTTAATGTGGAAAACATAAAAGGCGTAGAAAAAATGAGCAGGCGTTCGTATAAAAAGTCATACGGCTACCATAAGAAAAACGATGTTTTAAGAGAAAAGCCTCCAAAACAGGAAGGCAGGCTTTATCTGAAAATAAAGCAATATGACAAGATGATTTTGCAGTCAATAAAAAGGATACTTTCAAATCACCGGGGAAAGACAGCGGTTTACATCTATGTGGAGGACCAAAACAAGGCGTTTGAAGCAAGCGACGAGCTAAGAGTCTCACCTGAAGAAAGCCTCATTAAAACCTTGAAGGCGACACTCGGAGAAGAAAGCGTTAAGCTTGTTTGAAAAAGCCTTGAAAAACAATGATTGTAGAGGTGTAGAAAATGATCAGAAAAATCGGAGTGTTTACAAGCGGGGGCGACGCTCCCGGAATGAATCCGGCAATACGGACGATAGTGCGTTACGGTAAGCATATGGGACTTGAAATAGCGGGAATAAAAAGAGGCTATTCGGGATTGATAGAAGGAGATATGAGCGATATGGACCTCTCGGCGGTGGGCGATATAATACACCGCGGAGGGACCGTAATAAAAACTGCCAGAAGTGAAGAATTCAAGACGGAAGCGGGCTTTAAAAAAGCTCTTGAAATAATAAAAATTTTCGACCTTGACGCGCTCGTGGCAATAGGTGGAGACGGAACATACAAGGGGCTTCAAAAGCTGTCCGAAAACGGTGTTCCGGTAATAGGCATTCCGGGGACAATAGACAATGATTTCGGATATACAGACGTAACAATAGGTTTCGACACTGCCGTGAACACGGTTGTGGATGCGATATCCAATCTTAGGGATACATCGGTTTCACACGGACGCATAAACATAGTTGAAGTAATGGGAAGACACTGCGGCGACATAGCTCTTCACGCAGGATTGGCGGGCGGAGCCGAAAATGTGGTGATTCCGGAAATTTATTACGACACCGACGACATATGCAGAAAAATAATAGAGGGCAGAAACCGCGGGAAAATACACAGCCTTATAATAGTTGCCGAAGGGGTCGGCAAACCTTATGATCTTGCTGAAGAAATAAAAGAAAAGACGGGATACGAGACCAGAGTATCCATCCTTGGATATTTGCAACGGGGAGGATCACCGTCCGCCTTTGACAGAATATTGGCGGCAAGGCTTGGTGCGAGAGCCATAGACCTTCTTGTCGCAGGCAATCACGGAAGGGCTGTTGGAATCAAAAACAGCCAAGTGATTGATGTCCCGATTGAAAATGTCTTTGATTATGAAAAAAGAACAAACGAGGATTATTACCGCTTGATTGGAATTTTATCAAGATAGAGGGAGGCGAAATTCATGAGAAGAACAAAAATCGTCTGCACGATAGGTCCCGCCAGCGAAGAAAAAGAAGTATTCAAAGAACTTGTCAAATCAGGACTAAATGTCGCCCGATTGAACTTTTCACACGGCAACCACGAAGAACATAAAAAACGCATAGAAATGATAAAGGAAGTCCGAATGGAAATGGACATTCCGATAGCAATAATGCTTGACACAAAGGGCCCTGAAATAAGGACTGGACTTTTTGAAAATGGATACGCAGAGCTTGAGACGGGCGGACTTTTTGAAATCACAGTCAAGGACATAATAGGAAATGACAACATATCTTCGGTTTCCTATGGGGGCCTGCCGGAGGATGTGTCGGTAGGTTCTAAGATACTGATAGACGACGGGCTCATAGAGCTCGAAGTAGAAAAGATAAAAGACTCCGAAAGTGTAATTTGCAGGATCCTGAACGGCGGCATGGTAAAAGACAGGAAAAGCATAAACATACCGGATGTTCAAATCAACCTTCCTGCACTTACAGAAAAAGATATTGCGGACATAATGTTTGGGATAGAAAACGACATAGACTATATTGCGGCTTCATTCATCCGAAAGGCGGACGATGTCAACGCCATCCTAAAGGTGCTTGAGGACAATGGCGCAGGGGACATCAATATAATATCGAAGATAGAAAACAGGCAGGGAGTCGACAATATCGACGAGATAATCGAGGCTTCAAAGGGTGTAATGGTGGCTCGCGGTGACCTGGGTGTGGAAATACCCACTGAGGAAGTGCCCATGGTGCAAAAGATGATCATAAGAAAGTGCAACATCCAGAGCAAGCCTGTGATAACCGCTACCCAAATGCTGGATTCCATGATAAGGAATCCGAGGCCTACAAGGGCTGAAGCAACAGACATAGCCAATGCCATACTTGACGGGACGGACGCAATAATGCTTTCGGGTGAAACCGCCGCAGGCAAATATCCTGTCGAGTCAATAAAGACAATGGCGAACATAGCAAGAATAACCGAGGAATCCATCAACTACAGGAAAGTTTTAGCTGAAAAAAGAAAGCTTAAGGCTGAAAGCATAACTTATGCAGTCAGCCACGCCACATGCAGCACGGCCCTGGATCTTGACGCAACGGCAATAATAACCACCACTTCAAGCGGATACACTCCGCGCATGGTTTCCAAATTCAGGCCCAAAGCGCCAATAATCGCGGCAACGACTTCCGAAAAAGTGCGAAGAAGGATGGCTCTCCTTTGGGGAGTTTATTCAGTATCGACAGTAGAAGGCCGTTCGACTGACGACATATTCAAAAGAGCAGTCCAAAAGTCGAAAGAGGCAGGTTATGTAAAGGACGGAGAGCTTATAATAATTACTGCCGGCGTTCCGGTGGGAGTCGCAGGTTCGACAAACCTTATGAAAGTTCATATAGTCGGAGAAATACTCATAAAGGGTACCGGAATCGGAAAGAAACATGTGACCGGCAATATTTTTGTTGCTGGCGATTCGGGAAATGTCGAAGAATTCATGCCGGGAGACATTTTGGTTTGCGAGAGCACGGACAAAGACATGATGTATGCAGTCGAAAAAGCTTCCGGATTAATAGTCGAGGAAGGCGGATACACATCACATGCGGCAATAGTAGGGCTTAGCCTTGGGATTCCGGTGATAGTGGGAGCCAATGGGGCAATTGAAAAACTTAGTACCGGACAGACCGTTACAATTGATTGCATAAGGGGACTTGTATATAATGGTAAAACAAGGGTGATATAGGAGGAGTAATTGGAAACTACAGTCAAAATAAGGGCAAGATACGACGAAACGGATCAAATGGGCGTAATTTACCATGCCAATTATTACAAATGGTTCAACATAGGACGCACAGAATTTCTCAGGGATCTTGGCTGCGATTACAGGAAGCTTGAAAGTTCTGGAATAATATTCCCCGTTATTGAATCGGGGTGCAAGCATTTTTATCCGGCATATTATGACGACGAGATAATCATAAATGTCAGGCTTGCCGAGTTCAAAGGCGTTAGAATGCGGGTTGCATATGAAATAATCAACGAAGCAAATGGCAAAAAACTTGCTGAAGGTTACACGCTTCACGGAATAGTTGATGGAGACCTTAAGCCTGTGCGTGTCAACAGAACTGAAAATGAATGCTTGAAAATACTCATCGAGGCAATGAAGGAGGAAGAAAATGCTTAAAAGAATTTTGGGTAGAACGGGTCTGGAAGTTTCTGTAATAGGTTTTGGAGGAATTCCCATACAGAGGATTTCAAGGGAAGAATCGGAAAAACTGATAGTAGAGGCTTATGAAAACGGAATAAACTTCATAGACACTGCCAGAGGCTACTCGGTAAGCGAAGATTATATAGGGACGGCTCTCGAAAACAATAATCTCAGGAGCATGATGATTTTGGCTACCAAATCACCTGCAAAAGACTATGCGTCAATGAAAAAAGAAGTCGAAACAAGCCTTGAAATGTTAAGGACTGATTTCATCGATCTTTACCAATTCCACAATGTGCGAAATCTTGACCAGCTTAATGTAATAATGGGAGATGATGGAGCGTACAAGGCGCTTGCGGAAGCTAAAGCCAATGGTCTAATCGGGCATATAGGAATAACCTGCCATAGCGCGGATGTCTTGATGGAAGCCTTGAAAATGGATGAATTTGAAACCATACAATTCCCCTACAATTATATTGAAAACCAGGGAGAACCGGTATTCGAACAGGCGGCAAAGCAAAATGTCGGAATCATATGCATGAAGCCAATCGCGGGAGGGGCAATCGAAAAAGGGGAACTGTCAATACAATATATATTGGACAATCCAAACATTACCGTTGCAATACCCGGAATGGACTGCATCGACCAAGTTGTAAGGAATGCGGCGGTTGGCAATGACTTGAAACCTATGACAGCCGAAGGGCTCGAGCTTCTTGAAAACATAAAAAAAGAACTGGGCGACCACTTCTGCAGGCGCTGCGGATATTGTCTCCCATGCCCGCAAGGAATCGACATACCTACACTTTTCAGTTTCGAGGGCTATTATTTGCGATACAACATGTCGGAATGGCCGCAGGGCCGCTATGACAATCTTCAGAAGCATGCGTCGGATTGCATAGAGTGCGGCCTTTGCGAATCGAAATGCCCGTACAATCTGCCAATACGCGACATGCTAAAGCATGTGGCAGGAACCTTCGGACAATAAAATTCATACTGCTGAGAATCTCCGATTTATGCGTTGCCATATAAAAACTGCTTAGTCACGTATAAAATATACGTTCCAATCACTGGTTTTCATAAGCGCCTTTAAATAAAAGATTCTCAGCAGTATGCGGTTTGATATTTTCCAATAGAAAAGCAGAGGCATTTGCCTCTGCTTTTGCATGTTCTTAAGAATTATTTTTATGTTTTGAGAAACTTATACGGTTCAATGCACTAATAAAAAGGAGAATGGCTTTCGTTTCTTGGGTTTTTATATTTTGTACTTTTTGCTACGTTCTACTTGCTATTTTCTACTGCTTTTATCTTTTCCTGCCCGCTGCAAGCTGTTAAATCTTTTGCCTTTATTCTTGTCTTTTGCTGCTCACTGCCCACTGCC
>CAZEHH010000046.1:9717-12375 GCA_964512505.1 uncultured Peptostreptococcaceae bacterium
CTATCTTTCCGGATTTATGAAAATCGGTTTTTCCAAAGGCTCTGAAAAATCGTAATCCTCGAATTGAATCGGATTTCCGTTTGCGGTAAGCACAACCTTGTCCACATCAATAAGTGAAGTGAAACTGTTCATAAGGGCTTCAATAGCCAAGTGCGCCAAATCTGTTCTTTCTCCGTACAGCTTGGATATGTCTTTGCTCAAGTCGACCGTTATCGTTTTATTGCTTATCCTGTAGTCCAAAACAGTTAAGTCCGACGGGAGGAAAGCTATTGTATTTGGTGATTTGGTTTCATTTACTGTGCCTGTCTTGAAAGCCTTGAACATTTGGTCTATTGCGTCTTCATAGCTGTCGGCTTCCAGGCGGACAGGAGCGAGAACAAGTTTTCCCGTCTCGGTCTCCAGGCATATGTATGCCCGAGGTCCTGCGTCAGTGGTCCAAGGTCTGGATATATCCATTCCATGGAAGGCGGTTTCAGCCGCTTGCTGATTCACAAGAACCTGAACCTCCTCAATCCCCAAATTGTCCCTGAGCGTTTGAGTTATCGATTCTGCGGCAAACATGCTTACGCTAGAGCCGTCGTCGTATATACCCAAATCCCCCGCGGGCAGGCTTAGAGTGGAGACGGTTCCGGAAATCCAAATATATGGAATGAAAGGAATCGGAGAACCTTCGGTAAGCCCCATCGATTCTTTGGGCCCCTCCGAAAGTGTATTTACCAGATACCTCACTACGCTGTCTTTTTGTGGCACTGTTCTTGTCACAGGGACAAGATACATGTATTGGTTGTCCGGATAGTATAGCCTGAAATTCAACATGCCTGGACTGCCGGCAAGAGAAGTGGCCGGTGCAAATTTGCCGTCAGGCATGTAAAGAAGATCGGTGGAAGCTTCCTTTATCGAAATTGCCGTATCGTCTTCCACATATATCCTTATTGAATAAGGTCCAGGGTCAAGCCCGGTCGTTTTCTTGTCTGCATTCAATGCATAGTGAATCAATGAAAAATCGTCTTCAGTTGAAGCTTCGCGTTGCATCTCGAAGTCAGATGCTTTGAAGGTTTTTATGGTTTCTCCGTCCCTTATGAAATCGAAACGGACGTAGTCGTCGGAAAAATCTTTATTTAAAATACCTTTAATGGTAAACTCTACTTGGGTGTTTGAAGATAAAGCATCCTCGTTCTTATCAATTACGACCTCATATTCGGAGCTTGTGTAAATATCGGACGGATCGTCTCTTCCAATTAAAGGGGAGTCGAAAAGAGCGGTATTCAGTGGCATCATGGATATAGTGAAACAGATTGCTAGGACTAGTAGAATATTGAATATGGTTTTGAACATGTATGTATCCCTCCGATTTTATTTATATTATCATTATAGAATATTTCAGGGATATTTTCTAATAAATAGACGCAAAAATAAAAAGGAGCAAAGAATTATGGGTTTCAACATAAAAGAAGGCAAGAAATACGACATCAGGATACACGATTTGGGAGATTCCGGCGAGGGAGTGGGCAGGATAGAAGGAATTACAGTTTTTGTCGAAGGACTCGTTCCCGGAGACAGGGCCCTTGTGGAAATAGTGAAAGTCAAAAAGAGTTATGCTTTAGGCAAAATTGTAGAGATAAAGGAAAACTCGGACATCAAACAGGAGCCCCCATGCAGCCACTTCCCTGAATGCGGAGGATGCCAGATACAGAATCTCATTTACCAAAAGCAGCTTAAATTCAAGAAACTGAAAGTCGAAGCGGCAATAGAAAGAATAGCAGGACTTAAAGGCATAAATGTAAAAGAGACACTTGGAATGGAAAATCCCTTTCATTTCAGAAACAAGGCCCAGCTTCCATTCGGAAAAGAAAACGGGAAAGTTGTCATCGGCTTTTACAGAAAGAAATCCCACGAGATAGTTGACATAAAGAAATGCCTCATACAGAATCCGATTAACGACGATATAGTGGAAACACTAAGGGAGTATTTGTCAGAAATCAATTACCCTGTCTATGAAGAATCCACACACAAGGGAGTCCTAAGGCATCTTATCCTCAGGAATTCCTACAAGACAGGCGACATAATGGCCGTTTTAGTCACAAACGGCGAAAGTTTTCCAAAGAAAAAAGAGATAGTATCGCTCCTGACATCGAATTTTCCACAGATAAAGACAGTTGTCCAGAATATCAACAGCAAGAAGACAAATGTAATCACAGGGCCCGAGTCAAAAGTCCTTTTCGGAAGCGGTAGAATGACAGACAATATAGGAGACTTGGCATTCGAGCTTTCCCCGGTGTCCTTCCTACAGGTTAATACAAAGCAGACCGAGATCCTCTACGGAAAGGTTCTCGAATACGCGGACATAGGGCCTGAAGACATAGTTTTCGACATATATTCGGGAATAGGAACAATATCGCTCTTCCTGGCAAAGAAGGCCAAGAAAGTTTACGGAATAGAAGTAGTAAAACCCGCAGTTGCGGACGCAAACCACAACGCCGAGCTCAACAGTATAAGCAACGTGGAGTTTCACTCCGGCAGGGCGGAGAAAGTAGTCCCAAGGCTCTACGAAAGCGGAATAAGGGCTGACGTGGTAGTCGTAGACCCGCCGAGGAAAGGCTGCGAGGAGATAGTCCTCGACACCATAGCCAATATGAAACCCAAGCGCATAGTATACGT
>CAZEHH010000047.1:0-12324 GCA_964512505.1 uncultured Peptostreptococcaceae bacterium
CCTCGCGAGGACGGTTTCGACATAACGGTTGCAAGCGAGGTCATGGCCGCCTTTTGCCTGTCGGATGATATTGTCGACCTGAAAGACAAATTGGCAAGCATCATAGTGGCGTATAACAGATCAGGCCAGCCTGTGACGGCAGGGGACATAAATGCACAGGGAGCCATGGCGGCACTCCTGAAGGACGCACTTAAGCCCAATCTCGTACAGACCCTCGAGGGGACTCCCGCATTCATTCATGGCGGACCGTTTGCCAACATAGCCCACGGATGCAACTCAATAATGGCGACAAAAATGGCCAGGCACTTCGCGGACTACGTAGTCACAGAAGCAGGCTTCGGAGCAGACCTGGGAGCGGAGAAATTCCTCGACATCAAATGCAGAAAAGCAGGCTTTGCGCCCGATGCTGTTGTAATAGTGGCAACAGTCAGGGCGCTGAAATACAATGGAGGAGTGGCTAAGGCGGACCTGGGAAGCGAAAATCTCGAGGCGCTTGAAGCAGGGCTTCCAAACCTTCTCAAGCACGTCGAAAACATCACAAAAGTCTACGGGCTTCCGGCAGTGGTTGCAATAAACAGATTTCCCCTCGACACAGAAGCAGAGCTCTCATTGGTTGAAGAGAAATGCAAAGAGCTTGGAGTCAATGTTTCCCTTTCGGAAGTGTGGGCAAAAGGCGGAAAAGGCGGAGAGGACCTTGCAAAGGAATTGATACGTTTGACGAATGAAGGCAAGCCGAAATTCGAATTTGCATATTCGCTCGACATGAGCATAAAAGAAAAGATTGAAGCGATAGCAAGCAAAATATACGGGGCCGACGGAGTGGACTACACAGGAAAAGTGAGCAAAGAAATTGCCAATCTCGAGAAGCTTGGTTTTGGGAATCTGCCGATATGCATGGCTAAAACCCAATACTCGCTTACAGACGATCCAAAGAAACTGGGAAGGCCCCAAGGATTCAGGATTACAGCAAGCAGCATAACAATATCTGCCGGAGCCGGATTCATAGTGGTGTCTACAGGCGACATAATGAAAATGCCGGGACTTCCAAAAGTACCTTCCGCAGAGAAGATAGACGTAGATAAAAACGGAGTGATTTCAGGACTCTTCTAAGGAAAAAGAAAAGGCGGCGTTTGATTTGGCGCCGCCTGAAAAACAGGAGAAAAAAATGGAACTTACACAAAAGACCTGTAAAGAATTCGCGGAAAGCTTGGCATCAAAAGAGGCTGTCCCTGGTGGCGGAGGAGCGGCGGCTCTTACAGGAGCTCTCGGAGTAGCCCTCGCAAGCATGGTGGCAAACTTTTCAAAGGGCAAGAAGAAGTTTCTTGACGTAGAGGAAAGACATGCCGAAATACTACAGAGGGGCGAAGAACTGAGGAACCGCCTCATTGAGCTGATAGACGAGGACGCAAAGAACTTCATTCCTCTTTCCAAGGCATACGGAATAAAAGCGGCGACAGAAAAGGAAAAGGCCGAAAAGGAAGAAGTGCTCCAGGCCGCCCTAAAGGTGGCTAGCGAAGCTCCAATAAGCATGGTGGAGTGCATACACGAGTCCATCCTAATACACGAAGAACTAGTCGGCATATCCTCGAAACTCATCATCAGCGATGTGGGAGTCGGAGTCATGTGCCTTAAGGCGGCGCTTTACAGCGCGCAGCTTAACGTAATAATAAATATCAACTCCATAAGCGACTATGAGTATACATCCGAAATCAAGCACAAGGTGGATGCAATGGTCGAAAACGGAGCGAGAATAGCCGATGAGGTGTACGAAAAAGTTTTACTTAAAATGAATCGTTAGGAGCCGGAAATGGGAATGATTATTAAAGGTAAAGCGGTTGCCGATTCGATTACAGAATCGGTGATTGCAGATGTCAAAGTGCTTAAAGGGGAAGGAACAAATCCGAAACTCGCAATAGTGAGAGTGGGAGAAAACCCAAGCGACCTCGCTTACGAGAGGGGAGCCCTCAAAAGAATGGATAAATGCGGAATCGACGTTGAGGTTTTTGAACTCCGGAAGGATATTTCGCAGAATGACTTCATAGAGAGCCTAAAAAGAATAAATGGAGATGGCGGAATACACGGAATCCTGGTCTTCAGGCCAATGCCCAAGCATCTGGACGAAGAAGCTATAAAATATGTCATATCCCCGGAAAAGGATGTGGACAGTTTCTCGCCTGTCAATGTGGCCAAGGTGACAGAAGGTGACGAGACAGGCTTTCCTCCCGCAACGCCTACAGCCGTTATGGAGATGCTCAAGTTTTACGGGGTTGACCTCAAGGGCAAGCATGCAGTTGTAGTCGGAAGGTCCATGGTCGTTGGCAAACCCGTGTCCATGCTTCTGCTGAAAGAGAACGCAACAGTAACCATTTGCCATTCCAGAACAAAAGATTTGCCTGAAATGTGCCGCAGAGCCGATGTGCTCATTGCAGCGGTAGGAAGGGCCAAGATGATTGACAAGTCTTATGTAAAAAAAGGCGCGGTTGTAATAGATGTCGGAATCAACATGGACGAGGACGGAAACATGTGCGGAGATGTGGATTTTGAATCATGCAAAGACACGGCTTCAATGATAACCCCGGTGCCTGCGGGAGTGGGCTCGGTGACAACATCGGTATTGGCTAAACATGTCGTAAAGGCGTGCAAGCTTCAAACAGCCCCAAAAATATAGAGGCAATCTGTTTGCCTTAAAAAAAATACTGTTACACTTTCTAAATGGCCCGACTTTGTCGGGTCATTGGGCGTTTTTGATTCAAGCCGGTCTTTAAAATTTGCATGTTGCATTTCGGGTGACTGTATACATTTTATGTTAAAATAAGGTATAGAAAAAAACAGGGATTCATGAAAAGGAGGGAATAATAATGAAATTCTGCTGGAGCACAATAACGGTGAAGGACATGGAGGAATCATTGGATTTCTATCAGGGAGTCGCAGGCCTTGAGCTTGAAAGAAGGTTCTCCCCCAGAGAGGGAATGGAGATAGTTTTTCTTGGCAAGGGAGAGACTAAAATCGAGTTGATCCGCAATGGGTTTGAAAAAGAGCCTACCATGGGAAACGGCATTTCTTTGGGTTTTGAGACCGAATCAATTGACGGATTGACCAAAAGGCTCGAGGAAAAGGGGATTGGTATAGTCGGGGGACCTTTTCAGCCAAATCCGCACATAAAATATATTTTTGTTTTGGATCCCAACGGCTTGAGGATACAATTCGTTGAGAACATGTGATTTTGATATCCATAAATCATAAAAATAGAAAGGGGAGGGAATGATGAACAATTTGTTTGAGGAAGCGAAAAAATACGGGGATGAAATGGTTTCTGCGAGAAGGCATTTCCACAGGAATCCGGAGCTCCATGTCGATTTGCCATTGACTGCGGATTATGTGATGGGAAAGCTGACCGAATACGGATACCGGCCGGAACAAATATGCAAGTCCGGAATAGTCGCCCTTGCCGGAGGAAAGAAGCCAGGCAAGACATTCCTCATTAGGGGAGACATGGACGCACTTCCCATAAAGGAAGAAACGGATTTGGAATTCAGGTCGACCAACGGAAACATGCATGCCTGCGGGCACGACATGCACACGGCAATGATGCTCGGCGCTGCGAGGCTTCTCAAGGACCACGAGGATGAAATAGAGGGGACCGTTAAACTCATGTTCCAGCCCGGCGAGGAGACCCTTTCCGGAGCCAAACTGATGATGGAATCCGGTGTTCTGGAAAATCCTTCTGTCGACAAGGCGATGATGATTCATGTTGCATCGGGTTTCCCCTTGAAAAGCGGAGCCGTAGTATTTCTGGACAAGGGGCCGGTTACAGCCAATGTGGATATATTCGAGATAAAGGTCCAGGGTAAAGGCGGACACGGAGCAACCCCCGATACGGCGATAGACCCTCTCAACGTATTGGCCCATATACATATAGCACTTGCGGAGATAAACTCGAGAGAGGTTGTTGCCGGTGAGGTGGCTGTTCTCACAATAGGGGAAATGCATGGTGGGAACGCCCCCAACATAATACCGGATACCGCATACATGAAGGGCACAATAAGAAGTTACAGCAAGGAAGTAAGAACGCTTATGAACAAAAGGCTGGAGGAGATATCGAAGGGGATAGCATCAACCTTCAGGTGCACCGCTTCTGTGGAGTCCAAGGGTTGCCCCTGCGTTGAAAACGACAAGGAGCTTTTCGATTCCGCAATGAGGTACACGACAGAAATGCTTGGGCAGGAATATGTAGCCGACATGGAAAAAATGACGGGCAAGGGGATGAAGCTGAGCGGTTCCGAGGATTTCGGATTCCTGAGTGCCCATGTTCCCACCCTCATGCTGGGGCTTAGCGCTTCCGTATTCAAGGACGGAGTCGCCTATCCCCAGCACCATCCCAAGGTTGTCTTCGATGAAAGCGTGCTTCCTGTAGGCGCGGCCGTTTATGCAAACACGGCTATCGAGTGGCTCAGGGAAAACAAGTGACCATTCCGGAAAACAACAAACTGGAACATGGATATATTTGAAAAGATTTTTATGATTCTAAAGGCAAAATGGGCTCGCTTTTCCGGTTCCGGAAGGGTGGGCCCATTGGAATTTGATAATTTAGTTTTGGGGAGTCCATTTTGGGCCTAAGGCTTTCAGCATCGGATTTCAATGAATATTTGTAAACACTCTGTAAACACGTCTTGAACCGGGAATAATATAATATGTTGCAAAGGGAAGAAGCACCATTTGTATGGATGGATTTGACTGTGGCTTGAAAGGAGCGGAAATGAAAAAACTTGCAGCGGTAATTATTTTGATAGCGGCTGTTGCGGTTTCGGGTTGCCAGGCACCGCCGGCGGAAAAGGAAGCGGAGGAATTGAAGGGTCAGGAAGAGCAAGCTGAAATTGTAAAAGAGCCGGAAAAAGAGGACGGAATACTGGAGATATACGAAAGCGTGATTGCCTCGGGAGCTGATGCCGGAGAGCTGGGGATTTTCATGAGGGACAACATTTCTTTGGTGTCAGAAGGCGATGCTGAAAGAATGCTTGAGCTTCTCGTCATAGAGCAGCAGGGCATGATTGAGAGAATCAACGGGCTTGTATTCAGGCCCGAATACCTGGACGCGTTGAATGTCGATATGAATGGAATACTGGACAGGGAACTGATACCTTCCATATCAAACGATAAAGTGAGGGAGGACTTCCAGAGCATGGCGGACGGATTCGTGACGCTGGTAAGGTACGAGGAGACCCCTTCGGCAGAGACCGACTGGGAGGAAATAAATGGGCTTTCGGAATACTTTTCTGATGATTTTGCCGAAATGGCAAGACTGTTCGACAAAATGCAGAACTACAGATACAACAGGCGTGAACCGGACTTTGAGACAATTTACGCTGATGCGGCAAGGACAGAGGAGCTTATTTTGGGCAACGATGAGTCTTTCCTGACATGGCAGCTTGACAAGCTGTACAAGAAGCAGATAGGGAATCTTTTGATAGGACCGGAAGGAAGCTATTTGGGAGCGTTCATTGCAAAGGCGGGGGAACCGTATGAAAGCCTTGTTGCAGCCTCGAAGAAATATCCTGATTCCGCGCTGAGCAGCCTTGTCATGGAGCTTGATGAAGGCGAGAGTGCCGATTTCACAGACATTGTCGACAAGGTTGATGCATTCGCCGCCTTCGGCCTAAATTCGCCTGCAAACGCAGTTTGGGTTCGCGTTGACGGCGGGGAAACGCTGCAAGGAATGCTTTATGTTTCAATGGAAGGCGATTCAATCGCAGAGAAACGCATAAACGACAAAATAAACGAAACGGCAACGGAACTAACGGATTCGCTGGGGATTGAAGACGGAACATCTTATGGGAACATGCTGATGTTTGGAAACAGGAATTACCTCAGCATGATAATATCCGCATCGGGAACAGACGAAAATGACGACTTCAAGTACAAGGAAAGACGAATTGTTATGGACATGAATACAGGAGGGGACATGCGGATAACGGACTTTTTGGGAATGCCATGGGATGATTTGAGGCCGCAGCTTGAGGAAATAACCGGCAAGCAAATAGATGGGATATCCAGTTTCAATATCGACCGGGCAGGCTTGTCGCTAATCATTGAGAGGGACGGCAGCGAGTACTCCGACTATGCTGTCGTTACATTTGACGAACTGACGGACTATGTTCCAATGGAAGCCTTCTATAAATAAGGAGTGTATGTTGAACCCTTGTTACGAAAATTCAATACTATTGCATATATATTTGAACATTCAATTGTTTTTTGAGCCTTTTGGAAGCAACAATAACCACTCCCAAACTTATTCGGGAGTGGTTTATTTTGTTAATTCAATTGATGGTCATTTCATTTGGATAGCATATGTTGCTCACACTATCCCATCGCTCTGGTACTTCCTGCTTGCTATATTGTGGTTGTACTCCTCGAAGATCTCGATTGACTTAAGGTATTGTTCCAGTACGGCGTTTGCTGTCTTTTCCACATCCGCCTCTTCCGCGCATCTGCCTACCACTATCATTGCCAAAGCTCTTATCTCATTGCTTTCCAATTGTTTTGACGAATTCATGTACGGCCTCCTTTTATTTAATGTTTCATCTATATTATATACCCTGAATGTTACATTTGAACTGCAGGCGCAAATTTTGTTTTGGGTGATGGCTCAGAAGAGTGAAGGTTTTTATGAACAAGGGGTGATGATGCGCAAGGAAAGTCGGTAAAATGACGATTCGTGTTATAATGGCACTATACTGCTTAATCATGTACATAAGTGTGGAGGGATGAAATGCTTATCAAACTTATAACGAAAGCAAAGGTTTACGCACCGAAAAACATCGGTGAGATGGACATTTTAATAGCCGGAGGAAAGATAGCGGAGGTTGAAAAGGACCTGAGCACATGGAAGGCGGTTGAAGGGGTTGAAGTGCTTGACGGAACCGCCTGTATTGCAATTCCAGGACTCATAGACGGGCATGTTCATGTCTTGGGAGGCGGAGGAGAAGGCGGATTCACAAGCAGGACGCGCGAGCTTGAAGCATCGGACATTGTTTCGTCGGGTGTCACCACCCTTGTGGGTTGCCTCGGAACGGATTCCATAGGAAGGAGCATGGAAAACCTGATAGCAAAAATCAAAGAACTGAAGGAAGCGGGCTTAAGCGCATATGCATACACGGGCTCCTACAGGGTTCCCGTTAAAACGCTTACGGGGAGCATAGAGAGGGACATCGCCTTCATAGAGGAAATCATCGGAGTGGGGGAGGTGGCAGTTTCAGACCACAGGTCGTCGCAGCCGACGATGCGGGAATTGGCGAAGATTGCGGCCGAGGCTCATGTGGCCGGAATGCTTTCGGGAAAGGCGGGAATTGTCAATTTCCATATAGGAGACGGGAAAAACGGAATGGGCATCTTGAGCCAAATACTCAATGAGACGGACTTGCCGATAGGGCAGATGTATCCAACCCATACAAACAGAAGCGAAAAAGTCTTCATGCAAGCTGTGGAATATGCCCTTAAGGGTGGAACGGTCGACATGACTGCAAGCACTACGGAGCATTTTATAAGGAAAGGCGAAGTTCCCTGCGCCAAGGGTCTTGCCAGAATGCTTGACGCGGGCGTGCCTGTAGAGAACATAACTTTCACATCAGACGGAGGAGGAAGCCTGCCCATGTTCGATGAAAACGGAGAATATGAAGGAATGTCGTCAGCAAAGGTTTCTTCATTGCTTGAGGCTGTTCTGACGGCGGCGAGAGAAGAAGGTGTCCCGTTTGAGCAGGCGGTCAGGGTTGCCACGACCAATCCGGCCAGAATCCTCAAGCTGAAGGGAAAGGGCGAAATAAAGAAAGGATTCGACGCCGACATGCTTCTGCTTGACCAAAAGGCTTTTTTGGTTGAAAGAGTAATTTCAAACGGAAAGATTTTGTTCAAGAGGTGATTTGTATTCTGAAAAGACCTTCGGGAATTTTGAACTATGGCATAGCATCAAGAAGATATACGAAACGAATGCAAACAAGAAACAGGGGCGGATTTCCGCCCCTGTTTCTTTATGAACATATAGTTTTATGCTGCTTCAATAGGTGAATTCCAATGCGTAATCTACGAGTTTGTCTATGACCCTGGGGTAAGGCAGACCGCTTTCCTTCCAAAGCATTGGGAACATGCTGAACTTTGTACCTCCGGGCATAGTGTTGATTTCATTGAGGTAGTACTTGTTTGTCTTTTTGTCGAGCAGGAAGTCAACCCTTGAAAGTCCGGTGCAGTCGATGCACTTGTATGCCTCGATGGCGCATTCGGTAATCTCATTGGCGAGTTCTTCGGGAAGCTTGGCGGGAATGATAAGTGTTGACTGGGCTTCCTCCGAATACTTTGCGTCGAAGTCGTAGAAGTCGCGGGAAGCCACGATTTCTCCGAGTACGGACGGCTTGGGATCGAAGTTGCCGATAACTGCGCATTCTATTTCGCGGCAATCAAGGCCTCCCTCGACAAGAAGCTTGCGGTCGTAACGCGCAGAAGACCTCAGGCCATCCATCAGTTTTTCACGGGAGTCCACTTTTGTGATGCCTACGCTTGATCCCATGTTTGCCGGTTTTATGAAAATGGGATAATTGCAGTTCTT
This sequence comes from uncultured Peptostreptococcaceae bacterium, assembly GCA_964512505.1. Lineage (GTDB taxonomy): Bacteria > Bacillota > Clostridia > Peptostreptococcales > BM714 > BM714. The sequence goes on from CAZEHH010000047.1 coordinate 8,594, forward strand.
TTCAACTTCTTCAATGCAGTAAGCCTCGTCTTCAAGATTTTCACGAAAGATTATTGAATATGGAGTTACCGGTATTCCGCTGTCCTCGAAAATCTTCTTTGAATGAACCTTGTCAAGGCATGCCGCCGATGCGAAAACGCGGCAACCAACATAGGGTACCTCCGCCATCTCAAGCAACCCTTGAAGAGTTCCGTCCTCGCCGTTGGTGCCGTGGATGGCAGGGAAGGCGACATCGATTTTCTGGTCGAGGTTCGGGATGTTGAGCGAGAATGCGCCAGGCTTTCTTTGGTTTTCGACCAAGCTTTTAGCTACCTCTTCCCAAGTGTCGTTTTCAATGTTTTCATAGGGTCCGTCGTAATACATCCAGCGTCCCCCTCTTGTGATGCCGATGGGAAAAAGATTGTACTTTTCCTTGTCGGCGTTTCTGAGTATGGTTGTGGCGGTTTTCAGTGAGACTTCATGTTCCTGGGTCTTGCCTCCGAAAATAACAGCCATGTTAAGTTTTTTCATATAAACCCCTCCGTCTGTATGTTGAAATGTAGGATAACTATACATTAATAATAACAGAAAAAACAGAAAATTGCGAACATAATACCAAATATATGGATATTTTGGTATTAAAGATGCCTATAAATAGAAAAAATATCTATAAAACAATATGAACAATCTTCTTGAGTGTTTGAAACCCGATTCATTTTAGTGCGGAAACTGCTGATCGAAATTTTTTTAATCGAGTTTTAACAGGACAAGAAACGAAATTTTATGAACAGGGTTCATAAAACGAGCGGGCATTGGATTTACTTTAAAAAGAGGATATAGAAGCATGAAATATTGTCATATCCGCAAAAATCTATTTTTTAACGGCAATAAAAACCAAGCAAAAGGATAAAGCGCATATGAACACAATTCACACAAAAGCCGCTAGCAATGAAATTGATTCAGTTTCACGAATTTGTTGAAAGGTTAATCTTGATTCAATGGATTAGAGAGAGTGAAAATTAAAAATATGCAAGGGATAAAGAAAAGAAAAATTTGTGTTCGGAATCAAAATGCGATGATTGAATGATTAAGAAAGAAGGCATTTCTACGGAAAGCCAGAGATTATTGAAGCCATGTCGCCGACTAAGGGACATTCGATGATCAAGTTGATTGAATATGAATAAAACCAGAAAAACATTTGCATAACATAAAAGAAAACATTGATATTCTTCCTATATAATGAAGAAACAGGTTTGAGATCAGGGTCTGCTCAAAGAAGCATATATTCCAATGGCCATATCATCGATATAGCCACGATGATAGACATTTAATCGCGAGCCGGCTTTCAATATAACAATCTGGAATAAAGAAGGCAAAAGAACTGCTGAGGAATAATAGGCGAGAGACTTGAAAAAGCCGAGAATTGCGGGTATGCGGACTTGATGAATTTCCGGAAAATATGAAGAGAGAGCCATTTTGTCATAAGAGGGCAAGCTATATGAATGATAGATTTCTTTGTATTCAATGAAAAAACAGGGGGAATTGCATCATATTAAGTAGAATGAAATAAAAAGGGCTGCAGGGAATGAATCGGCACTGGATGATTTCGGGGATATTCGTGATATAATAATCGTGTATGTTGATTGCAGCTGGGATGAATTAAACTTCAACAGGGCTTGGATGTGGGATAGAGTTGCTCTTCATAGTCGATTTTTCGGCAACGGCGTTGTTGAAAACGACTTGGCATCTCTCATAAAAGGCTAGGCAGTCTGCAGTATTTTGACGGGGGAAAATATTATGAAAGAATGGATTGATTATTATGAGACGTTGCAAGTTCATCCTAAAGCAGGCAAGGAAGTAATAGAAGCCGCTTATGGAAAATTGATGTCGCTTGGCAATCCGGGTTACGGTGATGATCCTTATACAAAAGAGCAGATTGAAAGAATAGATTTAGCCTTTGAGGTTCTGATGGATGACAATCGCCGAAAAATTTTCCATGAAGACTGGCTTAAAAATGTAAAAACAGGAAAAAGCGAGGAAGAAAACATTCATTTCAAAAGGAAAAGACAGGCGACTAAAGAAGATTTGAAAGCTTGTAACTGCTTGAATTTGTACTATGGATGTCTAGAGAGACGCGATTTTAGCGCTGCATACAAATACGTATCGCTTTATGAAAAGGATTTCATACGGGAGAAGGATTTTCTGGAATGGCAGGAAGCCGCAGTGGAAATAATTGAAATCAGCGATATTAAAATACGCGAGTTCAAAAAACACCGAAACTTTGAAAGCCGCCCGGGAAGATTGCACTACAATGCATACGAATTTGAGGTTTCGCTGCTGGAAAAAAGCAATGCGACCGGAAAGATAAGCAGAAACTCATTCACAAGAATGGTTATTAAAGAGAACGATGAATATTGCGTTTTGCTTGGACATGATAACTTGAGGCCTATTATAAATAAATTGAGGGTCATGGCAGAAATGAAGGACAAAAAAGACGCTGTAAGCAGATTTCAAGAATATGACAGCAGATTTGATCCCGTTACAGGAATCATGAACAAAAGGGGTTTTCTTGAAGAAGCCAAGAAAGAAGAAGCCAGGTTCAATCGTTATGGGAGGGTTTTTTCCATACTATTCATTGACTGCAAGGACAACGGTGGTATTTCCAGAAAAGACGAGCTTATGCAGTTCGTAATAGGAATTATAAGAAAGAACATAAGGAATCTTGACATGTTCGCCATTTGGGGAGAAAACGCATTTGTACTCCTGCTACCCGAAACGGGGAATACCGAAGCTGAAGCGGTTGCGGAAAAATTGAAGTTGCTGTTTGAAGACCAAGAGATTTGCGTCGGAAGCCAAGTTGTAAAAGTCAGGCTTAGAACGGGCGTATCAGAGTACAACAAGCATTCCCTTGTCGAGACCATATACAAGGCACAAGTGGAAAAGAAGACCGGCGCCAGGAAAACAAGACATATAAAAAGCGTTGTTTGACAGGGGGGATTGCCATGAAAAAATTCTTTGGTGTTATGTTTGCCGGCTTGGGGGCGGTTTTGCCCATAACCATAACGGTATACATATTGTACAAACTCTTCATAATCATAGACAGCGTGTTCGCAGACCTTGTTACACGGATAATAGGATATCGCGTGGTGGGCATTGGATTTTTGATGACCGTTGCCCTTGTGTTCTTGATAGGGCTCGTCGCAAAGGCGTATCTGGGTCAGAAATTGATAAAAATGGCTGACCGCATTTTCAACAAGATACCTGTTGCCCAAACAATATACGGAACGGTGAGGGAAATAAGCAACTCCCTGTTGCTGAAGGAGAAGATAACTTTTAAGAGGCCGGTATTGGTCGATTATCCAAAACCGGGGGTTCAGGCGATAGGATTCATAACAAACGAAAGATCTATTTCCAAGGACGGCACAATGCTTCCCGTATTCATTCCGACCACACCGAATCCCACAAGCGGCTTTCTGCTTTTCTACAAGAGGGACGAGCTGCAATACTTGGACATGACTGTCGACGAAGCCATAAAAATAATAATATCGGTGGGTGTTGTGATACCGGACAAAATCAAAAAAGACAAGCTGGAAATGTAAAATATTTATTAAATAATATTATTAAAGCTGTTGACACCCCATATCAATCATGGTAATATAATAAAGCGCGTTAAAGACGGACCAACCGGTCGAGAGACGGCGCAAAGCAAGTGAAATAGCGGTCTTTGAAAACTGAACAGCAAGAGAGCAGAG
>CAZEHH010000048.1:0-2988 GCA_964512505.1 uncultured Peptostreptococcaceae bacterium
ATTGAAAGTATTCCCATTCCCACTACACCAAGAATTATGATTCCGAAAAGGGGAAGAGCTATCTTTCCAAGCATTTCCGGGGTTGCTTTTGAAAGTCCCGCAAAAATGAATGCCATCAGGACTGTCATGAGGAAACCGAAGGCGTTTGCCTTTACAAGAGCCTTCTCCTCAAGGAAGCCGAATTCCCTTCCTATGACTCCGAAGAGCAGACAGACAACGAACTGATTGAGATGAAGCACAGGCGATGCAAGCGTTGCAAGGTAAGCCACGAATCCCAATTTGAACAAGATGACATATGGGGATTGGTATTTTTCAGGCACGGGCGGGAACTTCCAATGGCCCGATTTTTCTTCAGCCGCCATTGCTCCAACCGATTTCTTTTCGGTCGGGAAGGAAACCTCTCCGCTTCTGACCTGATCCGCCAATCTGGCCGCCTCTTTCTTCAAGAGAACTGCTGTAAGCGGGTATCCGAAAAATCCCTGCATGATGTACATGGCTGTGGCAAGAACAGCTATCGTGGGCAGCCCCATTTCAGTAGCTGCAGTCGACATCAGGATTGATGCCACGACTCCACCTGTAAGAGGCGGCGTTGCGGCAACTACCGTCTGCCATCCGAAGAAAACTTTTCCGACGGTAAGTGTCATTGCGCAAATTCCTACGATTCCCATGAGTGCTATTACGATGGTTCTCCATTGTCCCAATAATTCCTTTAAGCTCATCAGTGTTCCCATATGAGTCAGCAATAAGTACATTGATACATATACAATCGGTGTTGCGAACGAGCTTTGAGTTACGAGGTCAGCGGGAAGTATCGTCCAGAATCCAATCAGGAACAACACCGCCGATACAAAGACAGACGGTATGAACGCTTTTGTCTTCGTAGATACGATTTCGCCAATCATCAGTATGGCCAATACTATACTGAAAGCGGCAATTACATTTAAAACCATTATAAATTCCTCCTTTAATATATTTGATAATTAGTCTAACAATTTGGAAAACTGATTGCTATGTTGATCGCACCAAAGTTTTATGTTTATTTTTGTGGTTATGTTATATAATAGTATTTAAAAACGGAGGCGGCTTATGTATTCACATAAAAGCAGGGAAGAAAAGCTGGAAGCGCTTCTCGAAGTTGCTCAAATTCTCAATTCTACCAAGGACACCGATTCCATTCTGCGTTCGCTCCTTGAATTGTCCATAAATCTTGTCGACGGCGGGGATGCCGGCTGCATTTTTCTGTTCAACAAAAAAACAGGGTTTCTTGAAATGAAGGCATATGTGGGAATGGGAGACTCTGTCAAGGATGTCAAGATGCTCCCCGGCGAATCCATGACCGGAATAGCCTTCCAGAAAAACGAAGCCATGTTTTTTCCAGACAGCGAAACGGTTCGGCAAGCCATGGATACTATGTCGAAAAAAAACACCAAGATGGCCGTTGACGGAAATGTTGTGGCTTCAAAAATCCACAGCTCCATATGCTGCCCGCTAAGGCACCTTGACGATACCATAGGTGTTTTGGTGATCGACAACTTTACAAACAAAGCCACCCTCATGGAAAGCGACGTGGCTCTTTTAAATGCCGTTTCCGTACAAGCCACAATAGCAATCGTCAATTCTCTCAACTACGAACGCGAGCTTAAAAACAACCAGAAGCTTGAACGATACAACAGGATAATTGAAAACCAAAGAAACAAATACAAGTTCAGCACTCAGGTTCACGGAAAATTCACAGAAATGGTTTTGAACGGGAGCTCCTCCGATGACATAATAGAGGAAGTAAAATTTCTGTCTGAAAAAAATGTTTTTCTTGTAAACCCCTTCTACAATATCACACATCATACTTTCGGAACAGTCTTCCCCCTTGAATTGGAAAACATCCGGCCCCTTTTGATCCAAAAGCTGAACCGGCATGCAAAAACCCTCTTCCGCGAGCCAAACACCGGTTTGCACTGCTTTTCCTTTCCTATAACCGTAAACCAGGAAACCATGGGATGGCTCTGCCTGATAGGCGAATCCGCCCAGCTTGCGGAAAATGAAATAATCACGGCTGAAAGAAGCGCAACCATATTGGCTATAGAAATATTGAAGCAAAACGAATTGACCGATCTCGAGCAATCACTCAAGGGAGATTTTCTGGACAGCCTGTTGTCAGGGGTAACTACGGATTATCTGCTCAAATGCTCGGAAAATTATCAATTCAACGTTAAAGCAAGCCACAGGATTTTGCTGATCAAGTTTCTTTTTGAAAATCAACCGGGAGCAAGTCTGACAAACCACGAAAAGCATGTGCGGGACTGCTTGAAGCGATACTTTGCGCCGTTCAACAAGGACCTAAAGGCAAATTACCCCGGTTCCATCGCGCTGCTTCGGCATCATTACATCGTATGCATATTGGAATCTCGCGCACAAAGCGGCCATGCCGATGTGGAGGGGGCACTTGATATAATTCGTTCAAAATTCCATCAAAATTACAGCCATGAATTCAAGGCCTTGAAATTGAGAATTGGCATAAGCGATTCTTTCGATAAAATCAATGATTTCAAAAATGCCTATGAATCCGCAAGACAAACAATAAAGATGATTGAAGCCTCCGACACTCCCATAGCATCGTCTTTTTTCAAGGATATGGAAGTGAAGCGATTTCTTCTGGCAAACGACAAGGAAAGTCTGCAATCGTATTTTCAAAAAATCTTGTCGCCGCTTCTTGATTACGACAACAATTCAAGGGGCGATTTCCTCCAGACTCTCGAGGTCTATCTGAAAAGCAATTGCAATTGGTCCGAATCCAAGAAGCTTCTCCATATTCACGGAAACACCCTGACATACAGATTGAACAGGATTTCTGAAATCCTTGACTTGGACCTGAAGAATTATCAGGACAGGCTGAGGCTTCAGATAGCTTTCGAAATCAAGGAACTGTTTCAATGAGCCGTCCGCATTTCGCTTTCGACATCAAAGGAGCATGCCCCATTTGCGGGCATGCTC
>CAZEHH010000048.1:3088-9624 GCA_964512505.1 uncultured Peptostreptococcaceae bacterium
ACTTTCCACTTTCCACTTACTGCCGCACTTATTCCTTGGCCTCTCCGAGGTATGCGTTCTTGACATCATCATTTACAAGAAGCTCTTTCCCTGGACCTTCAAGGACTACTCTTCCCGTTTCGAGAACATAACCGTAGTCGGCTATTTCAAGAGCCGCTTTCGCATTTTGTTCAATCAGGAGTATCGTTACGCCTTTTTTGTGTATCTCTTTGATTATGTCGAAGATGTCCTTTACAATAAGCGGCGCCAAGCCAAGCGAGGGCTCGTCCATCATCATAAGCTTGGGATTCGACATCAAGCCGCGTCCAACGGCAAGCATCTGCTGCTCTCCGCCCGAAAGCGTGCCGGCTTGCTGCCATTCGCGCTCCTTGAGCCTGGGAAACAGGTCGTAAACCCATACCATGTCATTGTCCACTTCAGCCTTGTTGTTTCTGAGGTAGGCTCCCAGTATCAGGTTTTCCTTTACCGTCAGATTGGGGAAAACCCTTCTGCCTTCAGGAACCAATACGATTCCCGATTTTACTACTCCTGTGGTCTTTTTCGAAAGCAGGCTTTCTCCATTGTAAATGATGTCTCCGCCAGATGGTTTGACTATTCTCATTATGCTGCGGAGCGTCGTGCTTTTTCCGGCACCGTTGGCGCCTATGAGCGTTACTATTTTCCCCTCGGGGACATGTATGTTGGCTCCCTTTAGAGCGTGGATGCCTCCGTAATGGACATTAAGATCTTTTATTATCAGCATTATTCATCCACCCCCAGATATGCCTCGATTACCTTTTGGTTGTTTTGAATCTCGCGGGGATTTCCTTGGGCGATAGTGACTCCGTAGTCCAAAACATAAATTTTTTCGCAAACACCCATGATTACTTGCATATGGTGCTCGATCATAAGTATGGAAACTTTGAATTTGTCCCTTACATCGTGAATGAATTCCATGAGCTCGATGGACTCCTGAGGATTCATTCCAGCCGCCGGCTCGTCAAGAAGAAGTATCTTGGGCTCCGTCGCCAAAGCCCTGGCTATCTCCAGCCTTCTCTGCTTTCCGTAGGGAAGCGAGGTCGAAACCTCGTCGGCCTCTTTTTCCAAGCCGACTTCTTTCAGAAGGGCCATCGATTTTTCATACATTGCATTTTCCTTCCTTACATAGTCCGGAGTTCTGACTATGGAAGAAAACAGATTCGAATTCAGGCGCATGTGTCCTGCCACCAGTACATTGTCCAAAACGGACAAGTCCTTGAAAAGTCTTATGTTTTGGAAAGTTCTCGCTATTCCAAGCTTTGTTATCTCATGCGGTTTCTTTCCCGTGATATCTATGCCCATGCATTGAACGCTGCCTTCTGTGGGTCTGTAGACACCTGTGATCATATTGAAACAGGTCGTTTTGCCGGCTCCGTTGGGACCTATGAGGCCGACTATTTCGCCTTCTTTCATATCCAGATTAAATTCAGAGACCGCCGTCAATCCGCCGAATCTCATGGTGATGTTATCTGTCTTCAGAACAGTCACTTTTCCACTTCCTTTTCATCTAGGCTTTTCTATTTTTCCAAGCAGTTGTAATCGTTTCTTTCGGGTTTGTCACCCATTCCCAGCGAAACTCATTCGTGCCCATCAGTCCCCTTTGGTAAAAGAGGATGACAATCATAAGAAGCGCAGAGAACACGACCATCCTCATCCCGGGAATCCCTTCTATTTGAATGAATCCGAAATCCATGGAACCGTCGAGGAACCTTAGCACCTCAAGCATTACAGTAACTACTACAGCGCTTATTACCGTTCCGGTGATGCTTCCTATTCCTCCAAGTACAACAATCAGCACGATATTGAATGTCATCAGGAACCTGAACATCAAGGGGTCTATTGTACCCATCAGGTGGCCGAGAAGAGCTCCGCCCACACCTGCCATGAATGATCCCAAAACAAAAGACATCATCTTGTGCTTGAACAGGCTCACGCCCATGGCCTCGGCGGCAATCTCGTTTTCGCGTATTGCCTTGAAAGCCCGTCCGTAACTGCTCTTTATCAACAGAACCATAACAATGACCATGATGACCGCAGTGCCCCAGCTCCAATATACGTTTGTGAAGTTGGGAAGCCCTTTGAGTCCCAATGCACCGTTGGTAAGAGTTTGCGTGTTGGTGAAAATGATTCTTATTATTTCCCCGAATCCAAGTGTGGCAATAGCCAGATAGTCGTCATTGAGCCTGAGCACAGGGGCCCCGATCAAAGCTCCCGCAATTGCCGCCATTACTCCGGCCATTATGAGAGCCGGAAAGAACGGCCACTCTACGTTTGCAAACATGGGAACTATCGGCTTGAGGAAAAAGTTCATCTGCTTCAGTTCGGGAGACATTGTCAAAATAGCCGAAGTGTATGCCCCAACGGCCATGAATCCGGCATGCCCGAGTGAAAAGAGTCCGGTAAATCCATTTATGAGGTTGAGTCCGAGTCCAAGGGTTACATATATTCCGGCAAGGTTGATGATCCTCATTTGGTAGGAATCAAAAATCCTGTCGGCTATAGTAAGGAAGCCTATGAATAAAACCAAAGCTATCAAAGTCAAAATGTTTTTTTTCGTATTTTTTTTCATCGTCTACACCTTCTCCGTCGTTGTTTTTCCCATCAAACCGGACGGCTTGACCAAAAGTATGACAATCAATAGAACAAACGCAAACGCGTCCCTAAAGCCTGTCAGCGACGGAAGCAATGCAACAATCAGGATTTCTCCAAGGCCAAGTATGAAGCCCCCTACGACTGCACCCTTTATGCTTCCTATTCCTCCGACAACTGCGGCGATAAAGCATTTGAGACCAGGCATCATTCCCATCAAAGGAATGAGCTGCGGATATTTGAGCCCCCATAAAACACCGCCAAGCGCGGCAAGAAGAGAACCCACTCCAAAGGTAAACGTTATTATTACGTCAACATCTATCCCCATAAGCCTTGCGGCTTCATAGTCTTTCGAAACTGCCCGCATGGCCATTCCGGTTTTTGTATGGTTGACAATATATACAAGCATGGCAAGAAAAACAAGCGTCACAACCGGAATTATAAGTTGAACCGATACCATTGTCACGCCGCCGAAATTGAAAATTTTTGCAAATACCGGGGCTATCGGGAAAGCCTTGGGCCTTCCTCCAAAAACGACAATCCCCAAATTCTCTATTAAAAATGAAGCTCCTATTGCCGAAATCATTATTGATATACGCGGCGAATTCCTAAGAGGCCTGTAGGCCAGACGCTCGACCAGTATTCCAAAAAGGGCTGTCAATACAAGCGCCAAGGCAAAAGCCGCCCACCACGGCAGAAAAAAAGCTGTCATTGCATAAAAAGCTATATAAGTCCCTATCATAAAAATGTCGCCATGGGCAAAGTTTATAAGCCTAAGGATCCCATAAACCATTGTGTATCCTATGGCCAAAAGAGCATATAGGCTGCCAAGGGAAATCCCGTTGACCATATGCTGCATAAATGTCTGAATACTCATCTGTTTTCCCCCAAACATTGCTTTTTAACACTTTGTCTTATTATTGCGGCAAAGTCTATTGTAACAATAGTGTAGACTTCCCGCAAAGGAAGTCTACACTTTGTTTATTTGATTTTTCTGACCTAGAAAGGTTCAACTGTTGCTTTGTACTTGAATTTGCCGTCTTCGATGACCTTGATTATTGCAGATTTGACAGCATCTCCGTTTTCGTCGAGAGAAATGATTCCTGCCGCTCCCGGGAACATGCTTGTTTCTGCAACAGCATCTCTTATAGCAACTGTGTCAGTTGTAGTATTGGCTCTTTCCATAGCGTCAAGAGCTACAAGATAAGCGTCATATGCAAGAGCTGTAACGGCAGCAGGCTCGACATCTGCACCATACTCTGCTCTGTATGCTTCAAGGAAAGTAGTTGTTTCTTCAGTCAATGGAACCTCTGAATCAAAGAATGTAGAGAAAACAGCTCCCTCTGCAGCTTCTTTTGCTATTTCGATGACTTCCGGAGTTTCCCAAGTGTCCGCTCCGAGCATAGGAAGATCCATTCCTAATTCTTTAGCCTGCTTCATTATAAGGGCAGACTCGATGAAGTTGCCCGGTGCGAAGATGGCTTCCGCATCCGAATTCTTGATGTTTGTAAGCTGAGCAGTGAAGTCCTGGTCTCCCGTGTTGTAGTTGGAAACCGAAACTATGACATCTTCGTCGCCTGTAAGCTTTTTCATTTCTTCAGTGAAGAACTGAGCAAGTGCTACAGAGTAGTCATTTGAGATCTCTTGGATGATTGCAACTTTTTTAGCACCAACTACGTCGTTTGCATATCTTGCCATTACAACGCCTTGGAACGAGTCTATGAAGCAAACCCTGAAGTAGAAGTCGTTTCCAAGTGTAACAAGCGGATTGGTGCATGAAGTTCCTATAGCGGCAACTTGGGCATCCTTGTAGACGGGACCCGCTGCTATAGAGAATCCGCTTCCCCAAGAACCGAGAACTATTGACACTTTTTCCTTGTCGACAAGTCTTCTTGCAGCATTTGCGGCTTCAACCTTGTCGGACTTGTTGTCAACAATAACAAGTTCAACTTTCTTTCCGAGAACCTCGGGATAAAGCTTGTTTGCAAGTTTGAGCCCTTCAATCTCCAAGGCTCCACCTGCTGCATTTGCGCCTGTCATAGGCTCGAATACGCCAATCTTGACAACATCAGATTCTGTTTCTGTTGCTTCGCCTTCTGCGGATGTGTCTCCTGCCGGCGCCTCTTCCTTTGCGCAGCCAAAAGCGAACACCGAGAAAACCATTACAAGTGCCAAAAATAGTGCCAATTTCCTTTTCATACAACTCCCTCTCTTTCGGTTCGTTTTTTTTGAATCCTTTTTGCTAACAGTTTCTTGAAACTACGTAAAAATACTACTCTAATTTTAATTTTACTGCAGGGTTTTGTCAATACGATAAAATTATTATACATATATAATAATTTCTATACGCCCTGTTTCCAAAGCTTTTGGCGGATACTCTTCTTTTTGTCGGGATTGGGAATTTTCAAACAATTATACGTTTTTTTCTTGTTGCCAAATTGCTTGACGTATTGTTTTTAGCATCGCACTGTACTATACTGTTGAATATGCACAAGGAGCAAAAATTTTTGGAGGTATTTGATATGAAAAGAGTTTTTTCAGGCGTTCAGCCGACATCGGAGCTTCATTTGGGAAATTATCTGGGAGCTATCCGAAGATTTGTACAATTGCAGGATGAAATGGACTGTGTCTACAGCATAGTCGATTTGCATTCCATCACCATTCCCCAGGAACCGTCGGCTCTAAGGGAAAATTCACTGAAACTGGCCGCACTATTCATGGCTGTAGGTCTGGACCCGGACCGAATCATATTGTTTATGCAATCCCAGGTCAGGGCTCACAGCGAGCTTGCCTGGCTCCTTCAGTGCGTAGCGTATACAGGCGAATTGAACAGAATGACGCAATTCAAAGAAAAGAGCCAAGGAAAAGAAGCCGTGTCTGTCGGGCTTTACACATACCCGACCCTGATGGCGGCGGACATTCTTCTTTATGACACACATTATGTCCCTGTAGGGAATGACCAGAAGCAGCATCTTGAATTTACACGGGACATTGCCGAAAGATTCAATTCCCGTTTTGGAGAAACGTTTGTAATCCCCGAACCTCTTATAACAAACGTCTCGGAAGGCGCCCGAATAATGGCGCTGGACGACCCCGACAAGAAAATGAGCAAAAGCAACTCCAACCCGCACAGCAAAATAAACCTGCTCGACAGTCCTTCGAAAATCAAAAAAAGCATAATGAAGGCTGTTACCGACAGCGAAGCTGAAGTGCGTTACGATTGGGATGAAAAGAGAGGCATAAGCAACCTTATGACCATACATTCAGTAATGAGCGGCCAATCGATAAAAGAAATTGAAAAGACCTATGCAAACGCAGGTTATGGGACTTTCAAAAGGGATCTTGCCGAAATAGTTGCAGATTCCCTTTCCCCGATACAAAAGAGATATGAAGAAATCCGTTCGTCCGGAGAAGTTGAAAAGGCAATGAAAAGCGGTGCGGAAAAGGCTTCTTCAATAGCTGACGAAGTTGTAAACAGAGCAAAGAAAAAGATGGGTTTCTTATTGTAGAAACAATTTGCCTCACTCGCAGAAAAGCGCCGGAAGCTCTGCTCCGGCGCTTTATATTTCTTTCAATTTGTCAAATTCTTTTCTGAACTTTCGGATGATTTTTTTCTCCATTCGGGATATGGTCATCTGTGAAACCCCCAAATCCGAAGCTACCTGTATCTGGGTTCGGTTCCTGAAGAACCTGTCCTCGACTATCTTCACTTCCACTTCATTGAACTTCTCCATGCATTTGACAATGAACTCCCTGTTTTCAATCATATCGAAAACCTTGTCCTCTTTGCCAATTATGTCTATAAGCTGTATGTCCTTGTCGTCTCCATGGTTGTCATAACTTATGTCAAGAGACTTTGGAGAATACACCTGGCTGGCTTCAATGGCTTCGACAACCTGCTCAACCGAACATTCAAGCTCATTTGCTAT
>CAZEHH010000048.1:9724-11437 GCA_964512505.1 uncultured Peptostreptococcaceae bacterium
ATATCCCTTGTTTTGGAATAAAGCCTGAAAAGTTCCTTTCCGTCCATCGCCTCCAAGGCAATGCCATTGGTCAGAACTTTTTTCTCTTTTTCTTTTTCCGTCATTGCCCAATCCCCCTCCGCAAAAAACATTGGTTTCGCAGTTTACAAAAGATTTTTGTACATTTTTATTTCCGTACCTTTTTCTTTTGAGGAATTGACCTCCACCCTGTCCATGAGGGACTTTATTACAAAAATTCCCAGTCCATGGTCCGACGGGTTTTTCAGGTCCGGGGATGAATAGTCGGCCAAATCGAATCCATTCCCGTTGTCCTTCACAATAACGCCGATTTTTTCGCTTTCGCTTATGAACCTTATGTCAAAATTGTCTTCTTTTTTTGAATGTACGACTACATTGTTGCAGGCTTCGCTCACAGCAACCTTGATATCCTCTATTTCTTCAAAATCAAAACCTATGCTGTTTGCGATTACGGAAGCCGTCAGTCTGACAATCGAAACATATTCGGGATTTGCGGGAATCGACAAGTCTATGCATTTTTGTCCTTGGCTTAAGCCTTCAAAATCAACCTTTTCCTTGTACGTGCCCATTTTATCACCCTTCATTTTAGTTTTCCTTTACTATAAAAACTTTATCAAGCCCCGTAATGCTGAGCAATTTAAGAATGTTGGACCTGGCATTCAATACAACAAGATCCTTGTCTTCCTCTTTGAGTTTCTTCAATATTCCAATCAAAACGCCCAATCCGCTGCTGTCGATGTAAGAAAGCTCCTTGCAGTCGATTTGTATTTCCGATTTTTTTTCTTCAACCATTTCATTCAGGGTTTCCTTCATTTTATCTGAAGTATATATATCCACTTCGCCGGTAATCTTCACATCCCATAAATCCTTTTCCTGATGATATTTCTTCTCGATAGAAAGTGACAAAGGCTTTCCCTCCCCAAACTGTTGATTTCCTTGGCAATTGGCAAAATAATCATACAAAGCATGAAAAGAAACAAATCCTCTTCCCATTCCCTTTGATTTTACTATATATTCATCACGGGTGCAATTTCAATTGAATACTTGCTCCTTTTTATTCAACCAAAAAACCTCCATGACTGCATAGGCAGACCGGAGGCTTCGTTCAACGTTTTGAATATCAGTATTCCTTGTCAAAATATCTTTCACAAAAGTCACAATAGTTCAAGTTGCATTTATTGTTGATGTTGTGTATGCAAGTGATTGCACCACATTTTTTGTTTTCCATCTTCTTTTTGTCAACTGTTTTCTTTGCGTTTTTCATATAATGCACCCCTTTTCGAACTATTTATGTGTACATTATAATATTTGTATACAATCTTGTCAATGGTATGCAAGTATATTTTTGTAGAAAATTATAACATTTTTTTATTATGCCAATCCGAACATTTTAAGGCCAATAAAAATGATTGCTGAATCTCCGCATGCATGAATAATGTACGAACTGATTATTGTTTCGTTCTTTTCGTCCATGCGGTTGAAAAAAATCCCCGCAGCAAGCAATCCCAAAATAGCCGCCGCTGTCAATTTCAAGTCAAACCAAGTCCTGAAAATCGAAAGATGGTAAACAGAAAAAAGCAATGCCGAATAGGCATATGCAAAAACTCTTTCACAGAAAGAATTGTTTTTTAAGTTCAGGAAAAGGAATCCCCTGAAAAAAAACTCTTCTATTGCGGCATTGACAACAATTATGTA
>CAZEHH010000049.1:0-11416 GCA_964512505.1 uncultured Peptostreptococcaceae bacterium
ATCAAATTCTCACCTATGTTGCGGCCGACGCCGCCTGCGGATATTTCTATCCTTCCCGGGTTCGAATCGTTGTGAACCAGAGGTTCTCTTGAAAAGCCCGTAATATCGGCATTTATGCCGCCAATAACCATAATCCTGTTGTTCATATGCCACACTCCCGGCCATGATTTTGCTTTTCGTGTTCTAATCCCTGTAATAAAGCTTCTTGTTCACTTCTTTTACCGTTTCCTCCATCTTGACAATGCGTACCTGGAGTTCCTTTATTTCCTTTATGGCAGTCAAGCCATAGAAGAATCCCATTATTCCAACGCAAAGCGCTGTAACCGAAAACACAAACGAATCAGAGTACATTTAATCCACCTTCAATATTTTTTTATATCCCTAGTTCATTATAATCTTAACTGAATTCGTTTACAAACCAAAAGAAAAAGACCCGCCAGTCAAGGAGCGGGTCTTTTTCATAAAATATATTAAAGAGATAATATGGATGGCGATGAATTATGCTGCAGTTTTCTCCGCTTTTTTGTTTTTGGCGGCTGATCTGAGCATTGTGAGTGATGTGTAAAGTATGACTCCTATGACAAGCCATGTAAGAATGCTGATAGGCATTGACTTGACAAGATAAGCAGCTATGAACACTCCTACGGATCCTGCAATTGTGATTGCCATTGAAGCTTTTCTGTCGTAGGCAGCCTCTTTGATGAATTTGATTGAAGCTACAGGCATGAGGAATGCGCAAGAACCCATCATTATAGGGAATGCGACTCTTGGAGACATTCCAAGCATGTATATGAGAGCCATGCATGGAGCATAGAGGCCAACGCCTGCTGTCATGAGCGCACCTAAAACGAAGTTGGCAGCTATTGCAAAGATAAGTTTTCCGCCTGTGAGTCCGATTGCCTCACCGGTTCCAAGTGATGCAGTCCATCCCATTTGGCCTGAAGTCATAAGGAAGGCGGTTGCAAGAAGCGCAAATCCCATTACCAGTTGTACTTTTCTCTCGTCAAATTTTGCAACGATTCCGGCTCCAAGATAAGCCCCTGCTGTTGCAGATGCAAGCATGCCTACAAGTGTTATGATTTCAACATCGATAACTGCGATAAAAATGAATGCTTCCAAAACTACAGGAACAGTACATCCAACGTTTAGCGTACCCGGAATTACTCTATCCTTGGTTTGCTTGAAAAACTTGAGCATTGCAGTTGTCGGAGCAAATGATCCTATTCCCAATGTGTCGAAAAAGTTTACTATGAATCCAATGCCTGCAGTTATTCCCCATGAGTTGTTTTCCAACTCGTCCTTGTGAGCGGCAAAATCTTTTACGAATATTGCCCCAAACCAAAGCGTCATTGCCCCTAAAACACCTAAAATCGCTTGTACCATTTTCTTCTCCTCCTATGATTTAAATTATTTAAGAATAAATCCATATTTCACAGGGTCCGAATCATCGAACACAAATTGATTGAATCCTGTAATATAGGCTGAACCAGTGATTTCAGGAATAATGGCGTCTATATCCCCTACTTTCGATTTGCCGACAACTCTGCCCTTGAAAAGGGTACCAAGGATGCTTTCATAGACGAAGGTCTCTCCTTCTTTAAACAATCCTTTAGCATAAAGCGTAGCCAATTTGGCCGATGTTCCAGTGCCGCAGGGAGACCTGTCAACCTGGCCCTGTCCAAATACAACAACATTTTTGTAGTTTGCATCCGGATGAGTCGGATCGTCATATATCTCCACAAGGTCAACCGTATTTATATGCGGCAATTCGGGATGCTGAACCTCGACTGTGGCATTCACGATATCCCTTATCTGCATTCCCATAATATTCAATTTTTGGGCATTTTCAGGCTTTACTTCGATTCCAAGCTTTTTTGCGCTTACTATCGCGAAGAAGCTTCCACCAAATGAAATGTCCAATGTGACTTTTCCAATTTCGGGTATTTCAATTTCAACATCTTCTTTATAAAGGAAGGACGGAACATTCTTGAATGAAACTTCCTGAACCTTTCCGTTCTTAACTGCGACATTTCCCCTTACGAGACCTGCGGGAGCTTCCAGCACAACATTTGTAACCGGTTCGACCATAGGAACCATTCCCGTCTCCAATGCGACAGTCATTGCGCCGATTGTTCCGTGGCCGCACATGTTCAAATATCCTCCACCGTCCATGAATATTATTCCAAGATCAGCCTCTTCAGAAATCGGAGGTGTAATGATCGAGCCGAACATGTCATTGTGTCCTCTGGGCTCAAGCATTATTCCCGTTCTCAAAAAATCAAGATTCTCTTCCAAATAAGCTTTTTTCTCCGGCATTGTCTTTCCAGGGATTGACGGAATTCCTCCGGTGACTATTCTTGTAGGCTCTCCCATCGTATGGGAATCAACCGCGTTTATTGTTCTTGTGACTTGCATGTTCTAAGCCCCCCCTTTTCTCATTTTAAGCTTCAATAAGGCCAAAGCCTTTTTTGCATCCCTCTCGCTCACAGTATTTTCTCCAACAACTTCGGTTTCAATTCCCTCTTTCGATTTATTGAAATCAACTATGGTATCCATATATTCATTCTTGACGACAAATGTCGCCGCTGTCCCTACAAAGCTCATTCCCACAACTGGAATGCCTCTTTTTCCTATCTGCTCAACGGTATTGGCAAAATCCACATGGGAATTCCCCCATCCGTCCAAAGATATAATCGCACCGTCCGCTCTCATGGCTTCAACCCATGCGGCGGCCCTTGTGCCTACAAGCAATTTTTCCTTGTTTCCC
Source organism: uncultured Peptostreptococcaceae bacterium (assembly GCA_964512505.1). Classification (GTDB taxonomy): domain Bacteria; phylum Bacillota; class Clostridia; order Peptostreptococcales; family BM714; genus BM714. The sequence goes on from CAZEHH010000049.1 coordinate 2,768, forward strand.
TGGGGAGTTCCAACAAGCAACACTCCCAATAAATCTATATCTGCATCCTTTGCAACCACATCCAACAGCGGATCCCTGAAATGGTGCAAGGACGTTTCCTTGGTAGATGGTCCAATTCCCATAATATCCTCCTATGTCATGGCCCTTATGGCACCGTCTCTATATTCATTGGGCGACAATATCATTGGCATGTTGAGCATGTCTATATTCGAAAACCCGCCTTCAAAACCCGATGGCTCGAAAGGAAACAATTGATTATCATGCATTGCCCCCTGTCCGCCAATCTGTTTAATGATGACAACCTTTTTTTTGTCTTTTCTTATTATGTCGTAAAATTCATGTTTCTCGTCAGCCTGTCTCGCATCAATCTTTTTAAGCTTTTCCCTTATTTCCTGAACAAAACTGTCGCAAAGCGAATGGATTGCCAATGGCAATTTTCTGCTGAATTCACTGCCTTCCTTAAGGAGAACATCGAATTGAATTATGATATCGTCCTTTCCCGGCGTACCTGCTCGGCCTGTCATGAGCTGCTCCGAAAGAATGCCGTCTGATGAACCGAAATTCGACATCTGCCGTCCGTTTTTTTCCGCGCCGTTGATCATAACATACACTCCGGTCATTGTGTGTGTTATGCCCTCTCCCAAAACTCCCAAGACCTTTGTGGAAATAGGAAGTATGTCCATTATGCAATTGACATGCATTTCGTGGTCTCCGGGTTCGATTATGTTTATTGAAACATCATCGAAAATATTAGCATCGATATCGAATTTGCTCGTCATATTTTTGTCAATTGAGAGCACATTGTCCCTGTATTCCGTCGAGTCTGAAAAAAGGACCCGATCCACATGAAAGGTCCGGATGACCAACCTTCTCATTTCTTTTTCCACTATTGTTTTTCCCCCTGTCAATTTGTAAAATCCGTCTTCCTCCCCCCGTCAAAAGAGAGAGGAAGACGTTCATTTTTTACACTACGGCTACATATTGATAGGGAAGTGTCATAATTCTTCCAGGTGTTTCGATTGTTACAAGCTTGTCCAAAGTATCTGTCAAAATTGAAGTCTGCATCTCAACATTGTGAGGTTCTCCTGCATTTGCGCCCATCGGTACGAGAGGCGCAACAGCTCTTGGAGATCCGGCTTGTCTTACTACCGGGGGAAGAGCCGCAATAACTATTGTCGGTATTCCAGCTTCCTCAATCGCTCTCTGCACTATAACTGCAGAGCGGTGGCAAGTGCCTCAGCCAGCTGTCATGACGACAGCATCGACATTTTCATCCTTCAGTTTTTGGGCAATTGCCGGGCCCGTTTCATTTGTGAAAACTTCAACGTTTCCTCCACCGCCCATGAAACCGAAATGCATGGGCGCAACGCCTTTGATGACGCCTTTTGCAGCAAGCTCATTCAAACGATCTATGGGGAACATGCAGTTGATGTCCTTGTTTACATCCGAGTTGTCATATCCACCATGTGAAACCATCAAATTGTCACTGTCCGCATCTCCGGGAACTTCTCTGAAACTCGTGTCTCCAGCCAAATTGAACCGCTTGTCCGACTTCAAATGCACGCCGGCCGCCGTAGCCAATGCTATTGTCATTTCATTGAGCGGCTTTGTGACAGGCGTCCAGACAACCGGAGGCGTAATAGGCACGAATATTTCTGATTGCAAACCTTTTACAACAGTCAAACTCATTTCTCTATACCTCCCTACAATCTTCTTTGTATTCAGATTGAATATGCTTTTTATAGTTTTCCTCAGCGCTTCTTTTAGCTTCAAGCTGTCTGACGGCACTTCTTGCATATTCTTCATCGGCTTCCACATCGAGAACCTCAATGTAAGTCATCATAAATCCGACCTGCTGGCCCCTCATGAGTTCCACAGGGCTTATAACCATGCGTCTTGGAACTTTTATTTGACCCATTCGGCCTTTAAAATCCACCGTAACTGAGCAATCGCTAAAATCCACTACTATTCCTTCATAAAAGTTTTCTGATGAAGCATATTTCAATCTGTCCATTTTTTTATCACCTTTACTTTTTATTCTTCGATTTCGTAAATTTCTCTACGTTTTTTGGATTTTTCAAGACTTTGCTCATTCTCGCAAAGTTCGATTTTCTCTCCTGTAGCCTTTTCAATCATTTCGATGTTGTTTTGCTTGACATTGGCATTCCAGGATCTTTCGGGCTTCTTGATGCTTTCGCCCATCATCTCTGACTTGAGCATGTATAATGCCCTTATTGCATCTTCCTTGCATAATGTGTTGTTTGAAAGAATCTCATTCTCGATGCCCTGCATTGACTTGTTGTTGTCAACCATTGCATTCATATATTCATTTCCTACAACCAATTGTCCCTGAACTGCCGCATAAGTCATTCCTACAACCGGAATTCCTCTTTTCCCAACCTCTTCGATATGCGCTGCAAAATCGATGTGGTTGTTTCCGAATCCTTCCGTTCCTACTATGGCACCGTCAAGGTCCATTGTTTCAACAGTCATCCCAAGAATGCTTGAAACATAGAATTTTTCGGAGTTTACTTGCGGCGAACCCACAAGTATTACTGCAACAAGGTCGACTTCTTCGTCATTCATCAGTTCAAGAACCATAGGCTCTCTCCAGTAATGCCTTGATGTCTCTTTTGAAGCAGGTCCTATGCATGTGAGCGCGTGGATGCATCCGTCAATGACTTGAAGCGGTGAAACTACGATTGGAACGTTGCCAAGGTCAACATTGGCCTTTGCTCCAAGAGTTCCGATTGGCTCAACAGGAAGCAGGAAGTTGTCGTGCATTGCGCCCTGTCCCATGATTTCCTTGATTAAAGCAACTCTTTTCTTTCCGGGATGTCTTGTTTGAACGAATTCCTCTGTATCTATTATGAGGCTTTCATCCAAAGTTTTAAGAGCTTCACGGATTTCCTGTGTGATTACGTCTGTTGCTCTGTGGGCAGCCATCGGTCCGGGTCTTTCCATGTTAGTTCCGCGTTTTACGGTAACTTGAGTCTTGATGAAGGTTTCTCCGAATTCCGGAGCTCCCGGACGTCCCCACATGATGTTTCTGTCCAAGATTCCTTCTGAAGATCCGAATTCGCCGATTTGTACTCCATCTTCGTCGGTACCTGTTACAACAACTATTGTTCCATCAACAACTCTTGTGATTCCATATCCGACTTCGCCTTCTTCCTTGGTAGCTATCGGTTGGATGTCCATGAGTGTTTCACTGTATGTGTCATATTTGTCAGGTGTAATAATTTCAATCTTCATGTCGACAACAAGCTCTTCGGTTTCGATTGCATCCTTGCAGATGTCCTCGCGGATTGTAAGTGTTGTCCCTTCGATTTTCGTTTCCGGTCCAAATTCAACCTCGTTTATCAAGAAGTGCTTTCTTGTAAGGCTTCTGATGACTTTTTCCTCATGAGCTTCAAGAGGGGCTGCAGTTTCTGCTTGAGCGGCTGCCGCAACCGGAACTGCTGTCCCTGCAGGCATTACTCCACCGGCTACCGCGCCGGCTACCGTAAGCGGGAATTCAAGGTTTATGTCTCTTCCCTCTCCAATATGAATTTTCACAACTCCGCCCTGGCTTCCCATAGGCATAACCGGAGCAACAGGCGCAACCGGAGCAATTTCTTCCTCTGCTGCAGGAGCTTCAACAGCTTCCTCTTTTTCAACTTCAACCTCTTTGACTCCGTCAAGCACTGCCGCAGTAAGCGGTGTTAATGAATCGACAGTTTCAGTTAATACAGCACCCAAAACCTGTCCTATAGTCAATACATTCTCGGGTATTTCCAACAGACCGGAATCCTCAAGATCAGGAAGTATTTCAGGATCTTCCAGATTTTCAGGCGTTATAACCGTACCTGCTTCGAATCTGCAGCAGGTAACAGCCACGTCGTTGGCATGCTCCTTTGCAGTTTCCAAAGTAATAGACATTTTTCTTTCCCCCTATTCTTAGTTTTCTTTTATTCTTTGATTCGTCTATAGAGCTTGTGACCACAAGCCCTTAAAACGTGGTCAGTACTGTGATACACCGGAACTCCCAACCTGGGAGCCACTTTCATGACGGTGTTCGTTCAATCCTGGCATGTGCCGGCCAAGATCACCTGGGCTCCATGCTTTTTAAGGTAAAGAACCGTTTCGGCCTGACCAGGGCAAGATCCCGGCAGCTCGCAACGATAACGGCCCCTTCCATCGTCCTTCATTCTTTTGCATTTCTTTTCGGCAACTACCTCGGCTCCCATTTCAGCCGCGATTTGTCTTAGCCTTTCTTCCTGAGCTCCGCATTCGCATGCTATTATGCCAACTTTTCTCTTTTCATTCGGAAAAGGCATTGCAACCAAAACTCCTCCGGTTGTTTTAGTAACCGTGGTTTCTTCCGACCCTTTCTTTCCTGTAAAGGCTCCGCCGGCAACAATTTCGCCGTAATGGCCATAATAACCGCCAGATGCTTCAAGAAGCGTTTCAAAATCTGTGCCTATCGGAACATTAAAGAAAATTTTGCCCTTCTTGGCATTCTTAAGTCTTCCTCCAACAGTTACATCCTTTGTGATAACAGGTCGTCTGTCTTCGATAGCCCAAACGATATTCTTCATGGTTTCAACATTGCAGATTACAGCATTTGCTTCAAGCGGCAATTGGCCTGGCTTGAGCTCGACTCCAACGAGTTCTCTTATTATCACTCTCTCGTCTCCTGCGGGATACATATCCGGCAAAAGCTTAACTTCAACTTTCTTTTCTTTTGCACATGCTTTTTTCAAAACCGCGATTGCCTTCTTGTTATGGCTCTTGTCCTTGATGGCAATGATTCCCTTATCCGCATCAGTGATTTCCATAACATACTTGACACCTCTTACAATAACGTCAGCATTGTCTTCAATATAAAGTGTGTTGTGGTCAAGAACCGGCTCGCACTCAGCCGCATTTGCAATAACATATCCTCCCGCAAGCTTTGTTCCAAGCTTGATTCCTGTCGGGAATCCAGCTCCTCCCGCTCCAACGACTCCTGCTTCCTTGAGAGCATCGACCAAACTTTCGGTTTCTTTAATCTTGACAAAATCTTCAGGTTGATCGGCATCAGCCTTTATTGTTACAGATCCATCTTCAAGGGATTCCACAAGACCCTTTACACTTGAATGTATGTTTGCCCCCAAACCTTCCGGTACCGCTAGAAGTTGCCCTCTTTCAACAAAATCTCCTACGGCAACTATCGGCTTGCAAGGTCCTCCTACATGCTGCTTCAATGGCATAATCACTTTTTCAATAGGCTTTTCAATAATTCCGATCTTGCTTTCGATATTGACAGCTGCTTCCATTATTTCACCTCCTTGAAAAGTTTTATATGAAAAAACTTTGTTATTTTTTAATCACGCCCAATATATACGCAACTTGCGTGCCAAGTAGTTCAAAAAAAAATAAAAAACGCCGTATTCCAGCGTTTCCAACACTTGCATTGTTATATAGTTTTTTTCTATAGGCGTATTTATTATTATTCTTTTATTCTATATGTCAGTAATTCGACACTTTTCGCATTTTTTGAATTTTTTTATTATTCCATATATTCGAATTTCTTTCCGGTTCCGTCTTTTACACATATGGCTATTTGCAAGCTATCCGGAAATTAAATGTATTTCATTATAAATTCTTCTTTCACGAAACCAAAGTATTTTAACAATAACATGTGCAGAATTTTTATTTCGTTTGTTAAATTACAATCAAACTGACACGTGTCCATTATTCGACACGTGTCAGTTTTTAGACGCTATTTGATTTTGTATTGGTCCATTTTATAATAAAGCGTCGTTCTTGGTATGTTGAGCATCTGCGCGGCTTTTTTTCTGTTGCCGCCGCATTCCTTCAATGCAAGGCTTATGCGGTTGATTTCCAGGTTTTTTACGGCTTTATTCAAATCCGTCTCAATGTATGCGCCATCAACAGCTTTCTTTATGCTCCCCATTGTCATGTTTGCTGGCAAAGTGTCCAAAGTGGCCAATCCGTCTTCTCCGCAAACCACAACTATATATTCCATTACATTTTTCAATTCCCTTATGTTGCCCTTCCAAGTGCATGCCCTTAGCGCTTCCAACACATCCCTGTCAAGTTCCGGAATGCGTCGGTTGTTTTTTTCAGCCATCTCGGTCAGGAAATGCCGCGCAAGGAGTATGATGTCGTTTTGCCTTTCCCTCAAAGGGGGCAATTCGATGTTTACCACCTGCAGCCTGTAGTATAAATCGTCTCTGAATGTCTTTTCTTCAACCATTTCCGCCAAATTCTTGTTGGTTGCCGATATCACTCTTATATCTATCGGTATGCTTTTCTCGTCTCCTATCCTGCGCAAACGCCTTTCCTGAAGCACCCTTAGCAGCTTTGACTGCATTTGCAGCGGCATTTCACCAATTTCATCAAGAAATATTGTGCCTTCGTTAGCCAACTCGAAAAGACCGGCTTTTCCTTTCTTTCTTGCTCCTGTAAAAGCACCTTCGACATAGCCGAACATTTCACTTTCAAAGAGTTCAGAGGGTATGGAACTGCAGTTCACAGGGACAAACATTCCTTTCCTTCCGCTGTAGTCGTGTATTGCCCTTGCAAAAAGCTCTTTTCCCGTTCCGCTTTCTCCAGTAATCAATATGGATGTTTCGGTTTTTGCAATCTGTTTTGCCACCTTGATGCAGTTGTTTATTTTGACGCTGTTTCCAATTATGTTCTTGAAATTGTCGCCGGATATTTCCTTTATATGGCTTTCAAGCATGGCAATCGCTTCATTTGCCTTGTCCAAGTCATGTGCCAGATTATTTATTTCAGTTACATCCCTGTCGGTTGTGACGACTCCAGTGAATTCTCCTTCAATATATATTGGGAAAGCGTTTATTATTACGTAAGAATCTTTCCTCGGGCGATGAAGAGCATTCTTGACGGGCTTTTTAGTTCCCAAAACCTTAAGCCCCATTGCGTTTGGGAAATATTCCGAAATGTGTTTCCCGACAATGTCTTCCCTCTTTATATCGTAAAGATTTTCACAGCTTCTGTTCCATACGAAAACAATGCCTTCTGTGTCGATTACGCAAATGGCTTCGTATGAATAATCGACAAGATACATCATCTGATTCATCATTCGTTCGGTTCTCATATAGTAGAAGTCCCTGACTTCATCCTTTCGTATTACCCCTTTGAGGGAGCTGTTTTCAATTATGGGCAAACGTCCTATGCCCTCCTTTATCATCAAATCCCGGCATTCGTGCATTGTCAAGTCCTCGTCTGCTGTAATAAGTTTCATTTTCATGAAGGCCTTTGCCGGAAAATACTTGTTGTTTTCGTCTTTGTAAATAGATTCAAGATCCTTTAGTGTCAATATTCCCGTAAGACTTCCTTTGTCGTCCTTAAAGAAAGCATCTTGAATGTTGTTTTTAAGCATCGATGCGACAATTTCGCTTATTTCTTCATTTTCATCAAACAAGAGAAATTCCTTCGAGTACACTTCACTCGCAAGAACATTGAATATATAGTCCTCCATACGGTCAAACCTCCGATTTCATATTATGAATATTATAGCATATGGCTTGAGATAAAAAAAAGGTCCACATGGAACCGGCTGAAATCCTTCATGTATGATTTTTCTTGACAGAAGACACCGTCCGCCATTTCAAATACATTCATAAAAGCAGGAATCAGCCGGTTCCATGTGGACCTTTTAATGCTTTGATACCCTTGTTCTTGATTTTAAACACTTTTATATGACAAACAGCATGCTTTTTGATATACAATATAATTCAGAAACATACCAAGGAGAAAAACACATGCCAAAAAAAATAAACCCCAAAATAATAATCCTGATAGGAGTTTTTTTCACATCGTTTTCTTCCATACTCACGAGGATATCGGAAGCCCCTTCGCTTGCCATAGCCACTTACCGCCTTGGCTTCACGGTGCTTCTAATCGCGCCGGTCTTTTTCACAAGACACCTTTATGAACTCAAGAGAATGGACACTAAGACTTTCATGCTTTGCATCTTAAGCGGAATTTTCCTTGCCTTGCACTTCGCATCATGGATAAGTTCAATAAAGTATACATCGATAACAAGTTCTACGGTGCTTGTAAACACACAGCCCGTATTCGTTGTAATAGGCAGCTATTTGATTTACCGTGAAAAATCATCGCTTAGGTCTATTCTAAGCGTTCTTGCCGCAATAGGGGGAAGCGTAATAATCTCGCTTGGAGACTCCTCCATGGGCAGCAATGTGCTTTACGGAGATCTTCTGGCAGTTGTAGGAGCGCTTACGGTTGCGGCATACATGCTGATAGGGCGGTACGCAAGAAGAAACCTTTCCGTTACAGGATATACATTCATCGTCTATACGACATGCACAATAACGCTTCTGATAATGTCGGCAGCAACATCCACACCCCTGACGGGATATCCCATAAGGGAACTGGCCATATTCCTCACTTTGGCTGTTGTATGCACCCTTCTCGGCCATTCAATCTTCAATTGGGGACTGGGCCATGTCAAACCGACCTTTGTTTCCACAGCCATTTTGGGAGAACCTGTACTTGCAACCATATTCGCAATAGTTCTTCTTGGTGAAATGCCCACCACAGCCCGACTCATCGGAGGAATCGTTGTGATAGGCGGAATATACAGCTTCACGATGGCTGAAGCGGCAGAAA
>CAZEHH010000050.1:0-1932 GCA_964512505.1 uncultured Peptostreptococcaceae bacterium
AGTTTTTTATTTTTTTTGCAATCAGCCAGGTTCATGGCATCCACGTTCCTTCCAATCACAGCCCTTATGTCTCAATTACAGTTGTTCAAAACATATTGCAATTTTGCACACTAGACTATTTTAGCATCATTGAATGTCAGTGTCAACAGTTGTTATGTTGAGTGCGTCGATGTCTATTTTTTCCAATTCCTTCTGTATGCCTATGTTTCTGTACTTCTTCATCCCGGTCCCGGCAGGGATCAATTTGCCGATGATGACATTCTCCTTCAAACCGATCAGCCTGTCCTCTTTTCCTTTTATTGCCGCTTCCGTCAAGACACGCGTTGTTTCTTGGAATGAAGCCGCGGAAAGGAAGGAATCTGTAGCGAGCGACGCTTTTGTTATACCAAGCATTATTCTCTGCTCGATCGCTTCTTTCAAGCCGCTTTTCTGCATTTCATCATTCATCTTGTTGAAGAAGTTTACGCTTACAAGCTCGCCGGGAAGCAACTTCGTATCGCCCGGATCGTCAATCTTGAGTTTTGACAGCATCTGCTTTATTATCACTTCGATGTGCTTGTCGTTTATGTCAACACCTTGAAGCCTGTAAACCCTTTGGACTTCCTTGACTATATATTGCTCCACCGCAGTGATGCCGCTGATTCTGAGAATGTCGTGCGGATTGACAGAACCTTCGGTTATCTTGTCTCCGGCTTTTATGAAATCACCATCTGCGACTCTAAGGCGCGAACCGAAAGCAATCGGATAAACCTTGCTTGTACCATCCTCTGCGGTCACTGTTATTTCGCGTTTTTTCCTGGTCTCGTTCATTGTGACCTTGCCCTCGATTTCAGCGATTACAGCCATTCCTTTCGGCTTTCTCGCCTCGAAAAGCTCCTCGACCCTCGGAAGACCTTGTGTGATGTCGGCTCCTGCGACACCTCCCGTGTGGAAGGTTCTCATTGTAAGCTGAGTTCCCGGCTCGCCGATTGATTGAGCTGCGATTATTCCGACAGCTTCGCCTATGTGCACCGGTTTTCCCGTAGCAAGGTTCAGACCGTAGCATTTGGCACAAACACCATGTTCGGCTTTGCAGTGAAGGACCGATCTTACAAATACTTTCTCTATGCCCGAATCAATGACTTTTTCAGCCAAATCGGCAGTTATCATTTCACCTTCCGTGACAATGATTTCGCCGCTTTCAGGGTCGCATATGTCTTCAATGCTGTAACGTCCAACAATTCTGTCATATAGAGGCTCAATCATTTCCTGCCCGCTCTTGCCGGACTTGAAGGCCACCATCTCGACTCCGGTGGTTGCTCCGCAATCCTCTTCCCTGACAATAACATCCTGGCTTACATCAACAAGACGTCTGGTCAAGTAACCCGAGTCGGCTGTTCTCAGTGCTGTGTCGGCCAAACCTTTTCTCGCTCCTGTAGTCGATATGAAGTATTCCAAAACCGAAAGCCCTTCACGGAAATTCGATTTGATCGGAATCTCGACAACCTTTCCGGTTGTGTTGGCCATAAGGCCCCTCATACCTGCCAATTGCCTGATTTGGTTTCTGCTTCCACGCGCTCCTGAATGCGCCATGATCTGAATGTTGTTCATTGTGCCAAGATTCTGCATAAGCGCCTCTGTGACATCCTCTGTGGTGCGCTTCCATGTTTCTATAACCTTGGAATAACGCTCCTCGTTTGATATCATGCCTCTTCTGTATGCCTTGAGATGCTTTTCGACTTCGATCTCGGCTTGCTTTATCAAGCCTGCTTTCTCATCCGGAATTTCCATGTCCGTAACGCTTACGGATATGGCTCCCTTTGTAGAATACTTGAATCCCAATTCCTTTATGTGGTCAAGCATGAGAGCTGTAACCGTATTGCCGTGCCTTCTGAAACATTTATCGATGATTACACCAAGTTTTTTCTTTGTGCACAGGAAATCGATTTCAAG
>CAZEHH010000050.1:2032-11404 GCA_964512505.1 uncultured Peptostreptococcaceae bacterium
ATTTATCGATGATTACACCAAGTTTTTTCTTTGTGCACAGGAAATCGATTTCAAGGGCGTATTCATCTTTGCTTCTGTCCACAAATCCCAGGTCCTGCGGTATGTTTTCATTGAATATGAATCTTCCTACAGTGCCTTCGACAAGTTTGCCTCTGTCGTCCCCATTCAAACGCCTTCTTACCTTGACTTTCGAATGAAGTCCTACAATCTTGTTGTCATAAGCCATGAACATTTCATCAAAATCCTTGAATATCATCCCGTTGTTAGATTCATCGCCTGTATCGATAGTTAGATAGTAGCTTCCCAACACCATGTCCTGTGTAGGAGTCGTTATTGGCAGGCCGTCCTTGGGAGCCAATATGTTGTTTACGGAAAGCATGAGGAATCTGGCTTCAGCCTGGGCTTCCACCGAAAGCGGCAAATGGACCGCCATTTGGTCTCCGTCGAAGTCGGCATTATATGCCGTACATACAAGCGGGTGGAGCTTGATGGCCTTGCCCTCGACTAAAATGGGTTCAAAGGCCTGTATGCCAAGCCTGTGAAGCGTAGGGGCCCTGTTGAGAAGAACCGGGTGGCCCTGTATGACCTCTTCAAGAACATCCCATACTTCTTCCTTGCCTCTTTCAACCATTCGTTTGGCGCTTTTTATATTATGGACATAATCTTCATTAACCAGTTTCTTCATTACAAAAGGCTTGAAGAGTTCAAGCGCCATCTTTTTCGGCAAGCCGCATTGATGGAATTTGAGTTCCGGTCCGACTACTATTACGGAACGGCCGGAATAGTCAACCCTCTTGCCCAGCAGATTCTGCCTGAAACGTCCCTGCTTGCCTTTGAGCATATCCGAAAGAGATTTCAGCGGCCTGTTTCCGGGACCGGTCACAGGTCGTCCTCTTCGCCCATTGTCGATCAATGCGTCAACTGCTTCCTGCAGCATGCGCTTCTCGTTCCTGACGATTATTTCGGGCGCACCAAGTTCAAGCAGGCGCTTGAGCCTGTTGTTCCTGTTTATAACTCTTCTGTAAAGGTCATTCAAATCAGATGTCGCAAAACGTCCTCCGTCAAGCTGGACCATGGGCCTCAAGTCGGGAGGTATCACGGGAAGCACGTCCAATATCATCCAGTCCGGGCTGTTGCCTGATTGGATGAATGCCTCTACAACCTCAAGACGCCTGATTATCCTTACCCTTTTCTGCCCTGTGCTCTCTTCCAGTTTCGCTCTCAGCTCGATGGACAGTTCTTCCAGTTTGATTTCTCTGAGAAGTTTCTTTACCGCTTCCGCACCGATGCCGGCTTTAAAGCCATTGCCGTATTTTTCTTTGTTCTCGCGATATTCCCTTTCCGTCAACAGCTGCTTTGATGTAAGGGATGTATTTCCTCCGTCAAGAACCACATATGAAGCAAAATACAGTATCTTCTCCAACGACCTTGGGGACATGTCGAGCAAAATGCCCATTCTGCTTGGAATTCCCTTGAAATACCAAATGTGGGATACCGGCGCGGCCAATTCTATATGACCCATCCGTTCTCTTCTCACTTTGGATTTGGTGACTTCAACACCACACCTGTCACAAATGACCCCTTTGTACTTGACTCGCTTGTATTTTCCGCAGTGACATTCCCAATCCTTTGTCGGGCCAAATATCTTCTCGCAGAAAAGACCTTCTTTTTCCGGTTTTAAGGTTCTGTAGTTTATGGTTTCAGGCTTTTTAACCTCACCTTTCGACCACTGTCTTATTTTTTCCGGAGACGCCAAACCAATTTTGATGGAGTCGAAATTGTTCAATTCAAACAATGAGCTTCTCCCCTTCCTTCATAGTTGTACCTGTGATTCCCAATAGTGCCGTCTTATTCTTCTGAATCGATATTTTCTTCTGAATCGACATCAGTTTCCGAATCAATAACCTCTCCGGGCTCTTCATCAACTATAGAGCCTGCCCGAATTTCACTTTCAAGCGTTTTTTCGACATAATCATCTTGTCCGTTTCCAATCAAGCTTTCAAGATTTTCGGAAACATCGTCATCCAAGGTTTCCTTAAGCTCGACTTCCCCTTCTTCTTCCCGGAGAATCTTTATATCAAGGCACAAACTTTGCAATTCTTTTATGAGAACCTTGAACGATTCGGGAATGCCGGGTTCGGGAATGTTTTCCCCTTTTACTATTGCTTCATATGTCTTGACCCTTCCGACCACATCATCGGACTTGACTGTCAAAATTTCCTGAAGCGTATATGCCGCACCGTAAGCCTCGAGCGCCCATACCTCCATCTCTCCGAATCTTTGTCCTCCGAACTGGGCTTTTCCTCCGAGCGGCTGCTGTGTAACCAACGAATAAGGTCCTGTGCTCCTCGCATGGATCTTGTCGTCTACCAAATGGTGGAGTTTCAGCATATACATATATCCGACCGTTACCTGGTTGTCGAAGGCTTCGCCGGTTCTGCCGTCCCTAAGCTGGAACTTGCCGTTCTGCGACAATTTATGCTCTCTGAACAGCTTCAGTATGTCGTCCTCATGGGCTCCGTCGAATACAGGCGTTGCAACTTCCCATCCCAGATATTTCGCTATATATCCAAGATGAACCTCGAGAACCTGTCCTATGTTCATCCTTGAAGGAACTCCCAAAGGATTGAGAACAACCTGAAGCGGTGTTCCGTCTTCCATGAAGGGCATGTCTTCCTCGGGAAGAATCCTTGATATTACACCCTTGTTTCCGTGTCTTCCGGCCATTTTGTCGCCAACGCTTATTTTTCTCTTCTTGGCTATATAAACCCGTACAAGCTCGTTTACTCCCGGGGACAATTCATCGCCGTTGGCTCTTGTGAACACTTTCACGTCCACGACAATTCCCGATTCCCCATGCGGAACTTTTAGCGAAGTGTCTCTGACTTCTCTGGCTTTTTCTCCGAAAATGGCTCTCAGGAGCCTTTCTTCGGCTGTAAGCTCCGTTTCGCCTTTCGGAGTGACTTTTCCTACCAAGATATCTCCCGATTCCACCTCGGCACCAATCCTTATGATTCCTCGGTCGTCAAGATTTCTTAAGGCGTCCTCTCCAACGTTCGGTATGTCCCTTGTTATTTCTTCGGGTCCAAGCTTTGTATCCCTGGCTTCAGATTCGTGCTCCTCAATGTGTATTGATGAAAGCACATCATAGCTTACAAGTTTTTCACTCAAAAGAATGGCATCCTCGTAGTTGTAGCCTTCCCATGTCATGAATCCAACCATGAGATTCTTGCCAAGTGCAATTTCTCCCTGGTCGGTGGATGGGCCGTCGGCTATTATTTCGCCGGCTTTTACCTGGTCGCCTTTTGCTACCAGGGGTTTCTGGTTTATGCAAGTCCCCTGGTTGGAGCGCTTGAATTTAAGAAGTTTATGCCTCTCGCGCCTTCCATCGGAATCCTTTTTGATTACGATTTCATCCGCGCCCACTCTTTCTATTATTCCATCATTTTTAGCGGTTACCGTAATGCCCGAATCCTTTGCGGCCTTGTATTCCATTCCCGTTCCTATGACCGGTGCTTCCGGTTTCACGAGGGGAACCGCCTGACGCTGCATGTTGGAACCCATAAGGGCCCTGTTGGCATCGTCATTCTCCAGAAATGGTATCATGGCGGTAGCAACTGAAACGACCTGTTTGGGCGATACATCCATGTAATCGACCCTGTTTCTGGCAAAAAGGCTTATTTCTCCGCCAATACCCCTTGCTGCGACTTTTTCGTTTACGAAAACACCGTCTTCAAGAGGTTCATTCGCCTGGGCCACAACGAATTTTTCTTCTTCGTCCGCCGTCAGGTAATCTATTGTCTCTGTGACTATATTTTTTTTCTTGTCCACTCTTCTATACGGAGTCTCAATGAATCCGTACTGATTTACACGGGCGAAACTCGCAAGACTGTTAATGAGTCCTATATTCGGGCCCTCAGGGGTTTCAATCGGGCACATTCGTCCATAATGCGAATGGTGTACGTCCCTTACCTCGAATCCCGCTCTTTCCCTGGAAAGGCCTCCCGGTCCGAGAGCTGAAAGTCTTCTTTTGTGGGTCAATTCGGCCAATGGATTTGTCTGGTCCATGAATTGCGAGAGCTGACTGCTTCCGAAAAATTCTTTTACGGCTGCCGCAACCGGCCTTATGTTTATAAGCGCCTGCGGAGTAATGGCGTCCATGTCTTGAATCGTCATGCGTTCTTTTACCACGCGTTCCATTCTTGAAAGTCCAATCCTGAACTGATTCTGCAGCAATTCACCAACAGACCTGAGTCTCCTGTTGCCCAAATGGTCGATGTCGTCAATTTCTCCGACTCCATAAGGCAAATTGAATATATAGCTTGCAGTGGCGAATATATCGTCAATGATAATGTGCATGGGCACAAGACGGTCTGTTTCGCTTATGATCGCCTTCCTTAAATCATCCGGTTCGGTATGTGCTTCGAGCAATTCCTTCAGTACCGGGTAATGCACTTTATCCGCGATTTTTATTCCTTCAAGCACCTCGGCATCGACATGCTTGTCTATCCTGACAAAATTGTTGCCTATGACCTTTACCGAAAAAACTCCGTCGTTTCCGAAAACTTTTACAGACTTGAGTCCTGTGTCCTCTATTTCCTTTGCTCTTTCGACGGTTATTTCCTCGCCTTTTTCCGCCAGGATTTCTCCGGTCGCAGGGTCCACAACGGTTTCAGCAGCAATTTTTTGTGCAATTCTGTTGAAAAGCCCCAGCTTCTTGTTGAATTTATATCTTCCGACCTTTGCCAAGTCGTATCGCTTGGGATCAAAAAACAGAGAATCAATCAAGCTCTTTGCGTTTTCGACGACCGGGGGTTCACCCGGCCTGAGCTTTTTGTAAATCTCGAGAAGCGCCTCTTCCTGATTGGCCGTGCTGTCTTTATCCAAAGAATTTTGCAAACTTTCTGTTTCATCAAAAAATGCCAACATTTTTTCGTTCGTTTCATAACCCAACGCCCTTAGCAATACGGTTATGGGCAATTTCCTCGTTCTGTCTATCCTTACAGAAACGATTCCATTTGAATCGGTTTCATATTCAAGCCATGCTCCCCTGTTTGGTATTACAGTTGTTGAAAAAAGATCACTGCCGGATTTATCGATTTTTTTGTTGTAATAAGGGCCGGGCGACCTTACAAGCTGGCTTACTATAACTCGTTCGGCTCCATTGATGATAAAAGTTCCTTTTTCTGTCATCAATGGGAAATCACCAAGAAAAACTTCCTGTTCCTTGATTTCGCCGGTTTCCTTGTTGATAAAGCGAACTTTCGCCTTCAACGGCACAGAATAAGTGACATCTCTTTCCTTGGATTCTTCTTCGCCGTATTTGGCTTCACCTTCCAAATAGTAATCGACAAATTCCAAAATCAGGTTTCCAGTGTAATCCTGGATAGGAGATATGTTCTTGAAAGCCTCCATTAGGCCTTCCTCGAGAAACCACTTGTACGATTGCTTTTGAATCTCAATCAAGTTCGGCATATCCACTACTTCTTTGATTTTAGAAAAGAACAATCTTTCTTTTTTCCCGACCTTCTCAAAATGCGGCATGATCTTCACCCCTCATATCATAATAAAAGGTTTGCATTGAGCGTCTTAGATGACGCATGCGACCTTCATTTCCTTAACTTCAGCTGTCTTTTCATTATTTTAAATCATCAAAAACACTTGACTTTTTTAAGATTGCACATGGAGTTTTTTTCAAAAACGCATAGTGAAATCAGTCTACCATGGCAATTTATAATATTATCACACATATGCTCTGTCGTCAATCCAATTTCATTATTATTTGGTTTTTGCCGATTTAAAATAAAAAGTGCTTTGATTAAATCAAAGCACTTTTTTCTTTTTTTCGTTTGTTCCTGTTTCAATGAAATGAAACTACTTGAGTTCGATTGCAGCTCCGGCCTCTTCCAGTTTTTCTTTCATGGAATCGGCTTCTTCTTTGGCCGCGGCTTCCTTGACAACGCAAGGAGCACCGTCTACGAGAGCTTTAGCTTCTTTGAGTCCCAATCCTGTAACTTCGCGGATTGCTTTGATTACTTTGATTTTGTTGGCTCCGAAGCTGCTCATGAATACATCAAATTCAGTTTTTTCTTCAGCCGCTTCAGCTCCAGCACCGGCTCCAGCTCCAGCTACCGCTACAGGCGCAGCTGCAGATACTCCAAATTCCTCTTCACAAGCCGAAACCAATTCGTTAAGTTCCATGACTGTCATTTCTTTGATTGCTTCAATTATTTGCTCTTTTGTCATTTTAAACACCTCACTATTTTTTGTTTACGCTTCCGCGTTTTCTTCATTTTTCTTGTCGGCAATCGCCTTAGCCATGTAAACGAAATTGCTGACAGGCGATTTGATGCTTCCCATAAACTTGGCGATCAAGACTTCTCTTGACGGTATGTTGGCTATGCTGCTCAGTTTTTCCAAATCGCAGTATTGACCTTCAACAACTGCAGATTTGAGTTCAAGCAATTTGTGTTTTTTAGCAAATTCGTTTACCAGTTTTGCAGGAACGATAGGATCTTCGAATCCAAACGCAATGGCGTTCGGTCCTTTAAGATCTTCTGTCAAAGCCTCGAAATCAGTTCCTTCAATAGCTATTTTCACAAGATTGTTCTTATAGATTTTGTATTCCGCACCTGCTTCGCGAAACTGCTTTCTGAGTTCCGTAACTTCCTCTACGTTGAGTCCTCTGTAATCCACAAGAACCGCCGCTTGGGCTTTGTCAAACTTTTCTTTTATCTCTTGAACCGCTTTTTTCTTTCTGTCAAAATTCTTGGACATGTGCACACCTCCTCAATTTAATATCCTGCCAATAAAAAGACCTCCAGGCGGTGCAAACGCAAAGAGGCCAGATAGTTTCATAAAAACTGACAAATCTGCCTCGGCAGGTAATTTTAAGCTGTTCGCACCTACTGTCTGTGGCTATGCAATTATTTTCCTATTTTAGCAGTATTTATTTTGATTCCAGGTCCCATAGTGCTTGTCATGGTGACACTTCTCAAGTAAGTGCCCTTTGCCGATGCCGGTTTGGCTTTGATGATTGCCGCCATCAACGTATTGAAGTTTTCCATGATTTCCTTTTCTCCAAATGACACTTTGCCTAATGGAACATGGATGATGTTTGCTTTATCAAGCCTGTATTCGACTTTTCCGGCTTTGATTTCCTTTACAGCCTTGTCGATGTCGAAGGTAACGGTTCCCGATTTCGGGTTTGGCATGAGACCCTTTGGTCCCAGCACTCTTCCGAGACGGCCAACTATTCCCATCATGTCAGGCGTTGCAACAATAACATCGAAATCGAACCAGTTCTCTTTCTGAATCTTTTCGGTCATGTCTTCGGCTCCAACGAAATCGGCTCCGGCTTCTCTGGCCTCTTCGGCTTTTTCGCCTTTGGCTATGACCAATACTTTTTTCGATTTTCCTGTTCCGTTTGGAAGAACGATGGCTCCACGGACTTGTTGGTCGGCGTGTCTTCCATCTACACCCATTTTGATGTGCAATTCTACGGTCTCGTCAAAATTGGCGTTTGTCATATCCTTCAAAAGCGCCACTGCTTCATTTGGCTCGTAAAAGTTCAACCTGTCAACTTTTTTGAAATTATCTTGATACTTCTTTCCTCTTTTAGGCATGTCTTTCCCTCCTTCGTGGTATTAACGGGTGCCCCCTCCCACTTGATGTTACTCTTTTATTGTGATTCCCATGCTGCGTGCCGTGCCTTTAATCATGCTCATTGCAGTTTCAATGCTTGCCGCGTTCAAATCGGGCATCTTCAATTCGGCTATTTCCCTTACTTGATCCAAAGTAACGCTAGCAACTTTTACAAGATTGGGTTCTCCCGAAGCTTTCGGAATTCCAGCCGCTTTTTTCAAAAGAACTGCCGCAGGCGGAGTTTTCGTAATAAAGCTGAATGACCTGTCTTGATAAACCGTTATGACAACCGGTATTGTCAATCCTCCCTTGTCAGCTGTTTTCGCATTGAACTCCTTGCAAAACTGCATTATGTTGACTCCATGCTGTCCCAAAGCCGGACCTACCGGTGGTGCCGGTGTGGCTTTTCCTGCAGTAATCTGCAACTTGATGAGACCAGTAACTTTTTTTGCCATGTTTTCACCTCCTGTCATTCAAATTCGGTTTATGGCTTTACAATTTTTCAACCTGGATAAAATCCAGTTCAACCGGCGTTTCTCTTCCAAACATGTCGATAAGAACCTTGAATGTTTGCTTGTCCATGTGCACTTCCTCGACCAATCCGACAAAATTCTCGAATGGTCCGGATATGACTTTGATTTTTTCGCCTACGCTGATGTCAATCCTTGGAAGTCCGTCTTCGATTCCCATTTTTCGGACTTCATCATCCGAAAGCGGAACCGGTTTTGATCCCGGGCCTACAAATCCCGTGACACCTCTTGTATTCCGTACAACATACCAAGATTCATCCGTCATTACCATCTTGACCAAGACGTAACCGGGGAAAATCTTTCTTTGAACGACTTTCCTTTTACCGTTCTTGATTTCGACTCTGTCTTCCATAGGCACTTTAATGTCCAGGATGATGTCCTCCATGCCACGGTTGGTCACAATCTTCTCCATATTCGCTTTTACTTTGTTCTCGTATCCCGAGTAAGTATGTGCAACATACCATTTAGCATTTTCAGACATATTAAAGAGGATTACCTTTTTTTTAGATAATCACTCTACCCTCCCTTTTTGTTTCAATACTAGTTGATCAGCATTTTGATGAATTGAGCAAAGGCCGAATCAAAAACCCAAATACCAAATGAAACCAGTGCGCATGTAACCAGAACGACTCCCGTATATGATTTCAGTTCGCCTCTGTTTGGCCAATTCACTTTCTTGAGCTCCATCCTTACACTCTTCATGTACTTGACGGGGCCTTGCCTCTTGTTCGCGCTTGTTTGTGTCGCCATTTTTCCACATCCTTAGTAGTAATAACAGATCCCAAAACTATTTTGTTTCTTTGTGCATAGTATGCGTCTTGCAAAATCTGCAGTATTTCTTCAATTCAAGCCTATCAGGATTATTTTTCTTGTTCTTCATAGTGTTGTAATTTCTCTGCTTGCATTCTGTGCAGGCAAGTGTTACTTTAACCCTCAACCTTAACACCTCCCGAATTCTACTGTTTGTAATTGATACTTCGTGGCACACTCCGCCACCTTAAGGTCACTAATATAAACTATCACAATTTACCGGTCATGTCAACAGAATTTCACATCGCTGCCGACTGTATGGCGGAAATGAATGCACTCAAAATAAAAACCGGAAGAAAAGGTTTCCACCCTGTCTTCCGGTTTAACCTTGGCTTATTCGATTATTGTGGCTACAGCTCCTGCTCCAACTGTTCTTCCGCCTTCTCTG
>CAZEHH010000051.1:0-11358 GCA_964512505.1 uncultured Peptostreptococcaceae bacterium
CTTTCTGCTTTCTACTTTCCACTTTTCACTTTCCACTTTCTGACAACGCAGAAATCATACATTCTCGTCAGTCTGATTATGGTTTGAACTTGCGCAAACGCAAGGCATTGCCCACAACTGAAACACTGCTCATTGACATTGCAGCGGCCGCTATCATCGGAT
The DNA here is from genome assembly GCA_964512505.1 of uncultured Peptostreptococcaceae bacterium. Lineage (GTDB taxonomy): Bacteria > Bacillota > Clostridia > Peptostreptococcales > BM714 > BM714. The sequence goes on from CAZEHH010000051.1 coordinate 163, forward strand.
TGAGCAGAGGCCCTCCGAAAAGATGGAGAAATCCTGCCGCTATCGGTATGCCCGCAGTATTGTATGCGAATGCCCAGAAAAGATTCTGTTTGATGTTTCCAATCGTGCTCCTGCTGAGCTTTACGGCTGTAACCACATCTGTGATTCTGCTGTGCATCAAAACTATGTCAGCCGATTCCATTGCCACATCCGTGCCGCTGCCGATTGCAATCCCTATGTCGGCCTGTGCCAAGGCGGGGGCGTCGTTTATTCCGTCGCCAACCATAGCCACGGTCTTCCCCTGCCTTTGAAGCTTTTTGATTTCATCCGCCTTGCCGCCAGGCAGAACTTCCGCCAGCACCGATTTTATGCCCGCCTTGTCCGCTATTGCCAAAGCTGTTTTCCTGTTGTCTCCAGTTATCATGTATACATCTATGCCCAGTCCGGAAAGTTCGCCAACCGCACTTGCGCTGTCTTCCTTTATTACATCGGCAATGCCGAAAACGCCTTCAACCAAGCTGTTGACTGAAAATATTACGGGAGTCTTTCCCTCTGAGGAAAATGCTTCCAGAACTTCTTCGATTTCATTTTCAAGCCTTATGCCCTTGTCATGGAAAAATTTTGCGTTTCCAATCAAAATGCTTTTGCCTTCGACTTCTGCCTCTATTCCCTTTCCAGTGAAGGAGTTGAATGTTTCAGGCCTCGCGAGTCCCAATTCCCTTTCTTCGGCTTTTTTTACTATTGCGTCGCCAAGAGGATGTTCCGAAACTTTCTCAGCCGAAGCTGCAAGCCTGAGAACTTCCGATTCATCCATGCCGCCGAAAAATGCCATGTCGGTCACTTCCGGCTCTCCTTTCGTTATGGTTCCGGTCTTGTCGAAAACTATCGCATCGATCTTGTGGGCGGTTTCAAGAGCGCCTCCGCTTTTGATGAGGACACCGTAATCCGCGCCTTTGCCTGTTCCAACCATTATTGCCGTAGGAGTTGCAAGCCCCAGTGCGCATGGACATGCTATTACAAGAACCGATATGAATATGGTCAGAGAGAACACGGCTCCTTCTCCTGAAACATACCATGCCAATCCAGATAAAACAGCCGCCGCCATCACAGCAGGAACGAAATATCCCGAGATGACATCCGCAAGCCTCGCAATCGGAGCCTTGCTGCCTTGAGCTTCCTCTACAAGCTTTATTATTTGAGACAGGACCGTGTCTTTTCCCACTTTCTCTGCCGCAAATACCAGGCTGCCGTTCTTGTTTATGCTTGCGCCTATCACCCGATCCCCGGAATTCTTCTCAACCGGCAGACTTTCACCTGTAAGCATCGACTCGTCGACTGAAGAATGGCCGCTTACGACTATTCCGTCGACAGGTATCCTTTCTCCGGGCTTTACCACAATAGTGTCTCCAGGCTCGACCTCCCCAATCGGAATTTCAATCTCCGAGTCGCCGTGGAGGACTGTCGCCTGCTTGGGCTGAAGGCCCGCCAATTTTTTGATTGCTTCGGAAGCCTTTCCCTTCGAACGCGTTTCAAGGAATTTGCCGAAAAGAATCAATGTTATTATTGTCGCGGCAGTCTCGAAGTACAGCTGCGATGCATATGAAACATCTCCCGAAGAAATCCGCACAAGAGCGTATACCCCATATATGAATGCGGCGCCAGTCCCCAATGCAATGAGAGAATCCATGTTGGGACTGCCCTTTGCAAGAGTCCTGAAACCCACAATATAGAATCTGAATCCCGCGCCCATCACAGGGATGACCAGCAGGAGTTGAGCAATTGCAAAATTCATTGGATCTGTCATTGGGTTCAGAGCATTCGGAACAGGCATGCCAATCATATGACCCATCGCTATATAGAGGAGGGGCAGCGTGAACATGACAGATACCGCAAGCTTTGTTTTCATTATGCGTATTTCTTTGTCTTTCCTTTCCTTGTCGGCATCATGTTCTGCCGATTCCCTCTCTATTTCGAGCGGTTTGTAGCCTGCCTTTCTGATTGCAGCTTTAATTTCGGAAAGCCTTACGACATTTCCGTCATATGCAACCGTGACCTTTTCCACCGCCAGATTGACATCAGCGGATTCTATTCCAGAAAGCTTGTTGACCGCCCGGTCAACCGCAGCCGCGCATGATGCTCATGTCATTCCTTCCACAGGAATGACTACTTTCCTTGTATCCTTGTCCTCGTAGGCTCTGTACCCTGCTTTCTTGACTGCCTCGAATATCGTTTCCTGATCCAAAAGGTTTTCATCATATTCGATTGTCATCTTGCCGGTGGCAAGATTGACTTCCGACTTCGCAACGCCTTCCAGTTTCCCAGCCGCCTTTTCTACGGCTGCCGAACAAGCCGAACATGTCATGCCGTCTATACTGAATGTTTTTTTCATAGTCACACCTCGCTTTTTCGCCTCTTGCATATCTACCCCATGCGGCCGGCTGTATTCAGACCAGTAAAATCCCCTGCCATAATAAGGTCCATTATGAAAATCCCGGCAAATTCAACGATTTGCCGGGATTTTCATTTGCCTATGCTGTTCTGCCTTGCATAGTGGAAAAGGTATTGCTGCGCAAACCCCTTCAAATCCCCGAAGTAATCCTCTGCAAATTCGCTTATTTCTTCCGGGCTGCTTTTTTTATGCATGTAGAAATATTCCATTGTCCTTCTCACCCATACGTCCACCGGGAAGGTGTCCATCTTTTTCATTGAAAAAAGAAGTATGCAGTCTGAAACCTTGGGCCCGACGCCGTTGAGCCTTATGAGTTCACTCCTGGCGTCTTCTGTGTCGAGCCCGCAAACCGACTCCAGCCATCCGCTGTTTCCGGAAACGGCCCTTGCAGCCTTGAGGATATATTTGTCCCTGTAGCCTGCCCCGCACGCCCTTATGGCCTCCTCATTCAAAGATGCAATAACCGAGGCTTCGGGAAAGCCATACCTCATCTTGCCCTTGTATATGCCCAACTCCGGTCCATAGCCTTGACTGAGATTTTCAACTATGCCCTTTATTCTGGCTACCCCATTGTTAGCCGATATGATAAAGGAGACCAGTGTCTCCCACGGATCCTGATTCAGTATTCTCATGCCGCGACCGAAAGCCACCGCATTTTCCATTGTTTCATCGAGCTTCGAAAGTTGTTTTTCTATTTCCGAATAATTCCGCTTAAGGTCGAAGTAATTTTCCCAAACAGCCTCAAAGTCCCCTTCGCCGATATTGTCGAAAACGATTTTTTCCCCATCCTTGAGCACATTAATAACTTTCCCATGGGCGACACCCGTGTAGCTTCCATCGGCCTCCCTGTTCCACCTGAAACACTGTCCGCACTCGAAAATGTGTCTGGGTTCGAAATCCGGTATTGTCATTTTCAATTTATTTTTGTCAGACTTCATGCATTCAAATCCTTTCTGCAACTTTTTCCCAACGGGAATCAGAAGAGCCCTCAGCCTCCCGATGAAGCATTGCATGATCCCTTTGATGTACTCTTTGAAAGAAATCCCGAAACAAGTTTTACTGAATCATCTTTTCCGCAATATGGGCATGTTTTCATGTCGTCCTTTTCGGAAATGGATGACAGCTTGTCGAAAGTCCGACCGCAAGCTTTGCATCTGTATTCGTAGATAGGCATGTGATTCACCTCCTCTTATAGACTTTATACCCCCGCAGTGTATATTTCAATATTTTTTTTATTTTTACCGAACTTTTTGCCGTTTCATCCGTCATATGACTGAAAACCAACAACAATAACATTTGGGAGGCTATACTATGTTTACTAACCTTACCGTCATTGAAGCGATAAAGCTTTTCGCTCCAATGATAGCCATACAGATCGGTCTTACTGCTTTCTGCCTGAGACTGCTTTTAAAGAATGACGTACGGACACTTTCAAAACCTTTTTGGGCTCTGATAATAATATTCCTCAACATCATAGGCCCTGTCTTCTATCTGCTTTTCGGGAGGGTTGAAACAAAATGATATATGCAAAAGGGCTGAATAAAAGCTATGGGCCGCACCATGTGCTGAAGGATTTGTCAATACATGTCGAAAAAGGCGAAATATACGGATTCATCGGCAAAAACGGCGCAGGGAAATCGACTGCAATGAATCTGTTTGCAGGCCTTGCCGAATTTGAATCCGGAGAATGCCTGATAGCCGGCAAAGCGACAAGCATGAATTCCCGAAAGTCAGGAACGGTAGGATATCTGCCGGAAAACCCCGGATTCTATCAATACATGACGGGACTCGAGTATCTCTTGTTCATAGATTCCATGTTCAAAAGAAAAAATTCAGCCGCGAAAAGAAATGCGGCCGAGCTGCTTGAAACCGTAAAGCTTTCGGATGACGCCTACCGAAGGATCGGAGGATATTCCAGAGGGATGCGGCAACGCCTCGGGCTTGCTTCAGTACTAGTAGGGGATCCGGAGCTTCTCCTTCTTGACGAGCCGTCCTCCGCTCTCGATCCCGAAGGCAGAAACGACATGGTGAATATCATTAAGGACCTGAACAGGCAAGGAAAGACCGTTCTTATATCCTCGCACATACTCGACGACATAGAAAAAATATGCGATAGGATCGGAATACTCCACTGCGGCCATATACACCTTGAAACTAATCTGACCGATTTGGACGACAAATACCTGCCTTCTTCATACCAAGCTGTTTTCGAAAAAAACCCCTCACCCGAAAACATTGCCGCCTTGAAAAGGAAACCCTGGATGGAAAATATGCAAACAGTAAACGGCCGTTTCATTTTTCACCTCAAGCAAACTGATGAATCAAAAGTGCTGCTTCTGAAAACCTTGGGGGAAATGAATCTCGCAGTCCAATCCCTCTTGCGCAAAAAATCCACACTGGAGGATTTTTTCCTTAAGGCGGTGAACAGCAATGAATAATTTTATGGCCTGGACAAACAAGGAATGGATTGAAGCGACACGAACCTTCCGTCTGCTTGCGCTTGCAAGTACATTCATTGCATTCGCTTTCCTTAATCCCATTCTGTTGAAACTGCTGCCGGCAATACTGAAGTCGCAATCTCCCGGAGTCGATTTTTCGGCAATCTTCGAAATGAGCCAAAGGGAAGCGCTGAGGAGCTATCTTGACAGTCTGTATGAAATAGGGTCGTTCGTCGTTGTACTCGCCCTCATGGGCTCGATTCCGAATGAATTCAGCAAGGGAACCCTTGTAATACCCTTTACTTCCGGAGCAAAAATAAGGAACGTCTATCTGAGCAAGCTTGTGGTAAATGGAACAGCCCTTTTCGCTTTCTCGATTGCAGGCGCTTCGATTGCAAATGCTTATTCGGCAATTCTCTTCGGAACGGATTTGACAAGTTTTGCACCTGCCCTTAAAGCAGGATTCCTTTACGGTTTGTATTTCGTCTTCGCGGCAAGCCTTACGCTTCTCGCAGGAAGCTTTTTCAGTAAACCTTCAGTTGCTGCTGTTTTTACACTATTGGTGCTTTATGTTGCGCCGCCTGTCGCAGGTCTGTTCGATCTTGCCGTTTGGTTTCCCTTCGAAATGCTCGATGCAGCCAACGATTTAACGCCTTTTTTCTCAAAATCTTCTTGTCGAAGCATTTTGCACACCATAGCATGGATGTCGACTTTCTCATACGTGACTGTCTGGAAACTGGAACACATGGAAAAAGTGAGGTGAGACCATGAAATCTAAAACCCTTATTGCAGTCCTGGCCCTAACATTTTTACTTTCATGGCAGGCGGAAAAGTGGAATGAAGTGTCAATAAAAACAGAAGAAGGGACTATCTACGGAACCTTGCTTGACTGCGGAAAAGAAGCGCCTGTCGCACTTATGATTGCCGGATCCGGCCCAACCGACCGGGACGGCAATCAGTCGGGCGGAAACATAGACAACAGCTCGCTCGAATGGCTGGCTCTCGATCTTTATGACCGCGGCATTTCCACTTTGCGGTATGACAAGCGCACTTCCGGAAAAAGCGCGGCAAGCTTCGAAAACAAAAACCTCGTCTTGGAAGATTTTGTCGACGACGCAGTGAGTTCAATACGCTACCTTAAATCGCAAGGATATGATAATATCTATTTAATAGGACACAGCCAGGGTTCACTTGTCGGCACTTTGGCCGCCCAGCGGGAAGATGTCTCGGGCCTAATATCGCTTTCAGGACCCGGCCGAAGCATAGACCTTGTTCTTGCAGATCAATTCAAAAATCTTTCAAATTCTTTTTCGGAAGAAACATCCGAAATACTCAGTCGCATAAAATCGGGAAAACCCGTCGGAAAGATGAGTCCGGAAGCAAAAAAGTTTTTTTCTACAGACAAGGTGACTTTTCTTAAGGCATGGATTGCCTACAATCCGGTGGATGAGATTGCCAAGCTCGAAATACCAATGCTTTTCATTGCCGGTGAAACTGACATTCAGGTTCCCCGGGAAGAAGTCGAACTCATTTCAGCGGAGGTCGGCCCCGAAAATTGCTTTGTGATACCAAACATGAATCATGTACTCAAAGAGGCTCCTACCGACCGGCAAAAGAACCTCAAGAGCTATTCCGATCCTTCATATGAAATTGCCGATGGCCTGGCGGAAACCATAGATCACTTCATTCGCTAAGCGCTTTCAAACAAGGTGGTGATTCCTTGAAAGAAGACCAATTGATCAAAGCCGCAAAGAAGAATGATCCGAAAGCACTGGATCAATTGTTCAGGGACAGCTATCCCATTGTTTATGGCTACCTCTTAAAAACAACCCTTAACGAGCAAACCGCAAGGGATTTGACCCAGGAAACTTTTCTTAAAGCTCTAAATAAAATTGGCAGTTTCAAAGCTAAGTCTAAATTTTCAACATGGCTGATAAGCATCGCCACAAACCTCCACAAGGACGAACTCCGAAAGAGGAGCCGCGAGCGCCCCGAATCGGCCAACCCGGCCGTTTCTTCCGCCAGCGATGTTGAAAAAAGCGTATTGGAAAGGGAAGCTTTCGGAAAAGTTTCGGAAATACTGAAAAAATTGCCGGATGCAAAAAGAAGGGTTTTCATACTTAAGCATTATTATCACTACAGCTATGAAGAAATCAGCCGAATCGAAAATTGTCCCATAGGGACTGTAAGGTCAAGGCTTCACGACTGCATAAATAAAATCCGTTCGGAAATGGGGGTGGAAGCACAATGAACAAATCATGCGAAATGTACCAGATGGAACTGATGGATGTGCATTATGGGGAATCTGAAATGACCGAAGAACTAAGGAGCCATTTGTATGGCTGCGAGGATTGTTCACGCTATTGGGAAGAGCTCGGCGAATTGGAAACCTCAATGGTTTTCCCCGAATTTGAAGACCCTTTCAAAGAAATTGTTTTGGGCAAGCTCATGGCAGAAAGAGAAAACAAAAGCGGCAAGAAACGCAATGCACTTGAATTTACAGCTTTTATTCTGTTGGCCGCACTATTCCTAGGCTCTTGCCTGGCCCTTGTTTTCTCCGGACACGCAGTTGCTCTTTCAAGGATATACTTGTCAATTTTCATGGTTTCCCCACTTATGCTTCCCTTCCTTATAAAACGCCAGATAACAAAGGGGGCTCATACAAATGGAAGAGCTTAGAAATGTGCCTTCAGCAGTCTTCATACTCATAGCCGCGCTTCTTTTCGCCCAAGGAACCTGGATTTTTCTCGATGCCCAGAAGCGGGGTTCAAACAAATGGCTTTGGGGATTTTTCGGTCTTTTGAATGTGCCTTCAAACCTTATTATCTATCTCATAGTAACAAGAATATTCGTCAAACCCGCGCGATGTCCCGGCTGCGGCTGTCCTGTGGAAAAAGATTATTCCTATTGCCCAAAATGCGGCAAGCAGCTTGATGATTGACCTGCCAACAGATGCCGCTAAGGCAATACGCATCAATAAGGCCGCAGGTGTTATAAACATATTATATTGATTAGTAATCGGTCCTGAACATATTTCAGATTCACATTCCCATATTGCGTTAAAATGAAATCCTCCCAATGAAAATCAAAGGGAGGATTCCTCTTTTGCGGTCGATGGTTCAAACGCATATCGTGCAACTGAAACAACGGCATCCTGCGATGCATGAGCAAATATTTTTTAAAAAACAGAACTCCAGAAATATTCTATTTGCTTCCCATATCGTATAGGTCAAGATGATCTGCGTTTATCAGTTCTGTCGAACCTGCTTGCTCACTTTCTGTGGATGGAATGCTTCCATCAAGCTGCCCCCTTATGCTTTCTGCTCTTAGCAGGTTAAACTCCTTAAGAGTCTCCACGCCCTTCAGGAATTCTTCATATGAACATAATGCGGTCGGATCCTTTTCCACATATGGAGCTATCATGGCTGATACATTTTCGATTGTTTCTTCAAAATATCCGCTTTCAAAATACGATTCAATGAAGCTCGAAAACTCGCTATGGTATTGGTCCAAATATTCATCGTCTGTCAGAATTTTGTCCAGCATTGGCCTGTCCTCTTGAACATTGCCTGTCGTTGGAGTATCGATCGGATAATTCACATAGTCCGTCGCTGTCTCATCCCGTCCATATATGAAAGTGCCAAAACTAAGATTGTAGTCCCAGCCTATCATCGAGAGCAAGCCATCTTCCTCATAGAGATAATAATTGTGAAGCATAGTTCCCGTATAGCTGTCAAAGTTAAGCAAATAATTATGAACGACAAAGTAATCTATTACCTCATCAACTTCAATAGCCGATCCTAAATCTTCACCCTCGCCCAATTGCTTTAGCGCTGCGATAAGAGTATCTTTGTCGCTATCAGATACATCCGTTTTTGCATTGTCAAATATATCGGTGTAGCTGTCATAATCATCGTCTGTATATTCAAGCGTTGCGCCGTTGGAACTCGAACCGCCCATATTTCCCCCGCCGCCGCCTGGTCTTCCCATATTTTCTCCATCCATATCCGGTCTTTCAGGACGCATGGCGCCATCGGCCATATTTTCATCATCCATATTTGGTCTTTCCGGCGGCATAGACCCATCGGTTTCACCATCTACATCCATATCCATAGGCGGTCTTTCCATGGTTTGACCATCCGCCGACTCAACATTATTCCTATCGCTCCCGGTTTCCGGCTTATAGAGATTTCCATCGGAATCCGTACCATAAACGCGATCAATAAAGGAATCCTCTACTGCCTCAACCGCCAGATATAGCCCCCAATCCTCACCATTTACAGTGATGTATGCATAGCTTGCAAGCGGAGCGTCCGCATCCATGAAATCAAGCATTTGATAGGCCAGGTAATCCTTCATATACGTGTTGTCCTGATACATGTTGTTTAGAGCCAATTTGTCAAGACCGTAATACGAAAGCGAATCATCGTAATGGTCGAATTCTATCTTGAAACTGTATCTGTCAGAGTCGCTTTTTACAATATCTCTTAATGAGCTGTTCCCTTTTGTTCTTATAGCCACATTGTTTATCGCATTGTTGTCGATTACGACTGTGCTGATTACGTACTCCTTATCAGCTCCATTTTCAAGCATTTCGCCCCAGTCGTCCTCATCGACTACAATATCTACCGTATGCACATAGCTGTCGTCAAAAAGCGTGTTTTCATATGGAAGACTGCTTGAATATGCACTTATTCCAAGCGCCTCCCCGTTCATGAAGAATATTGTGGCAAGCAACGAAAAGCAGATTATCATTATGCATGCAATGTTTGTATATTTATTTTTGCTCATTTTTATATCCTTCCACTGCTATCCCATGTAATCTCCATTGTAGCTGACAAGTATTGCATTGTTTACGCCATCGAGATCAGACAGTCTGTTGATGAATTTAGTGTTTTCATTTTTTAGCCTTATTTCATAGTTCAGTTCAATAATCCCTTTGCTTACCGTCTTGCTCTTTACAACGCTCTTTTGAACGCTATCGGACAAGAACTTTTGCACACTTTCCTCCGCAGTCTCTCCGTCGCATGTGACAACTGCTATATAAGGACTGTCATAGGATTTTTTGTTGGAGAAGATTACCATTACTATTCCTATGAAAAGGCTTCCGAATACGGCCAGGGGAATGAGTCCTGCAGCCAAAACTATGCCTACGGCTATCGACCAGAAAAGAAAAGCGATGTCCAGAGGCTCTTTTATGGCCGTCCTGAATCTTACTATGGACAATGCTCCCACCATTCCAAGAGATAGCACTATGTTGCTTGTTACGGCGAGTATCACAAGCGCCGTTATCATGGGAAGCGTTATAAGCAGCAGTCCGAAGCTTGATGAATACATGACTCCGGTAAAACTCTTCTTGTATACATAGAATATGAGCACCCCCATCGCAAAGGCCAAAGTAAGCGCTATGGCCATGTCAAGAATTGATACTGATGTTATGTTTTCCAAAAAATTTGATTTGAAAATATCGTCGAAAGTCATGTTGATTCTCCTTTATGTTTGTTAGTATTTATGTTTTGCAGCCAAATCCACTTATCCGTACACCCGGCAGACACCATATTTTGAAAAAGCCGAAGTGTTTAAATCTCCCAGATTCACAATCTTGCGCACAACTTCAGGCAGGAAATTATCGTACTTGACCTCCAAAATCATATATTTTTCACCGGCGGTTATAAGTGGAGCTTGAATGTTTAAAAAATCCGTGTTCAAAATGCTCGTTCTTATGTTCCTGTCGATTGTCACCCTCACATTTCCTGCCTGCATGACAAACGGCTCTCTAGTGTATTCAACTATCGTCTGGGGCCTAAGCAGCTGCCCTTTGATTTTACTGTAGAGCTCAAGTTTCAAGTTGTCGTCGCTTTCCGCCATCCATCCGTATTTTCCATTTATGATATCCGCTGCCTCCCCGGCGGAGATTCTTGTCGACACCTTGTTGCAAAGGCTGTTTATCTTGCTCTTTTTTTCAAGCCTTATGAAAGATGTGTCATCGTTATAAAAACGCATCCGGAATTTTTCCCGCCGGTTGACTCCATCTATCTTTTCCCTTAAGGCCTTGTCGTACATGTTGTCGAAATACAGGCTTCTTATTTGGTAAGCGCATTCATCTCCTGCATTGGCATCAGCCTTCATGACCGTTTGAAGCCTGTTCTTCAGGATCAAATAATCGGAATAGTTGATGTACTGCTTGAATTCGTGCCTCAATTTCATTTTGTCCCCCCCTTTCCTTCCACAATGCCATTATGCCTGCCAAAGCTTAAAAATAGCTTGAAGAAAATCAATATTTGTTTTTTTGTAAAAAAAACATCCCTGCGTTTAAAAACGCAGGGACTT
>CAZEHH010000052.1:0-1584 GCA_964512505.1 uncultured Peptostreptococcaceae bacterium
ATGCTGAGCAAGGGATTGGAGCTTGACGTTGAAAAGCCGCCGGCTGATTTGACCGGCAGGGGATTGGAAAGAAAAAGCGATCTTGCAATGCTTCAAGGGGATTCGATAATAGAGAGCATAAAGATGCGCTCAATAGGTCACAACATAAAGCTCATGCATTCGCTCAGGGACGAATCTTCCTTGAACGCAATTCTTGAACAGGCCAGAAGCGAGTCGGACATAAACAATCTTAGGGGATACCTTAATGTAGTCGAGGAATATTCGACATACTTGACCCAAAAGCAGAAGCTTTCCACTTTGAATTTTTTGTATGACCAGCTCACTCACAGCGAGGACGATATAAGAAATCAGAGTGCGTCGCTCATGGGTGTTCTCATTGCCACATTGGATGAAGAATACCGAAAGGAGGTCCCGGAAAGCGTAAGGATAAATCCTCCCGAAATTTCAAGCTACCAAATTTTCGACAAGTATCTTCAAATGTCATTGTATCCCGACATCGAGACAGTTCCGGTCCATCAGTATTGGATAGGCTATTCTGCCCGCAAGATGATCGAGTCGCTGTTTGACAGATGCAGGCCAATGCAAAGAAAAAACTATCTTGAAACCGTATCCGGAATTTGCGGGCAGCTTGAAAAAGAAACAAGTGTCAACAAGCGAATGTATTTCATAGAAATACTGAAAAGGATAGGACTTGGTTCTTGCCAGTATGAAGATGTGGAAAAGCCCTACGGATTTTTGGAAAAATGCATTTATGACGATGATATCCAAATAAGGGTGTCTGCAAAAGATGCCGTAAAAAACATCCTGGAAAGCGGAGAGGATTCAAATCCGTTTTTTGACAGGCTCAGAAGACAAATCAATTACAAGTTCGCATATTCCGAATTGCCTGCTGAAAATTTTCTCAATCACAGGATTGCAATCGGTATGGGGCTGCCGGAAGATGACGTGAAGACTTTTGAATCACACAGAAAAAGGGACGAGGAAAAACTTTCATATCTTTTCCTCAGCAATCTAAAGACTGCTACCCCGTGGATAATAAAGAAAATTCATGTCGAGGTTATGCTCGAGAAGGCCATGGGAGACATAGGAAAGAACGGTCTCCACACGGCAATGCACTATTGCAATCTTCTCAAGGTTTCGGCGAGTCCCACGGTGAGGAACAAGGCAGGGGAGTCCCTTGTGAAAATCTTCCACCACCTTTCATTCGACCAGCGGAACGACATTGCCGTGGAATTGATTCGCGCGCTTGAAATAGAAAATTATCAATTCACAAAGTATATACCGGCATATCTTGGAAGACTGGTATTGTATTTGAAGCCGGGTGAACTTGATGAATTCATCGACGACATGGTCATAAAGGCGAAAAGCGCAAATCCTCAAATAGAATCGCTTCTTTTTGAAACCATAGGGGTAGCTATAGAGAATTATGCCGAATACAGGAGACACTTCCATGAGACCCGGGAGGCATACGAGAATCGCCAGATAAGGCTTTTGGGCATACTCATGAACGGCATTGTAAGCTTCAATCAAAGGGTCAAGTATGTGGCTTTCGGGGTCATCGCAAAAAACATATTCAAATCCAAT
>CAZEHH010000052.1:1684-11251 GCA_964512505.1 uncultured Peptostreptococcaceae bacterium
AAGGGTCAAGTATGTGGCTTTCGGGGTCATCGCAAAAAACATATTCAAATCCAATAATCTTGACCTGCAAAAGACACATAGGATTTTCGAGCTCATAGCAAAAAAAATCCTGACGCTGCTTGATTTGGACGCTAAGGACGAAAGCATACTTTTCCTCACCAATGCAGCCGGGCTGAATGACATTTACAGATTCATATCGGACTATACCCATTTGTTCGGAGGAATGCATATAAACAAGAACGATAAAATCGCATTTTTCCCAGGGACATTCGACCCGTTTTCCCTAAGCCACAAAGAAATCGCCAGAGAGATAAGGGACAAGGGGTATGAGGTATATCTTGCAGTCGATGAATTTTCATGGTCGAAGAGAACACAGCCGAACCTGATCCGCAGAAATATAATTCGAATGTCGGTTGCGGATGAACTGGGCATATATCTTTTTCCGGAGAACATGCCCATAAACATAGCTAATCCGGAAGATCTTGAAAAATTGTCTCAAGTGTTCGGGGGGACCAAGGTTTATCTTGTGATAGGGAGCGACGTGTTGCTTAACGCCAGCGCATACAAATCCAATGGTCAGATTTGTTCTTTCAACCATATAATTTTTGAAAGGAAGGGTCTAATAGAGTCTGAAGAGGATGACATAAGACTTGACGAGGCTTGCAAAAGCTTGAAGGGCGAATCGGTGAGGCTTGTACTGAAACCGGAATATGAGGACATAAGCTCAACACTCATACGCAAGAACATAGACGAAAAAAGGGACATATCCAACTTGATAGATCCGATTGCCCAAAAGTATATTTACGAAAAGGGCCTGTACAGAAGGGAACCGCAGTACAAGACAATAATGAAAATAAAATCGAAGCAGGTGGAATTGCTGACTGAATTCGACGTCGAGCTTCTCAAAGAGTTGTCGAACAGCTATTTTGAAGACAGCTTGGACGCATTTCAGAAGCTGAAGCATTTTACCATGAAAAACAGCCCCAAAATGCTCATAATCAGGGATCTGAACGATGAAAACAGGATAATTGCTTTTTCATTGTTCCATCTGGTGAAATCAAGCAGCCTTTATCAGGAATTCAAGCATGATGGTGTGTCTGAATATGTAAGGGAAAATTCAATGGGACGCATAATAATGATAGACGGACTTTTCCTGGATCCAAGAAGAAGCGACGGAACGTACAGCCAGATTCTATTGACCGAAACTTTGGGAGTTTGCTTGAAGAAGGACTACAGCTACGCAATATACTACAATACATTCAAAGAGCATGAAACGCCCAAGCTTCATGAAACACTCACGCTCAACGGCTTTCAAAGGGTGCCCCACAGAATAGGGGACAAGAGTGTCTTTGTTGTGAAAATGACATCTCCAAGCATAATAACACTCGATGCCAGCAAATCCATAAAGGAGCCCTACCAGAGCCATCCGATGGTTCAGGAGTGCATCGGGGAAGCCAGAAAAAAACTGCTCAAGTCTTTGACCAGACTATACCCGGGCCACTTGATGCTGTCTTTCGACAGGAACATGATTTACGATAAGATGATTGAGATGATATGCAAAGAAAACGGAGTCGGGGTGGACCCGGTCTATCCCAAAAAGACCGGAGAAAACATGTGCGTGCCTTTCGGAAAGGTCTTGAACGGGCAGATAGTTCCAAATACGGTAACCAAATCGATGCATACTGAGCGATACTTCGAACCTTTCATGAAAACCAATGAGATGAAGGCCTATCCCTACTATGTGGAATTGGAAAACCAGGTTAAAATAATCCGTTCGTTCAACCGGCCGGTATTCCTTATAGACGATCTTTTGCACAAAGGATATCGTTTCAGGGCGGTAAATCCTCTTTTTGAAAAAGAAAACATAGAAGTAAAGAAAATAATTGTGGGAATACTTTCGGGCAGGGGAAAAGAACTGATGGAAATAGAGAATCGGGATGTTGAAACGGCTTATTTCATCCCCAGGCTTAAGACATGGTTCAATGAAAATTCGCTCTATCCCTTCCTTGGGGGAGACACCCTGTGGAGAGGCGAATACCACGAGAGGAACATGATTCCATCGGTGAATCTCATTTTGCCCTACATGTCGCCATACTATATAAGGGGAGCCTCTAAACAGGCGGTTTATGAATTGTCAAAGACATGTCTTGAAAATGCATATGAGATTTTGACGACGATAGAGGAAGTCTATCAGATTGTCAATGAGAGGAGCTTCACAATGGCGGCCCTGGCAGAAGTTTTCATGTCTCCCAGATTTCCCGACCATGGAAGGGACATGCATCATGACTTGAACTTGAGCCCGTCGACCTATCTGTTGAATGACATAGAGGCGCTCGAAAAGCTCAAGAGGATAATAACGGAAAAATAGGGGGCACGAAATGTTTTATTACAAGTACAAGGGAATGGTGGTTTTCACGGAAAAAGAAATGAGGGAAAATTGCCTTGAGCCTTTAGGGGAACACTGCGCGAAGAAAGAAGGGGATGTACTTTGCTATTTGTCGAGTGCGCCACTGGGGAAAACAAGAAGGAGCTTTTTGCTAAACCACCCGGATTTGGTTGACATGCAAAATGAGACAGTCGATTTATTTGATGAACCTGCCGAGCGGAATTATCCCGATTGGCCCGAATGGATTGTGGAAAGAATTGAAAAAGGCCTCGTTAAATCGGTGAACACCGCATATCCTAACTGGATGGATTGTCTTCATCCCGACACCAACGGGCCCTACAGAATAAATCTTGTCGGTCTGGGAGACGTTGGGGGCACCCTTTTGACAGGACTGAGGCTTATGGGGGGAGACATTGTCAAAAGCGTGGGGATATACGATCCAAAGCCATCCAACAAGGACAGATGGTATTACGAAACATCACAGATTTATGGACCTTCAGGAGGAATGCCTTTTCCGGAAATAGAAAAAATTGAGGAAGAGGGCCTGTTTGATTGCGACGTATTTGTGTTTTGCGCCAGCAAGGGAGTCCCGCCGGTTGGAGACGAAAAAAAGGACGTAAGGATGGTCCAGTTCGAGGGCAATGCCGCTATACTTTCAATCTATGCGAAAATGGCAAGGAGAAGAGGCTTCAAGGGGCTGTTTGCAGTGGTGTCCGATCCAGTTGATCTTTTATGCAGGAAGGCTTGGGAAGTTTCCAATACGGACGAAAATGGAAACATGGATTACACAGGCCTTGGCACAGACCAAATAAGAGGATACGGATTGGGTGTTATGCATGCCAGGGCACGCTTCTATTCCCGCCTGAGAGAAGAAACAAAAGATTATGAAATTCATGGAAGAGCGTACGGGCCGCACGGTGAAGGTCTCTTGATTGCAAACAGCATAAGCGTCTACAACGAGAAACTCTCCCATGAACTGACAGAAGCCGCAAAACATGCAAACTTGAAAATCCGTGAAACGGGTTTCAAGCCTTTTATTGCGCCTGCGCTTTCATCGGGTGCATTGTCAATACTGGCAACACTCAGGGGAGAATGGCACCACAGCACACATTTCATAGGCGGCGTATTCATGGGTTCGAAAAACAGGCGAAGCCTTATGGGGATAGAACCGGAAAGGGCGGCCTTGCCGCCTTCCTTAAAGAAAAAGCTTTATGAAACTTATGATATGCTGGAGGACTTGTATGAATAGGCCGATGGTTTTAATCCAGTCAAAAAAAACTTCAGCCGTATTGGAAGAAATGGTGGAATATTCGACCGAGGGTTTTGACATACTTAAAATTCCAAGTGGAATGGATTTGCCTGATTTAAGCAATTCCAAGATAATTTTGGCTGCTGAGCTTGATTGTGCGGGCTATTGTCCGGATTTGTTCGAGATAGTCAACACTTTGGTTGCGAGGGGAGAAAGAGCGCTTGAAAACAGCACTGCAGTGCTTATGCTGAGAAGCAACTCGCAGTTCAATACAAAAAGTACCGCACAAAGCATAATCTTCAATCTGAACAGAGCGGGCTGCCGTTTTCCGGGACATCCTCTTGTTGAATCCATTGAAGGATTCATGAATTTTGAAACATGGGAAAAGCATATGAACATGCCTCTTCATGACATATGCATGATAAAATCCCGGGAATTGGTGGAAAAGCTTGACAGATACGAACCCGAAAGGATAATGACACCCAAAATACTTGCTCTTCATGCAAGCTCAAGAAGCACATCAAACACATTGATGTTGTGGAAAATGGTTAGAGAAAACCTTGAGGGAGCGGAAATTAAGGAAATGCATGTCGAATCGGGCCAAATTCTTGATTGCAGAGGGTGCTCATTCAAAGAATGCATTCACTACGGGAATCAGGACAGCTGCTACTACGGCGGAGCGATAACAAATGAAATATTGCCGGCGATAGAAGAGGCGGACGTTCTGGTTTGGATTTGTCCAAATTACAACGACGCCATATCGGCAAAGCTCATGGCAATAATAAACAGGCTTACAGTATTGTACAGGAAGACCCGGTTCGACAAGAAAAATCTTTTTGCAATAATTGTTTCAGGCAATTCAGGAAACGATTCGGTGGCAAGGCAGCTGATAGGAAGCCTCAATGTAAACAAGAACATACAGCTTCCACCCAATTTCGCATTGACTGCAATAGCCAACGACCCCGGAACCGTTGTCAATTATCCCGGAATAAAAGGATCGGCCAAGGAATTCGCGAGCCATATATTGAAAAACGGCAAATCATGAGGAGATGGTTTTGTGAACAGAATAATGGAAGAGGAAGGATACATCAAGAGAAGGACTGCGGAAGGCCATGAGTTTGAACCGTTCTCAATAATAAAGCTTGATATGGATGACATTGATGAAATGAAGGCGCTGGAATCGGAAATAATGGCGGAATTGGAGTCTCCCGATGCGTTTTCGCCCGATGAAAAAGAGGACATACTGGAAGACATGAAGAACGGGGCCATGATTTTCGGCGTATTTGTTAAAGGCAAGCTCAGGGCTTATAGATACATATCTTTTCCGAAAAGAACGGAGGCGAATTATGGAAGAGATATCGAGCTTAATGGGGAAGAGCTTGACCAAGTGGTCAATTTCACATCCACGATTGTCCACCCCGAGTACAGGGGGAACCGTTTGCAGAGGAAAACGATGAAGCACGCCCTTGAGCAGCTGAAGGGCACAGAATACAGATACCTAATTTCAACAGTTTCGCCAATCAATTATTACAGCCTAAAAAACATGATAAGGTCAGGATTCGTAATCAAGAAAATTAAGCGGAAATATGGTAAAATAGCCGATGAGATAGACGGAAAGATGAGATACATACTTTTCAGGGACATAAATGACGACATGGTCAAGAGGTACAGCAAGACTATCGTGGTAAACAATACGGAGATAGATTTGCAAAAGAATCTTATAAAGAACGGCTACATGGGATACGATGTGGACGAGCTTGATGAATTCGGGGATTACAAAATTTTGTTCGGAGTTCCCAAGTCTACGGATGTTAAAAGTATGGAAGCAAAAGATGCATGATTAAAGAAAAATTAAAAGCCCGGATATTCCCCGTATAATGGGATGTATCCGGGCTTTTGCCCTTGTTTTTATCTTTTGTCTTAGCGTTTTTCCTTTCCACTTTCCACTTTCCACTTTCTACTTTCTACTTATAAGAATTGATGTCCAAATCGTCTATCCATATTCTTGACGACATGTTCGAAAACACAATCTCCATTCTGTCCACATCGTTTGTTTCCTGGCTGACACTCAGGAGTTCCCAGTAATTCTTGCTGCTTGGCTTGAAATTAACGCTTCTTTTGAAGGCAAGTGTTTTGCCTTTGTAGCCCAACAGCTGAACCTTGAAGGGGTTGGTTGAATCGGAAAGAATCCACATGGATATTACGGAATTGTTGTCCATTACAAGGTCGCTTACGGTCAATTTAGATTCCGAATTGGAACTGCGGCTCTCGATTTTAAGAGAATATGTGCCGTTCCGAAATACTGTGTCGTCTTTTGAAATGGAATCTTCAAAAGGATACTCAACTGAAAGGGAATCGAATTGCTCTTTTATCTGTTCAGGATTGGAATCTATGTTTATGGAATCTATATCGCTTACTATATTGTAATAGTTGTCCGAATATGTCCTTTCCCAGTTTTCGTCATCATTTTTTATTTTGAGGTAAACGGTGAACTCTCCTTCTTCAAGCGATGTCTCATTGAACTTGAATACCGGCCCGCTTGCGGCCAAAACATCTTTTCCGTTTTGCTTTACGGTCCACTCATACGATTGTATGTCTATTTCAGCATCTTCGAGCTTGAATATCCATTCATCGTAAAGACGTTCGTGTTCAAATGATGCGACAGGAAGATTGTCCTTGAAGAACAACAAATTGTTTTTGCTGCATACAGTCAAGATTATTCCGAGAAGAGCGGCAATTAGAATTATTGCGACAACATTTCTGTCCTTTTTGCCCTTTTCGTTTTCCTTCGGTTTTTTAGGGGATTCGTCAATTGCTTCGTTGGAATTGAAAAGATCTTCATAGTCTTTTTCGTAGTTGTAAAAGCTCGAGTCCGAAAGGAAGCCGTCATCCTCGTTTTCATTGCCGTACTCATCGCTTTCATGCATGGAAGCGGTTTCACTGTCTTCCAAATTCTCGTCAGGATAATTATGCGTTTCGTCAATCGGTTCGATTTCTGGATTTTCTCCGTTGTCGCCGTTTGAGTACGGGTTTGCTTTCTCAATAGAGTCTTCGGAACTGTCGTCACCTACGTCTTCCAAAATTGGTCCAGCTTCCCCGACTTCATCCATATACGATGTTTCATCGGCAGGTACTGCTTCATCATCATCTCCGTCTTTAAAAGTCTCCACGGTTTTTTCAGGGACATTTTGGGAAGACGTTTCGTCCAAGGGTTTTCCCGAAGGGTTTGAAACCAACCCGAATGCATTTATGGGATTATAGACGGGGAGAGGCCTTTCATCCGACGATTTCACAGAATCCCTGACATCCTTCATCAGAAGCTCGGAATTTGCATCGTCGAGATAGAGGTTGTATAGGTATATGTTCTTGAAATCCCTGAAAATTTCTTTGATGGACAAGTATTTTCTATTGTTTTCTTTTAAATCGCAAAGGAAACTTTTCAGTTCGTTGGGCAGTCCCTTGAGTTTTTCCGTAGGAATTTTCAATTCGCCGAAAATGAAAAGCGTCAATGCTTCATGCACAGTAAGGCATATGTCATTGAAATCACCGGGTTTTTCAAAAGAATCGTCAATGACGAGCAAGTCGTTGAATTTGACTGCATTTCTTTCGATTATGACCTGGGATTCGTTTATCAGAGAATTGGCCGGTTTAAAGTCAAGGCAATCGTAATCGGTTATCTTGTCCAGGTATTCGTATACGAAGTTTATTCTTGTTTTCAGTATTGGATTGTAATACTGTATGTATTTGGAAATTGGAAAGCCTTTTTTATACGAAGTCGCCAAAATTATCTCATTTTCGCGTTCTTCTGAAAAGACCAGACTTTCTATGCAATTCCTGAATTTATCCAGCGAATCGGCATCATCAAGAAACTCTTTTTTTATCACGTTAAGGAGGACGATGTTTTCCGGATTCTCTTTTTCGCTTGCGAGGGTGATTTTTTGATAATTGTCATCCTTGTATGTATTCAAAATATTGTATCTTTCCATGTGGGAATTTATCATTGGTTTCCTCCTTGCATGTGTATGGTTTCATTGCAGCCATGGTTGCAATATTTTAATGTCAAATTGATGTGCAGAACATTTGTTTGTGTTAAAATGATAATGATTGAAAGGGGGATGTCATGGCTGAAATAATTTCGAATCCATTGTTCATAATAACCATAATTGCATCAATTGTAATAATTCTACTTTTAATGGTGATTAACCTTCTTGGAAAAGTAAAAAAATTGCAACAGGAAACAAATTTTGAGACATTGGCGGGCAAAATAGATTTTCAGGAACAGAACAGCGCCCGTATAGAGATGGGATTAAAAAACGACATAGCGGCAAACCGGATGGAAATGAGCAGAAGCCTTAAACAATTTGAAGATTCGCTTCTCAAGCGTCTCGGCGAAAACATGTCGATTGAGAAGCAGCAGTATGATTCTTTCACAATTCTCATAGAGCGGATAAGAAACAGCAACGATGAAAAGCTTGGACAGGTTATTGACAAGATAGATGAAAAGCTGGAGAGAATAAGAGTAGACAACAGCCAGAAGATTGAAAGAATGAGGGAGACTGTTGACGAAAAGCTGAGCAGCACTTTGGAAACAAGGCTTTCGGAATCGTTCAAGTCTGTAAGCGCAAACCTGGAGCAGGTCCAGAAGGGCCTCGGTGAAATGCGTTCGCTGGCGGCTGGTGTGGGAGACCTTAAAAAGGTGCTTTCCAATGTAAAGACAAAAGGCGTTTTGGGAGAATACCAGCTGCAGGGGATTCTCGAAATGATATTGGCTCCGGAGCAGTATGGAAAGAATGTAAAAACACATCCGGAGAAGGGAGGCTATGTCGAGTTTGCCGTAAAATTGCCGGGTAAAAGCAAAGATTCAGGGGACATATGGCTTCCCATAGACTCGAAATTCCCAACAGAAGAGTATGTGAAATTGTCGGATGCATACGAGATTGGCGATGTGGATGAAATCGGCGCAAGCAGAAAAAGGTTGGAGACCGTGATAAAAAGGTATGCGAAGGATATAAGGGACAAATATGTCCATCCTCCGGAAACGACGCCTTTTGCAGTCATGTTTTTACCTTACGAGGGCTTGTATGCTGAGGTTCTGAGAACCCCGGGCATATTCGAGGAAATCCAAAGGGAGTATCGAATAACAATAACAGGACCGACAACGCTGTCGGCTTTCCTGAACAGTCTGAGAATGGGGTTCAATACGCTGGCAATAGAGGCGCATTCAAACGAAATATGGGAAATCTTAAGTTCCATACAGCAGGAGTTCTGCAAATTCGGCGAAATCTTGAAGAAGACAAGAAAGAAACTTCAGGAGGCCAGCAATTCGATAGACAGCGCGGAGACAAGGACTCGCGTGATAGAAAGCAAACTGAAAAGAGTTGGAGAAATCGACAGGCCAGACAAAACGGTACTGCCGGATGAATCAAAACAGGAGTTGGAGCAATGATAAAAGACAATGCAGGCGAATTGATGATTATTGACGGCGAGACAATCGCCATCAAAGACGGAAAGCCATATGAAACAGAGGGCATGCAGATATACGAGGTTGTCCGCGTGATCGGCGGCAAGCCCCTGTTTCTGAAGGAGCATATTGAAAGGCTTGAAAATTCCTTCAAAGTCTTGAATATGGAAGTTCCCCAAAAGATAAAAAACCTGGGTGATGAAATCTATGAATTTCTGAGGCATGCTCGGATTGTAAACGGCAACGTTAAAATAATTTACGATGGGATTGGAGGGGCGGAGAACAGGACAATCATATACGAGGCTGTAAGCCGCTATCCCGACAGGACCTTGTATGAAAACGGCGTTGTCGTAGCCACTTTGGAAAAGAGTCGGACTTCGCCGGGCGCAAAAACAATGGAAGATGATTTGAGAATTCATGCAGACAACAAAAAAAAGGAAAAAAACGCTTATGAGGTCATTCTTGTAGACG
>CAZEHH010000053.1:0-1835 GCA_964512505.1 uncultured Peptostreptococcaceae bacterium
ATATCAAGGCAGAGATATTGGGGCGCCCCAATTCCTATATTGTTTTGCGAAAAATGCGGAGAGGTTCCTGTTCCGGAAGAGGACCTTCCGGTAAAACTGCCTACCGATGTCGCCTTCAGCGGCAAGGGGGATTCGCCGCTTGGAACAAGCGAGACTTTTGTTGAGACTACATGCCCCGTATGCGGAGGCAAGGCCCGCAGGGAAGTGGATACCATGGATACATTTGTTTGTTCGTCTTGGTATTTCCTAAGATATACAGATGCAAGAAATGATAAAGAAATTTTTAGTAAGGAAAATGCAAAATACTGGATGAATGTCGATCAATACATCGGCGGCGTGGAGCATGCCATACTACATTTGCTCTATGCGAGATTTTTCAATAAATTCCTTTATGACCAGGGATTGTCACCTGAGACGGAGCCTTTTAAAAACCTCCTGACTCAAGGGATGGTGTTGAAAGACGGATCAAAAATGTCCAAATCCAAAGGCAATGTAGTGAGCCCGGAGGAGATAATTGCCAAATACGGCGCTGACACCGCTAGGCTTTTCATACTTTTCGCATCCCCGCCTGAAAAAGACCTGGAGTGGAGCGATGCAGGAGTGGAAGGCTCTTTCAGATTCCTCAACAGGGTATGGAGGCTTGCGCATTATGTCATGGAAGATGTGAAAGCGCAGGGGCGATCGATCGACGGGCCGATGGAAAAAGAAATGCAATACCACATACATGCTACAATCAAAAAGGTTTCCGACGACGTTGAGGGGCGTTTCAACTTCAATACTGCAATAAGCGCAGTAATGGAGCTTGTAAACGAAACCTACAAGTACATGGATATGGAATACGACCATGCAACGATGAAAGAAGCCGTTGAGACCATACTGACACTCTTGGCTCCGTTTGCTCCGCATATGATGGAGGAGCTTTGGGAGATACTTGGGCATGAAGGAAGCGTGCATGATCTGCCATGGCCGACATACGACTTGGCGAAGACAGTTCGCGACGTTGTAGAGATAGTCGTGCAAATAAATGGAAAAGTCAAAGAAAGGCTTACAATAGAGAGAGAAGCGGGAAAAGAAGCGGTTGAAAAACTTGTCATGGGAATTGAAAAGATAAAGTCTGCGACAGAAGGAAAGGAAATGAAAAAGTTTATTTATGTTCCTGGGAAACTGGTTAATATTGTAGTAAAATAATACTGTAAATACTATATGGAGGTATAGAAATGAAAATCAAAATGTTCAATACTGATAATGCGCCTGCGGCTGTGGGACCTTATTCACATGCCGTGATAGCGGGCGAAATGATCTACGTGTCAGGTCAAGTGCCTTTCGATCCAGCAAAGGGCGAATTGGTAAAGTCGGGAATCGAGGATGAGGCAAAGCAATGCCTCGAGAACTTGAAAGCCATACTACTTGATGCGGGAACCTGCCTCGAAAATGTCGTCAAGGCTACAATATTCATCAAAAACATGGATGATTTCGGAAAAATAAACGCTGTTTACGGAACATACTTCAGCGAACACAAACCTGCAAGGGCTTGTGTTGAAGTCGCAAGGCTACCATTGGGCGTGAATGTTGAAATTGAAGTAATAGCAGCTATGTAGCGCAAACAGAAGAAACTCCCGGTGATTCATATCATCGGGAGTTTCTGTTTTTTTGCTTTGTTTTTTTAATCCGTTTTAGTCTTTTTATTGTCACATGGGTTCTCCATGCCATATAGAGCAGAAAAAGGATAAAAAAGGCAAGGGGCCAGTTCGTTTTTTTTGCGAATTCGGACAGTGTGTCTTTCCATGTTTTTTTGAGTATTGTTTTTTCGGCCGTCAGAGGAACTGTTCCTATCA
>CAZEHH010000053.1:1935-6110 GCA_964512505.1 uncultured Peptostreptococcaceae bacterium
ATGTTTTCAAAAGAGTCCAGCCCGAAGTCTATCAGCTTGCGGGTATCGGTGTAAATATTCTTTTGTTGTGATTTGAAAACTGCAGTTATTACCCTGCGTCCTCCTTTGGACGCGGTTGTGACAAGGCATTGCTGTGCTGCAATTGTATAGCCGGTTTTTATACCGTCTACAATAGGGTACTTTATGTCTATCCAGTTTCCGTCATAATAAATCTGGTTGGCGCTCCCCGTGCCCCAAAGGAAACGGTTGCCATTTTTCAAATAGCGGGATTCGGGCTGTTTTTCGGTTGGGGCTATCACATAGCTTACGGTATGTACAATCTCTTTGAATACATCATTTTCGTAAGCTTGGCGGGCAATCAGAGCCATGTCGCGGACGGTCGTGACATGGGTTTCGTCCGGAAGGCCGTTAGGATTTGAAAAATGTGTATTTTTTGCGCCAAGCTCTTTTGCCCGCTTATTCATTAGATCCACAAAGCTTTCGACATCGCCTGAAACAGCTTTTGCCAAAGCGACGGCCGCATCGTTTGCAGACTCCAGAAGCAGTGCATGAAGAAGATCCTTAACCGAGATTATTTCATCTGCAAACAGATATATGCGGCTTCCATCGGTAAAGGGTGTTTCATCGTCTATGACGATATTGGTGTCAAGATCAAGCGCTTCAATTGAAAGCAGGGCGGTCATTATTTTTGTTGTGCTGGCAGGGTACATTTTCTTGTCCGGATTTTTGTAAAAAAGTATCTCGCCCGAATCGTAATCCATCACTATTGCGGATTCTCCGACTATCTCGGATGACGTAAGCGCATGAGACGGGACCGCGAATGCAATCAGGATTGATAATATCAGCGGGAATGTCAAAAGCAGTTTCTTTATTGGAGTATCTTTATTTGCCAACTGATCACCTCTTTCTTTTACAACTAATTATTATAGCAGAAAACTGCCGCTTGTTCCATGAAAGAGCGTGTACACTTGATTGGATATATGTGGTATTATTATTGTGTCACGAAATGCGGAGGTATTTCTCATGCTTGAAAAAAGAGACGGCCGATTAAAGACGGCAATTCTTTTATTGGCCGCTGCCATACTTGCTGTTGGCGTATGGGGTTTCAAACTGAAAAACGATCGCGAATCAATGGTCCGGGAAAAGCTTTTGGAAGCATCTGAAAACGAAAGCGGATTGGCCTCCGAGGACAAGGGGGATGAATCTCCGGAATTGATATATGTGGACATATGTGGAGCCGTAGAGGAAGAGGGCTTTTATGAATTGCCTTTTGACAGCCGTGTGTTCGATGCCGTGGAAATGGCTGGAGGACTTTTGGAAACTGCGGACACGAAGCGTATAAACCTTGCGCAAAAAGTATATGACCAGCAGAAAATAATAATTCCTGCATTTGGTGACGGCTTGACTGAAGAAGAAGCTTCTGGAGGACTTGTAAACATAAACACGGCAAGCAAGTCTCTTCTTGAAGACCTGCCTGGAGTCGGCCCTGTCTATGCGGAACGCATACTGGAATACAGGCAGAAGAATGGAGGGTTTAAAAGCAAGGAGGAATTAATGGAAATCAAGGGTATAGGCGAAAAGACCTATGCAGGGATGGAAGAATGTATTTGCATTTATTAAGGGGGATTGGAAATGGATGAAAGAAGCATAAAGCGTCTGACGGAACTTTCAAAAAGCTCCGGCTGAGCGGCGAAAATAGGTCCGGAGACCTTATCGCAGGTTCTGCGAGATTTGCCCAAGTTTGATGATGAAAATCTGTTGGTCGGATTCGATAAATCCGACGACGCTGCAGTATATAGAATAAACGACGACATTGCAATAATACAGACTCTTGATTTTTTTACGCCGATTGTCGACGACCCCTATCTTTTTGGGCAGATAGCGGCGACGAATTCACTGAGCGACGTGTACGCAATGGGAGGAAAACCGGTAATAGCAATGAACATTGTTGGATTCCCCAAGTATCTTGATATAAAGATACTGGGGGAAATACTGAAAGGCGGAGCGGACAAGGTAAAAGAGGCAGGTGCGCTTTTGATAGGAGGCCATTCGGTAGAAGACGACGAACCCAAGTACGGACTTTCAGTTACCGGATTTGTGCATCCCGAAAAAGTCATAACGAATTCAGGATCAATGCCGGGAGACGTATTGATTTTGACAAAGCCCCTGGGGAGCGGAATTCTTTCTACGGCAATAAAGGCCGACTTGCTCGAAAAGGAAGTTGTGGACAGGGCGGTAAAAGTAATGAATACGCTTAATCGCGAAGCGGCGGAAGGAATGGCGCAGGTCGAGGTCAACGCCTGCACCGATGTCACAGGCTTCGGGCTCATAGGACACGTTTTTGAAATGGCCAAGGGCAGCGGAACCACTTTTGTGATTGAATCGGAAAAGGTTCCGGTTATTGAAGGTACGTTCGACATGGCGGGCATGGGGATCATACCTGGCGGCGCTTACAAGAACATGGGCTTTGTCGGAAAGGAAGCTTCCTTTGCCGAATCGGTTTCTATAGACAGGCAGAATGTGCTGTATGATCCGCAAACATCAGGAGGCCTTCTGATAAGCCTTCCCGAAAAAGACGCCGAGAAGTTGATGGAAATATACAAGGATTCGTTAAGCCTCGAATTCGCGTTGATAGGACGGGTAAAGGAAAAGGATAAGACCTTCATAGAGGTTGTTTAGAAAAGAAGAATGAATGGAACAAGAGCAAATAAAAAAGCCTGCCGGATATCCGGCAGGCTTTTGGTTGTGAATTAAGCGCTGAGTTTTTCCTTTTCTTCATACTCTTTGGTCCATTTGAAGATTGATCCGCTGAGTGCGAGAAGTGCTACGAGGTTCGGAATAGCCATGAGTCCGTTGAATGCGTCTGAGATGTTCCAAACGAATCCAAGAGGAATTGTGGCGCCGACGTATGTGAGAATAACCCATGCCCATTTGTAAGGCTTTTCAGCTTTGAGGCCGAAGAGGAATTCAGCACATTTTGATCCATAGTAGTACCAGCCGATTATGGTCGAGAAAGCGAAGAACATGAGACCGAAGGATACTATGAAAGATCCGAATCCGGGCATTGCGATTCCGAAAGCTCTTGAAGTAAGCGCTGCGCCTGTGAGTTCGTCTGTTACAGTCATCAATCCGTTTGCATCGAAAGTAAGGAGCCCTGAAACCAATATTACGAGAGCTGTCATCGAGCATACTACGATAGTGTCAAGGAAAGATCCCAGAGAAGCTATGATTCCTTGAGTTATAGGATTGTCGTTTTTGGAGGCTGCGTGGGCTATAGGAGCGGAACCGAGTCCTGCTTCATTCGAGAATACACCACGCGCAACACCCATACGTATTACGGTTCCAACGAGTCCGCCGCTTACGGCGTTTGCGTTGAATGCGTTTGAGAAAATAAGACTGAATGCCATTCCAACTTTTCCAGCGTTTGTGAAAAGTATGAAAAGCGATCCGAGTACGTATATGATAGCCATTACCGGAACTATCTTTTCAGTGACTTTACCGATGCTCTTGATTCCGCCGAGTATGACGAGTGCGGTAAGAACGGCGATGACTGCGCCTGAAATGACAGGGCTGAGTCCAATGGTTTCGTCCATTGCTGCTGCAACTGAATTCGATTGAACCATGTTTCCTATTCCAAATGATGCTATGAATCCGAATACTGCGAAAGCTCCACCGAGCCATTTCCAGTTTCCGCCGAATTTGTCTTCCATGCCTTTCCATGCATAGTACATCGGTCCACCGGATTTTTCGCCTTTGTCGTTTGTTTGTCTGTATTTGATGGCAAGAACCGCTTCGCCGTATTTTGTTGCTCCACCAACAGCTGCAGTTATCCACATCCAGAATATGGCTCCAGGGCCTCCAACTGCCAAGGCTGTTGCTACACCGGCTATATTACCTGTACCGATTGTGGCAGCGAGAGAAGTCATAAGTGCCTGGAAAGGAGTTATGTCGCCTTCACCCATCGTTTCTTTTGAAAATAAAAGTTTAAATGCGTATCCAATTCTTCTGAACTGTACAACTCTTGTTCCAACTGTGAGAACAAAACCTGTACCAACCAGGAACACGATCATTATCGGTCCCCATGCGAACGAGCCTATTTGACCAATTATAGCATTAAAAGCTTCCATTAAATAAGTCCCCCTTTTGTTGGTTGAAATAAAAAAATCTTAAATACG
>CAZEHH010000053.1:6210-11163 GCA_964512505.1 uncultured Peptostreptococcaceae bacterium
ACATTGTGTTATAATTTATTAGAATGAAAAGAATATATGCGGGGTGATAAAATTGAGCCGAAATACATTGTTGAGAAACCTTCCCAAGGTTGATGATCTTTTGGGGAATGAGGCCATAAAAGAAAGGCTTTCGATGAATTCAAGGACATTGGTGCTGGAATCCATAAGGGAAGCAATCGAAAATGCCAGAAAAAACATAATTGAAGGAAATGGTCAAGAAAAGGATCTTGAAGATTCAAGGGCAAAGATTATATTGGATGCAGTCGAAATCATTTCCAGGAAAAGCGAGTACAATTTGCGCTCGGTCATTAATTGCACAGGTGTTGTTTTGCATACAAACCTTGGAAGGGCGCTTTTGAGC
Source organism: uncultured Peptostreptococcaceae bacterium (assembly GCA_964512505.1). GTDB lineage: Bacteria > Bacillota > Clostridia > Peptostreptococcales > BM714 > BM714. Next base: position 6,572 of record CAZEHH010000053.1, read on the forward strand.
GAAAAGGCTGTAGAGAGGATAAAGCAGGTTGCGGCAAATTACTCCACTCTCGAATACGATTTGGAAAGCGGAAAGAGAGGCTTGAGGTACAGCCATATTGAGGAGATAATCTGCAAAATCACCGGGGCTGAAGCGGCTTTTGTTGTAAACAACAATGCGGCCGCCGTATTGCTTGCGCTAAATACTTTGTCAGAAGGCAGGGAGGCGATAGTTTCACGTGGACAGCTTGTTGAAATAGGGGGTTCCTTCAGGGTTCCAGATGTCATGAGGCAGAGCGGAGCGATACTGAGGGAAGTCGGCACAACAAACAAGACCCATTTAAGGGATTATGAAGAAAACATAAACGAGAACACAGGGGTATTGCTCAAGGTGCATACCAGCAATTACAGGATACTCGGTTTCACAGAGGAAGTTCCTGTATGGGAACTTGCTGAAATAGGAAAGAAAACGGACATACCCGTTTTGGAGGATATAGGAAGCGGAACCCTCATAGATTTTTCCAAACACGGGATGGCTGGAGAACCCACGGTGCAGGAAGCTGTTCGTTATGCTGATGTGGTTACGTTCAGCGGCGATAAAATGCTCGGAGGGCCCCAAGCCGGAGTGATAGTTGGCAAAAAGAAATATCTTGACGAAATGAAAAAAAATCCTTTCACCAGAGCGTTCAGGGTGGACAAAATGACCTTGGCAGGGCTTGAGGCGACTTTCAGGCACTATCTGGATCAGGATGAAGCGCTTGAAAATATTCCGACATTGAAGTTCCTGACTGAATCGGCAAATTCTCTCAAGGAAAGAGCCGAAAGACTGTATGAAATGATAAGAAGCCGAACTCCGGATTTCGAAGTTGATGTTGAAGAAGGCCAATCGCAGGTAGGAGGAGGTTCGATGCCTCTTGAGAAGCTGCCTACATACGTGGTGACCGCAAGAAGCGGCAAGCTCTCGTCATACAGGATGGAGAGCGGTTTGAGAAAAAACATTCCGCCGGTGATCGCAAGGATAAACGATGAAAAAGTGGTTTTGGACGTCAGGACCATTTTGGACGGCCAATTCGATGCCGTGGCTGAAGCGTTTGGAAAATTGCAGGAAGGGATTGATATATGATGAAGCATGTCATAATAGGGACGGCAGGCCATATAGACCATGGCAAGACCACCCTTATAAAGGCTATGACCGGAAGAGACACTGACCGCCTTGAGGAAGAGAAAAAAAGGGGAATCACCATAGATTTGGGATTCACTTATTTTGATTTGCCCGGAGGGAAAAGGGCTGGAATAATCGATGTCCCGGGGCATGAAAAATTCATCAAAAACATGCTTGCCGGAGTAATAGGAATGGACATAGTGGTTCTTGTCGTCGCTGCTGACGAGGGAATAATGCCGCAGACAAAGGAGCACATGGACATACTAAGCTTTCTGGACATACCCAAAGGCCTGATTGTGATGACAAAATGCGATACGGTGGACCGCGAATGGCTCGATCTTGTAAAGGAAGATGTTGCAAGCCGGGTCGAGGGAACATTCCTTGAGGAATCTGAAATTCTGGAAGTCGATTCAATAAGCGGCAGGGGGATAGGCGAGCTTGTGGAAAAGCTTGACGAAATGAGCGGGAATGTCGGGGAAAGGGATTACGCGAAACCGGCCAGAATACCTATTGACAGGGTGTTCAGCCTGACAGGATACGGAACAATCGTAACTGGAACGCTAATGGAGGGTTCCATAAAAAAAGGCGATACTCTTGACGTTTATCCAAGCATGAAGAAAGCCAAAATAAGGAACATACAGGTCCACGGGGAAGATGTGGATACGGTGTATGCCGGGCAGAGAGCCGCGTTGAATATTGCGGGCCTCAAGAAAAATGAATTGGAGAGGGGAGAGGTCATAGCAGAAACCGATTCGATGGAAAACACCATGATGGTTGATGTAAAGCTTTCACTTACCAAAGACGAAAAAAGAAGACTGGAAAACTGGACACGGTTGAGGCTCTACCACGGATCAGCCGAAATACTTTGCCGGCTGGTCTTGCTCGATAGGGAATTGCTCGAACCGGGCGAAACCTGTTACGCACAACTCAGGCTGGAGAAGACTCATGCTTTCAAGTATGGAGATCTTTTCGTAGTAAGATACTATTCTCCGCTTGAGACTGTTGGAGGAGGGCAAGTGATAGACACCAATCCCCAAAAGCATAAAAGATTCAGCGAAGACACCCTTGAAACCCTGGAGCTTAAGAGCGGGGGGAACAAGAAGGATATAATCGAGCAACTCATAAGGACTGCTCCCGGGCACGTGATGGACACGCAGGCAATCCAGAGATCGACGGGATTTGAGTCAGGGGAAGTAGTCTCCTGCATAGAGGAGCTGCTTGGGGAAGATTGCATATATCCCCTGAATGAATCCTACATACATGTTCAAAGCTTCGAAGCCATTGAGGAAATGGCTCTGAAAATAACAAATGAATACCATATTGGCAACCCATACAAGAGGGGTGTTCCAAAGGAAGAACTGAAAAACAAATTGATTGGAGAGCGAAGCGGAGACATATTTGAAAAGCTTCTTGCGAAAATGTCTGCAGGCGGGTCCTTGATAGTGGAAGGGCATACCGTCAGGCTTAAGAACTTCGAAATAGCATTGACGGAAAGAGATTCCAAATTAGCCGGGGAACTGCTTGAGTATTATGGCGGAGCAGACCTTACACCCGATAATTTCACAACAATAAAGGCAAAGCTCGGCATAGGGAAAAAGGAAATGCCGGTTTTCGAATATCTGCTTCAGGAAGGAAGCCTTGTTAAGATTGACGAGGAATTGTACTATTCGAAGGCTTCATACGAAAGCATACTGAAAAAAGTCCTGGAAATACTTTCCAAGCAGGGATTCATAAGCCTGAAAGAGTTCAAGGAAGCTTTCAATTTGTCCCGAAAATATGCAATCGCACTGCTTGAACATTATGACAAGGCTAAAATAACCAAAAGGGACGGAAACAGAAGAATACCATTTTAATTGATTCATGTGAAAGAAATAAATAGTATTCCAAAACCGATCCACTTGTGATATAATTTTGAATCGAGTCATGAATACGGGAGCGGATGGGTGCTGGTGTGCCCTCTGGTCTTCAAAACCAGTTGTGGGGCGTTAGTAGCGTCCTGGGTGGGTTCGATTCCCACACGTTCCCGCCAACAGTCAATAAAAACGGATTCCCTGAGGAATCCGTTTTTTGATGCGTGTTTCATATCGTTTTTTTCTCTTCGCCGGCAAGAAGCCTCTGTATGTTTGATTTGTGCCTGTAAATGACAAACAGAGAGGCGACAAGAGCGAACCTGAGAAAGTTGTCCGGCATTCCCATGAAGTAGCTTAAGATGGGAGTGGCCGCCGCAATTATTATGGAAGAAAGCGAAACTATCTTGAAGACTTTAACCAGAACAATATAAAGAGGCAAAAGATAGACGATGAGCATCGGGTTCAATGCGAGCAGGACGCCTGCGGATGTGGCAACTCCCTTTCCACCCTTGAATTTCAACGTGACAGGGTAGCAATGGCCCAATATGGCCCCTGCGCCGGCGAGAATTCCATAGTCGTATCCCCAAAGAGCCGTTCCAATCAGCACAGCGGCAACGCCTTTAAGAAAGTCTCCCGCGAAAGCCATTGCGGCCGCCTTTTTGCCAAGGGACCTGAATACGTTTGTTGCTCCTGAATTCCCGCTTCCCACGGTCCTTATGTCTATTTTTCCATAGTATTTTCCGACAATAAACGAAAATGGGATAGCGCCGAGGACGTATCCTATTGCAATTGCTGAAGATATAATCATTTCATCACCCTTTCAATCCTATTTTATCATGACTGCAGGGGTTTCACCAAGCGCAATATTCAAAATAGAAATTCAAGATGCACGCTTTATGCTATAATTTTTATTATGGAGGTGGTTCATTTGAACAAAAGGAAAAAAGTTTTTTCGAGCCGGAAATTGCCGGGAATGGCAATGGAAAGGCTAAGCGAACAATTTGATTTCACATACAATCCTTTGGACAGGAATCTTACCTATGAGGAGCTTCTTGAAGAGGCAAAGGGCAAACATGGAATAATAACCATGCTTTCTGACAGGGTTGACGGAAATCTTATGGATGCCGCGGCCGGAGTTGAAATAATAGCAAACTATGCAGTGGGATACAACAACATGGATGTCGATGCAGCCACAAAGAGGGGCATATACCTGAGCAACACGCCCGATGTTCTTACTGACGATACTGCAGACATGGCTTTTGCGCTTATTCTTGCGGTTGCAAGAAGGATTCCCGAGGCGGACCGGTTGACAAGAAACGGGCTATACAAGGGCTGGGGGCCGGAATTCATGCTGGGGCAAAGCGTCTCAGGGAAAACCTTGGGAATAATCGGGGCCGGAAGAATCGGCACAGCCGTAGCTAGAAGGGCTGTGGGATTCGGAATGGATATTGTCTACTACAATAGAAGCAGAAAAAAAGATGTTGAAGATTTTGGGGCAAAATACGTTTCTTTTGAAAAATTGCTTTCCGATTCCGACATAGTGAGCGTACACGTTCCTTTGGGAAAAGAAACACACCATCTGATAGACAGGGCTGCGCTTGA
>CAZEHH010000054.1:0-10941 GCA_964512505.1 uncultured Peptostreptococcaceae bacterium
CTGAAAGTGATTCCGGGAATCGCAACAATACTCAACATTTATTTGATAGGAGTTTTCATGGATTTAATACTGGAATCCGGCCTTATGCCTTCTCCAGGCAATATTGTTTTCCAAATCCCGATGAATCTGGCAGGACTTTTGATATTCTCATTTGGTGTATACATGTACCTGAGCTGCGGTCTTGGAGCCGGCCCTCGGGACGGGCTCATGATTGCACTCATGAATCTGACAGGCAAAAGCGTCACTGTGATTAAAACAAGCATTGAAGTCACAGTCACAGTCTTGGGAATAATGATGGGCGGCCCGCTCGGAATAGGCACCGTTATGGTTGCTCTGCTTGGGGGAAGAATTTTGGACTCGGTCTTCACTTTTTTCAAATATGACCCCAAAGAAAAAAGCCAGATGAATTTCATAGGGCTTTATAAATTCATCACCGAATAGAACGAAAGAGGGAATTTCCGCTAAAACGGAAATTCCCTCTTTTTGTCAGACGTCTATTTGTAAACTACAGCTGTGCCTGAAGCCGTCACCATGAGCATATTGTTTGCCTGGCCCAAAACTTCATAATCTATGTCAACCCCGACTATACCGTTGGCTCCAACCTGTCTCGCCCTTTTTTCCATCTCAAGCAACGCATTTTCGCGCGCCTCTATAAGCTCGCCCTCATAAGACCCGGAACGGCCTCCAAAAAAATTGGTCAGTCCTGCTGCAAAATCCTTTACAAAGTCGACTCCTGAAACAACTTCTCCAAAAACAATTCCCTTGTATTCAACAATGCTCTTGCCTTCAATGGAAGGCGTTGTAGTAGTAATCATTTTTTCCTCCTTGAATATGTTTTTTCAATTGCTCTAATCAAACCTTGTAAATCCATCCCTCGGGGGCTTCTGCGTCCCCAAGCTGTATTGCGCAAAGCGTCTCGTATAGCTTCTTAGTCACCGGTCCGACTTCCGTGGTGCTGTGAAAAACATGCATTTTGCCCTTGTACTCTATTCCGCCGATAGGTGTTATGACCGCGGCCGTTCCGCATGCCCCGGCTTCCTTGAATTCATCAAGTGAATCGATGTAGACATCCCTTTCCTGGACTTCCATGCCCAAATAATCTTCGGCGATTTTCAGGAGTGAATACTTCGTTATGCTCGGTAAAATCGATTCAGAATTCGGGGTTATGAATTTATCATCCCGGGTAATTCCAAAAAAGTTTGCCGCACCCACTTCCTCGATTTTTGTGCGGGTTGCCGGATCAAGATATATGCAGTCGGCGAATCCCGCTTCCACTGCCAATTTATGCGGGAGCAGGCTTCCGCCATAGTTGCCACCGACCTTTGCGGCACCGGTGCCGTTTGGAGCGGCTCGGTCGTAATCTGTCACATTGAAGTTCACGGGCGTCATGCCCCCCTTGAAATAAGGTCCTACAGGAGAGCAGAATACCACAAACAAGTATTCGTCCGCCGGCTTGACTCCCAAGACATCGCCTACGCCAATCACCAGAGGCCTCAAGTAAAGTGTCGCACCCGTTCCATATGGAGGAACATATGCCTCGTTGGCTTTTGCCACCTGCCTGCATGCGTCTACGAATTTTTCCGTAGGGACCTCCGGCATAAGAATCCTTCTGCAAGTGTTCTGCATTCTGGCCGCATTCATGTCCGGCCTGAACAATTGGATATCCCCGCTCTTTGTCCTGTATGCCTTCAGACCTTCAAAGCACTGCTGCCCATAATGCAAAGCCGTTGAAGATTCGCTTATGTGAAGCTTATTGTCCTCTATGAGCTTGCCTTCATCCCATTTTCCGTTTTCCCATCTTGATATGTACCGGTAATCTGTCTTTTTGTATTCGAATGACAAGCTGCCCCAATCAATTTCCACTTTTGCGCTCAAGCAATCGTCTCCTTTCCATATTCATCGTATTATTCTGTTAAAAATCAATAACATCCCCGACTCCAAAAGGAATGCTCCCAAACGTTTCATAGAAGGCCGCAAGCGCCTCAAAGTCCGTGCAATGGCTTGTTGATATGTAATCCGGACCAATATCCTTCAGATATTCAATGGTCTTCAGTGTGCGTTCTCCATTCCCTTTCAGATGGAAACCTCCCAGCACGGCATGTACGTTTGAGATTCCAGTCACTTCCCTTGCCCGTTCGACCATGTTGCATATTCCCGAATGGGCGCAACCCGAAAGCACTGTGAGCCCTTTTTCAGTGACCATTGCCAAACCGGTATCATCCATCACAAAATCATCTGTTCCGTCGGCCTTGGAAAACGGCGTATACTTCGATTCAAAGTCGGTTCTTCTGGGGATTTCACCCAAATAAAAAACATTCTTTTCGATTTCCAAAGGTTCAACGCTCATTTTAATCGACATCTTAGACGCAATTTCATCTTTAGAGAAAGGCAGTCCCAATACTTTGTTCTTTCTGTACCTTTCCGAAAACGCCTCCGGATGGCAAATCAATTCGCCTCCGTTATCCCAAAATGCAAGACCCGTTCCATGGTCCCAATGCCCATGGCTTAAAACGCACCTTTTTACATCCTTCAAATCAACTCCCATGTTGACTGCATTCTTCAGATACAAATCCGAGCTCCCAAAATCGAAAAGAGTTTTGCCTTCACCGGTTTCCAAAAGCATGGACAGGCCCCACTCGGCCTGGAGCTTACCCTTTGCATGGTTGTCCACCAATACTGTTAGTTTCATTTAGAACCACCTCCTTTATTCTTAAACAAACTTCTTCTTTATTATAATACTATCGCATGAAAATACAAAAAATGAAAAAACCCCGGTCAAATGACCGGGGTGAACATTGCTGTATTATTTTACAGATGTTACGTTTTCAGCTTGAGGACCTTTAGGGCCTTTAGTTACGTCGAAAGTTACTTCTTCGCCTTCTTCAAGTGTTTTGAATCCTTCTTTGTTGATTTGCGAGTAATGTACGAAAACGTCGTTTCCGTCTTCTGCTTGGATAAAACCAAATCCTTTTTCTGCGTTAAACCATTTTACTGAACCATTCATGCGTGTATTCCTCCAAAATTTTATTCCTTTAATTCAATTTGACTAAATTAATTATGTTGGAAGCTGCATTTTGTTTCAATAAAAGGCCATGCAAAAAACTTTTTTTCCAAATAATTATTCGATTCATCATGAATCAAGGTTCAATTAGGAGTATACACTTAAATCATTCTTTTAGCAAGCAAATATCGAAAAATTTATTTATACCTTTTCAATGTTTCGAAAATCTTGTTCTTTCTTTCTCTCATCAAGAGCAATTCATTTCGCAAGATATTGTCCTTTATGCGATCTTTTTCCATGAAAAACAATGACAGTCCGCCCAATCCGACATGTGCTCCGACGCTTACGCCCATCTGCATTATGAAAATGTCACCTTGGTACTGGGTTTCCTTAAGCAAAAGGCTCTTCAGATTCTCGGCAATCTTGATATCCGATGTATAGCCTATTATTATGAAATCCGACATTTCAAGATCAATGCGTTCCTTGAATTCCCTCACATAGTGCTTGTATACATTTTTTCTTCCGCGTTCTTTTGCAACTATCGCACCCTTTTTGTCTTTCATGGTCATTATTGGTTTGATTTTAAGCATCTTGCCGATTATTGCGCTGGCATTTGTCAGGCGGCCGCTTTTGATTAAGTGATCCAAATCATCCACCGACAGAAAATGTTTTACATTGTACTTGTGTGTTTCATTGAATTCCACGAGCTCCTCGAAAGTTGCCCCCTTTTCCATCAGGCGCGCGGTTTTCATTATAATCCATCCGCTTCCGTGGCTCATCGAAACGGAATCCACAACATGAATCCTCGCTTTGGATTCAGGATGTTCGTCCTTGAAATATTCTCTTGCTATTTCCGCCGATTGATACGATCCGCTTGTTCCGCTGGACATGCATATGCATAAAATATCGTCGTAACCCGCATCGACACTTGCTTCCATCAGATCCAAAAAATCCCTCGGGCTTGGGTTTGCGGTTCTTATTTCGCCCTCAACCTCGTCTATCATTCCATAAAACTCATCCGGCTCTATGTCCACCCTGTCCTTGTAGCTTTTCCCTTCAATATGGATATTCAGCGGTGCTATTCCGATATTGTACTTTTCAATAATCTCGTCGCTAAGGTCGCAAGTCGAATCAGCCAACAGCTTTATCATGGATTTTCTCATTCCTTCCATTTGGTATTCTGCGTTATTGTCAATTTTCAGAAAATTTAAGTTCTTATTACCATTATACATTTTTACAGGCATATTTAAACAACAAAAAACCGGCTTCAAAAGCCGGCTTCCCATATTTTTTGTGGAGCTGATGGTGGGAATTGAACCCACGACCTGCGCATTACGAGTGCGCTGCTCTACCTCTGAGCCACATCAGCGAATCATATTGTCATGCAAACAATCACACTTTATAGGTTAACAGATTCGCTGATTTTTTCAACCGTTTTTTTGCAGATTTACAAAATTATCCGCCATTAAAGCTCCCGGATTTTCTATCTCCAACCCAAAGCCGCGAGCAGGATGTATCCTATATACGAAGTCAATCCTCCGAGTGTGGTGCCCCAAGCCATGTCTATGAATGTGATGGACAGGGGCCAGTCCTTCATGGTTGCAAGATTCGTCAAGTCGTAAGTCGCATAACTCACAAGACCGAAGAACATTCCGGCAAAAAGTGCATAAGACGCGCTCGAGCGAACAATTGCCGGCTCAACAACAAATACTATCAATCCAACAACGTAAAGAAGATAGAAGGCTATCGCCGCCATCCAGTTGACGTCGCTTTTGAGCAAAAATCCAATTTGTTCCCTATATAGTTTTTTTGCCAAAATCCCGAGCCAAAGCATATCTATAACCATGAAGACAAGAAATACGACAATATATGTTTTAAAGAATTGCATCATTTGAAATCCCTCCTTTGTAGTATTTGATTTCTACCCAAAGGAGATGCCGGAAAACCATGCATTAAAACTGCCGAGTTAAATTGCGCTCGGCAGTTTTATTTCATAATCTCCATTTTCGGTTCTGCTTTCAATTGGAACGTAGTCCTCGAAGTCCCGCACATACTTGTATGCAGGCCTTATTATTTTCTTGTCGCTCATCACCTGCTCTATCCTGTGCGAGCACCATCCCGCAACCCTTGCAGCCGCAAACAGCGGGGTGTACAGTTCTTTGGGTATGTTCAGCATTTCGTATACGAGTCCGGAATAAAGGTCGACATTTGCGCATATCATAGCATCCTCGCCTTTTATTTCCTTGAATATTTCTTTTGTCAATTCTTCTATGTTCTTGTACAATTGATAAGTTTCGCAATTGTCTTTTTCCATTGCCAGTTTCGCGGCTTCCTTCTTCAATATTTCAGCTCTCGCGTCTGAAATTGTATACACCGCATGGCCCATGCCGTAAATGAGTCCGGAACGGTCGTTCACTTCTTTTTTCAAAACACTAAACAGGTAATTTTTCAAAGCGCTCCTGTCATTGTAGTCGCAATTTTCCTTGATGTCGTCGATCATTTCCCTGACCTTTATGTTGGCTCCTCCGTGTTTGGGGCCTTTCAGGCAGCCCACCGCAGCGGCAATGGCAGAATATGTGTCTGTTCCGGTTGACGACACGACATGGGTGGCAAAGGCCGAGTTGTTGCCGCCGCCATGGTCCGCATGTATTAGTAGACACAAGTCGAGAACCGATGCTTCGGTCTCTGTGTATTCGTTGTCCGCCCTTATCATGTGGAGTATGTTCTCTGCTGTTCCAACGCCCTTTTTGGGAGAATGTATGAAAAGGCTCTTGTTGTCAAAATAATGGGCTTTCGCCTGATATCCGTATGAAATTATGGTCGGGAATCTAGCCAGCAGCATTATGCTTTGGAGCAGAAGATTTTGGGACCTTGTATCGTCAGGATTTTCATCATGGGAATAGAGTACGAGTATGCTCCTTTGAAGCTTGTTCATTATGTCCTTGGATGGAATCTTCAATATCATGTTTTCCGTGAAGGACATGGGCAACTCGCGAAATTCGTCGAGAACTTCGTTGAATGCCTTGAGTTTTTCAGCTGTAGGCAATTCTCCGAACAACAAAAGATAGGCTGTTTCCTCAAACCCTCTCCTTTTTTCCTTGACGCAGCCCTTTACGATATCCCTCATTGCTATCCCTCTGTAATAGATTTTTCCTTCAGTGGGTTTCTTTATACCGTCCTCCATGACATAGCCAACAACACTGCTGACCTCGGTGAGTCCTACCACAACTCCCGTCCCGTTCTTGTTCCTTAGGCCGCTGTTTATTTTATATTTGTCATAGAATTCGGGGTTTATTGTGTTGTTCTCCTCCAGCAACCCGGACATGTCTTCTATAAAGCCTTTTACATCCATCATTTTGTCTCCTTCTTTTACCGATTCATTTTGCTTATGATTTCATTCTTCATATCTTCGGTCGAGGCATTTCCGCCAAGGTCCGCAGTTCTGACCTTTCCTTCCTCTATTACCTTTGAAACGGCTTTTTCAATTTTTTCGGCGGCGTCGGGCTCTCCGATGTGCCTGAGCATCATTGCCCCCGAAAGTGTAAGTGCTATGGGATTGGCCAATCCTTTTCCTGCAATATCGGGCGCGCTTCCATGTACCGCCTCAAAAATGGCTGTTTCGTCGCCTATGTTGGCTCCCGGTATCATGCCAAGGCCCCCAACAAGCCCGGATCCCAAATCTGAAAGTATGTCGCCGTAAAGATTCATGGTTGCAATCACTCCGAATTGAGCAGGATTCATTACCATCTGCATGCACATGTTGTCTATGATGACTTCCTCAAGGCGCAAATCGTATCCCTTGGCCATTTCTCTCGCCACCTCGAGAAAGAGGCCGTCTGCGAGCTTGAGTATGTTTGCCTTGTGTGCAACCGTCAATTTGCCGTAACCGTTTTCTTTTGCGTATTCAAAAGCTTTCTTGAGCAATTTTTCTGATGCGCTCCGTGTTATTTTCTTGACGGCCTCTACGCAGTCTTCATCGACAACCCGTTCTATCCCTATATAAAGGCCTTCTGTATTTTCCCTGAAAATCGTCATGTCCACGTCTTCATATCTGCTTTCAAGACCTTTCATGCTCTTGACCGGCCTGATATTTGCGTATAGATCATATTTTTTTCTAAGCGCGACATTGACGCTTCTGAATCCGCTTCCTATGGGAGTTGTGATAGGGCCTTTCAAAACAACCCTGTTTTTTTCTATGCTCCTGAATACGGAATCCGGTATGAGGCTTCCGGTTTCTTCAAAAACTTTTTTCCCTGCATTCACCTCTTCCCATATTATCTTTACTCCCGTCGCCTCGATTATTTCGACAGCGGCTTTGGAGACTTCCGGACCTATTCCGTCACCCGGGACAAGTGTAATTTCATATATTTTCATCGCTTTTATCCTTTCATCTTCATTCTGTTGATTGTTCCTCCCGCAAGCAGGGTTTTTCTGTCCCTGTCCGATCCGGTCATGACGGCCAAAATCGCATTCCCTTTCGTTATGTTCTCTATTAAAACTTCCGAACCGCTTTCTATGGCTTCACCGACATTTCCGAGATACAGTTCGTCATACAAGTCAATCTTGTCATAGTCGTCGGGATTCTTGAATTCCAAGGGAAGTATGCCGGCATTTATCAGGTTGGCTTTGTGAATCCTTGCAAAAGATTTCACCAGAACAGCTTTGACTTTAAGATGCAGAGGCACCAGCGCCGCATGTTCCCGGCTTGAACCCTGACCGTAGTTTTCACCGCCTACGACAATGCCTCCTCCAAACTTGTCGGAACGCTCCTTGAAGTCGTCGCATTGGGTTCCGAAGCAGTGCTTTGAAAGCTCGGGGACATTGGACCTGAATGGAAGCAGTTTTGCGTTTGACGGCATTATGTCGTCGGTTGTGATGTTGTCGCCGGTCTTCAGCAGCACTTTGCCTTCATATGTTTCGCCAAGCTTTTCCGAAAGCGGAAACGGCTTGATGTTGGGGCCCATGGCAACTTCCGTTTCATGCCCGTCCTTGCCTGGATATATGAAATAGTTGTCTTCAGAGAAATATTCGCCTGGCAGCTCCAAATCTATCGCTTTGCCAAGTTCTGTGGGATCCGACAGGACTCCGTTTATTGCAGAATATGCTGCAGTCTCGGGGCTTACCAGATATACTCCGGCTTGCATTGTTCCGCATCTGCCCTTGAAATTTCTGTTGAATGTACGCAGAGAAACCGCTCCGGTCTTGGGCGCCTGCCCCATCCCTATGCACGGACCGCAACCGGCCTCGAGCAGCCTTGCTCCCGAGGCAATGAGGCTGCCCAAAGCGCCATTGTCCGCCATCATTTTCAATATGTTTGAAGATCCCGGCGATATTACCAGGCTTACATCGGGATGCACTTTTTTCCCATTTAGTATTTCTGCTACCTTCATCAAATCGGTATAGGATGAATTCGTGCAGCTCCCAATGGCAACCTGGTCTATTTTAAGACCCTTTATCGATTCTATTTCAGCCACATTATCGGGGCTGTGCGGCATTGCGGCCATTGGTTTGAGACTGCCCAAATCCACTTCCAGAACAGCATCATAGAATGCATTTTCGTCGGCGCGAATTTCCAGATAGTCCCCTTTTCTTCCCTGCCTTTCAAGAAAATCCTCTGTTCTTTTGTCCGAAGGGAAAATTGAAGTCGTGGCTCCGAGCTCGGCTCCCATGTTTGTTATTGTCGCTCTGTCCGTAAGCGACAACTCGGAAACGCCTTCTCCGGAATACTCAACGACATAACCTACGCCTCCCTTTACGCTGAGTTCTCCCAAGACATGCAAAATCACGTCTTTAGCTGTAACGTATGGATTCAAGGAACCCTTAAGTTTTACATTCATGACCTTGGGCACGGTTATTGAATAATGGCCCTCGGCAATTCCAACTGCCACGTCGAGTCCTCCAGCCCCTATTGCAATCATTCCCATCCCGCCGGATGTTGGAGTATGGCTGTCGGAACCTATCAAAACCTTGCCCGGCTTTGAAAACCTTTCCAGATGAATCTGATGGCATATGCCGTTACCCGGTTTTGAATACACTATTTTGTACTTTGCTGCTGCAGTCTTTATGAACTCGTGGTCGTCAGCATTCTCGAAACCCGCCTGCAGCATATTGTGGTCGATGTATGCAACCGACAATTCGGTCTTTCTCTCCGAGACCCCCATCGCTTCGAGCTGAAGGTATACCATAGTCCCAGTGGAATCCTGCGTAAGCGTCTGGTCCACTTTGATTTTAATTTCACTCCCCTGTTTCAAGTCGCCTTCCAGGAGATGCTTTTCCAATATTTTATACGTCAAGCTCATTCCCATTTTCGTTTCCTCCGTTTACGAGTATATTTGTATACAATTATACTCATGTCCACATTATTAGTCAATACAATACTGATATTTATCTTATTTTTGATGTGGTTTTGCACAAAAATACTTGCACAATTCAATGTTTTATATCATAATGTAATAGTCGGCTACGGGGTGTGGCTCAGTTTGGTAGAGCGCTTGGCTGGGGGCCAAGAGGTCGCAGGTTCAAGTCCTGTCACTCCGACCAGACAAATGCTGTCTGAAGATAACTTCAGGCAGCATTTAATTTTGCAATAAATTGAATACATAAGGCATAAGGCAAAACAACAAGGAAAAGGGGACTGTCCCCTTTTCCTTGTTGTTTTTAAGTATTATCTGAATTTTTCAATTTATTTTGAAATTACTATTGCATTATCATATTTCTTCTGTTATACTTCTCATTAATATATTAAAAGCGTTGATGGAGACAAAACTTTTTATAAAGCATTCACAGAGAGTCGGGACGGTGGAAACCGACAGTGCAAAAAAGCAATGATCACTCCGGAGTTGTGCAGGCGAAGCGAGTAACCTGCAACGTTTGGCCCCGTTACCGGCCTAGGTTTGATAGAACCGACAAAGAGGCACATCAGTGCAATTAAGGTGGTACCGCGGAAAATCCGTCCTTGAAGTTTACTTCAAGGACGGTTATTTTTTTACAGGAAAGGAGGAATGGAAATGAAAGACAATAAAACTTTGACGAAAGAGCAAATGGAAATGCTCAAGGGCTTTAGTCCCAACGTGAACCATTTCGGAAGCGGCAGATTCTCCGAATAATCGGCATCATGCATTGCAAGTTTCAAGCACGCTTATATTCTATAGAAAGGAGACCAAATCATGGAAGACAAGAAAACTTTGACCAAAGAACAAATGGAAATGCTCAAGGGCTTTGATCCCAATGTGAACCATTTCGGAAGCGGCAGATTCTCTGAAGAATACTAAGGAGGACAATATGGAAGACGATTCGGACATTATAATTTTAGTTTAAAAGGATCTGTTGCCCTTGGCTATGGATCCTTTTAAATTAAAATGCATTTTTTAAATTCTATTTCAATAATGCTTTGACAAATAGCTTTTTATGAAATAGAATAGCTTCTAAACAACTTAATATCACACTTATCAAGAGTGGTCGAGGGACTGGCCCTATGACGCCCGGCAACCAGTACATTATGTACACGGTGCCAAATCCAGCGGTATTAACCGACAGATGAGAACTGTATTATTTAATGAACTTCTTTCTGTTGAAAGAAGTTTTTTGTATTTTTGAAAGGAGATAAAAATGGCTGCAAGGAAAACATACGATGAAATCAATCAAAAAATCAAGGAAGGAAATGCGGTTGTCGTTACTGCGGACGAGGTTATCGACATAGTTGCGGAAAAAGGCATAAGGGAAGCCGCAAAATATGTGGATGTTGTTACCACTGCAACTTTCGGCCCCATGTGTTCTACAGGAGCATTCATGAATTTCGGCCATGCCGACCCGCCGATACGAATGACAAATGTGCTGTTGAACAATGTTCCCGCCTATTCCGGACTTGCGGCGGTTGACGCTTATATGGGCGCGACTGAAACATCTTTGGACAAGGGGATAAACTATGGAGGGGCACATGT
>CAZEHH010000055.1:0-3771 GCA_964512505.1 uncultured Peptostreptococcaceae bacterium
TATGATTCGCAAATCACTTTCCAATTCTCCATTGTATTGGCAAGCGAATGTCCAAGCAGTTTTTCAACCATCTTCAAATCCGCAATCTTGCCAAGTACTCCTTTTTTAATGGAATATCTCCAATCGATTTCCGCATCTGTCCCATTTCCGTTAGGTGACAGCTTTACAATTATTTCGCCCTCCATGGACCCGCTGAATTGGCCTTTCCACTCTGGCAACGTATCCTTTACAACCTCAATTTTTATTGGGATCTGCTTTCCCATTACAGAATATCTGAAATCTATTATCGTTCCAACTCCTCCGTCTCCTGTCACCTTGTCCGGGCCGATGAAATTCGAATACCATTCAGGCCATGTGTATGGATTTCTTCCATATCGATGTACCTTTTCCATAGGAGCATCTATGAATATGCTCTTTTTAGCTTCTCCCATTTGAATCGCCTCCTAAATCAAAATCCATAAAATCAATAGACAAATTCATTAATATCCATAGGCACCACCCTTGTTTTCAAAAAAACAAAAATCGACCAATATGGCCGATTCATCAAAAATATCATTGGATTTTTAAACAGGCAACTTCTTAGTACATAATTCCTTTAGAATTTTTTGCCACGACCTATGCATTGCCTTCTATACCCAAAACCATGTTTGATAATCATTATTATTGTATTTTAAACCTGCAACATGCTTCTTTTTCTGAAAGCAGATCTATTTTTACGCTTTTTTCAATTCAAGTCCTTCGACATTGTTGTTCAGGTAAATCTCATAGCAAAATTTGAGTTTTCTATGGTAGTCAAGCTCCACCAAATCTGTCGGTTTGACACTGCCGTCGGCTTTATCGAAGTATTCCAATCCCGCATGTTTTAGCATATTATAAACGAATTGCGAGCAAAACATTATATTTGGTCTAAGCGGCTTCTTGATTACGAATCCAAGCATATTATACGAGCTTCCGCTTTTATTTATTTCCTTGACCTTTTCAATTAGTTTCGTCTTTTGCTCCCGTGTAACATCCATTTCGTAGACTATCAGTGATGAATCATCCTTTTTATTGAAAAACTCAATCATCTCTCTATTTAGTCCCGGAGGATAAATCTTTTCGCCGCCATTATAGCTTATGATAGTTTTTAGGTCCCTGTCGAAAGAAAGCGAAGCATGATTGTATTGTTTTCTGGTAAAGGCAGATATCACCTCGCTGGCTGCGCTCCCGGTATTTGAAACCACTATATAGATATGCAAATCCGACAGACTTGATTCAGCATCCGAAAAATACTCATCAGTCAGCGATCCTCCGTTGAGGTATTGTATTACGCTGTGTCTCGGAAATTCTCCTGCAATTGCAAACAGTCTTTCAGGCGTCAGCGTCTTTCGCAACTGCCCCATGCCATCGAGTCTTCCCTGAATTATCTCGTTGACATCATGGAGCTGGGCAAAGCTCATCGTATTCAGCTCTTTCACGGAAGGGAGATAAAACTCTGTATAGTTTTGAACAGTAACTATATATTCCATCAAGTAAGGCAGTGACACCACAAATACTCCCAACGCATTGTTGAGTATATTTACCACGGTAAAACTCGAAATTGCATGCATGTACCGGAAAAAGAATATCGTCTGCGCTATCACCAAAAGCATGTACAAAAATATAAGATAAAATTTGAACCTCTTTTTTGATTGGATTCTTGACGCGCGCAAAATCATTATCCAAAAAACAAGCTGGGATGCAATTATAAAGAGCAAAGCATCGCCATATGCGACAAGAACAAGAATCAACAGTATTCTGCTTATCTGTAGCACCAGTTTCGATTGCTTGATATCGTTCATATAATTAACCCTTCACCGATAATTTGATTGAATTTCACCTGTCAATGAACTATACCACATGGTCCACTCGAGTTCAAACTTTTCCTTCATGTATTGGTTGTGCCTTCTTGATCAATACATTAAAACGAAATTTTTTCAAACATATTTTTGCTTGCATTGGATAAATTCTTCTGTATAATGTATTATTGTATTAAACGTTAAAACGTATTTAAAAACCAATAATAACAATTTCAAGGAGGATATGATGAAAGATTTGAAAGGAAGCAGAACCGCTGTAAATCTAATGGCTTCTTTTGCCGGAGAATCCCAAGCAAACATGAGATATTCATACTATGCGTCACAGGCAAAAAAAGACGGTTATGTGCAAATAAAGAATATTTTTGAAGAAACCGCCAGAAATGAGAAAGAACATGCTAAAAGGTTCTATAAATTCTTAAGAGATGCATTGGAGGGAAAATCGATTGAAATAAAAGCCGAATTCCCTGTAAATTTCAGCGACACAAAATCCAATTTGAAGGCTGCTGCAAACGGAGAGCATGAAGAACATTCGGAACTTTATCCTGAATTCGCAAAAATTGCAGCCGAGGAAGGCTTCAATGAGATATCCGTAATTTTCAAGGAGATTGCCGAAGTAGAGGAAAGGCATGAAAAAAGATTTTTAAAGCTTCTTGAAAACATCGAAAACGGAACTGTTTTCACAAGGGAAGAATCTGTTGAATGGAAGTGCAATAATTGCGGCTACATCCACCATGGAAAATCGGCGCCAAACAAATGTCCCGCCTGCGATCATCCGATAGATCATTTTGAGCTTTTTTTAGAGACATACTAAATTAAACCTACAGGCACCCTATGGTGCCTTTTTTTTTGCTATTTTATGATTGGGCAAAAAGAAAAAGACAAATATTGGTCAATGCATAATGGTGAACATGCCTTTTTCTGATTCAAAAGCTTGTCAAAAGCCTCTTGTCTGGCCTTTCCATGGAGGCTCCACATCTTTTTCAAACTCTTCCACTCCCGGCCCTCCAAGGGAATGCAAGCG
Source organism: uncultured Peptostreptococcaceae bacterium (assembly GCA_964512505.1). GTDB lineage: Bacteria > Bacillota > Clostridia > Peptostreptococcales > BM714 > BM714. The sequence continues at coordinate 2,860 of CAZEHH010000055.1, forward strand.
CCATATTCCATATATATAGCTCAGAACAAGAACAATCACATTGGCCGGCATGCTCAATATTGTATTTACCAGGAACAAGCCGGCAACATCCCCCCTTAGAAACATGAACAACTGAATAAAAAGTCTAAGGGCAAAAAACAAGGTCCAGAATATTGTCACCTCTGTATACGCCGGCCTGACATCCGATCTCCAAAACCAATTCAAGTCCCAGCCTCTGGACAAATGGCTCACCCAGGCTGCAAGCGGTTTTTTTATTATCAGGCTTGCGCCCGCAGCAACGATAAAACTGACACTCCCAATTATTTTGGGGATATAATAATTTGCCGCATTCCCTGCAATATATGAAAATCCCGCCGCGACGCTGACTCCAATCAACCCTCCAAATGCGTATTTCCATGTTTGCCTCAATACAAGTCTTGCAATTCCGATTAGAACCGCAGAGCATATGGCCAAAATCGATGCCCAATTGATTCCATACATGCCATTTGCAATAATAAATACAATTGGCGGAACGAGTGCATCCAAAGTCTTCCCTGTCAGTACCGTTTTCAGTTCTTCAATGATTTCATTTCCCTTGTTCATCTTGCGGACGTCCTTTCAAATATAAGATTCTCATCCCTTTGATTTTGAAATCACATCATCTTTTTTTGCCCCAAGGAAAAATTCAAGCCAATCTCCATCACTTTTGTAAAAAACCTTCAGCAAATATATGCAAGCCGTAAAAAACCCCAGAATCATCATCATTGTCACCCATGCAATGCTGCTTGCAATAGATTTTTCGCGAAATACAATCCACATTGAAAACAATGCAAATCCTACATAAAGGTCAATCATGGACATTACTCCCCACGGATTAGCCATCAGCTTTGCACCGTCATTAAAAAAATCGCCATATATAAAACCGTTTGCAAG
>CAZEHH010000055.1:3871-8637 GCA_964512505.1 uncultured Peptostreptococcaceae bacterium
TAGAATCCTTTCAAATCCAACAGTTCCTTATGGCTTCCCCGTTCGATTATTTTTCCTTCGTTTATCACCATAATCATTGTCGCATCCTTGATTGTGCTCAAGCGGTGGGCTATGACAAAGCTGGTTCTCCCTTCCATCAAGTGCAGCATGGCCTTTTGAATGTGGACTTCCGTCCTTGTATCAACACTGCTTGTGGCTTCATCAAGAATCAATATAGCCGGATTCGACAAAATGGCCCTTGCTATTGCAAGCAGTTGCCTCTGCCCTTGGCTTAGATTGCTTCCCTCCTGCGACAAGACAGTATCGTATCCGTCAGGCAGATGTCTTATGAAGTGATCCGCATATGCACGCTTAGCAGCCTCATGCACTTCTTCGTCTGTCGCTGTAAGCCTCCCATAGCGTATATTTTCTCTGACCGAACCCGAAAAAAGATATGTGTCCTGGAGGACTATGCCAAGCTTGTTTCTCAAGCTTCTGACATTGATGTCCCTTATGTTGACACCGTCAATTTCTATGGCGCCGCTTTCTATGTCATAGAATCTTGTCAAAAGATTGATTATTGTCGTTTTCCCTGCCCCTGTAGGCCCGACAATTGCAATGGTGTCTCCCGGTTTTGCTTCAAAGTAAGCTTTCTTTAAAACCTTTTCCCCCTCTACATATCCAAAATCGACTTCATTGAATACTACATGTCCCTTTACATCTTCCAAATCCTTGGCATATATTGAATCTTGAATTTCGGGTATATGGTCCATCGTTTCAAAGACCCTTTCAGCTCCCGCTATTGCCGATTGTATTGTATTGTAAATGTTCGCCAATTGAGTCAACGGCCTTCCAAATTGCCTCGAATAATTGAGAAAAGCAGCTATAAGCCCAACGCTTAGGCTTCCGCTAATGACAAGATATCCTCCCGCACCGGCGATAATTGAAAATCTGAGGTTGTTCATCAAGTTCATGCTCGGCCCCATGAACCCTCCGAATATTTCCGCTCTGATGGATGAACCCTTGAGCTTCTGATTCATTTCATTGAATTCGGCTATTGCTGTTTCTTCTTTTCCGTAAGCCTTGACAACTTTCTGCGCTGTCAGATTTTCTTCGATAATTCCATTCAGTTTTCCCAAATGGCGTTGCTGGTCCCTGTAGCCCTTTCGTGTATTTTTCGCAATCAGTTTTACCGAAAATATTATCATCGGTACGGTCGTCATGCTGATTAGAGCCAACTGCCAGTTGAGAAGCAGCATTATCACTATGACTCCCGAAAATGAAAGAAGGCTGGAAAACATTTGCGCTATGCTGTTTGACAGAGTTGTGCTGACATTTTCTATATCATTGGTCAAGCGGCTCATCAATTCACCATTTGGAGTTTGATCAAAAAACTTCAACGAGAATCCCATAAGCCTGTCGAAATAGTCCTTTCTCATATTCCTGATTACTTTTTGTGAAATAATGATCAATATATATTGTTGCATATAAGTTATAAGCGCCGCGGCAATATACACACCAGTCATTATTCCGAGGTGTCTTAAAAACCCTTCGGATACCCCTTTTGCAATATAATCGTCTATTCCCAATGCTATGAAATATGGTCCAAGCAATCCCAATAATGTTGAGGATGCAACAAGGGCAAGCGATATAAACAGCCATTTCTTTTGTTCGCTTATATATCCCCATATCCTTTTCAATGTTCGTTTTGTATCTTTTGCCCTGATTTTTTCAGCCGTCAAAAAAGCCCTGTGGCCGCCCCCGCCCCTCATTATTCCGGGTTGCGCTTTCTTTTCCCTTTTGTCATGCGCCATATGCTTCACCTGCTTTTCCAAGCTGGGATTCGAAGATTTCCCTATACACCTGGTTGTTCTCAATAAGTGTTTTATGGTTTCCTTTGCCGGCTATTTTACCTTCTTCAAGAACAATTATTTGATCCGCATCAAGAATGCTGCTGATCCTTTGAGCCACCATGACAACGATTGAATTTTTTGTCTTTGTTTTCAGTGCGGCTTGTATTTTGACTTCGGTTGCCACATCAACGGCACTTGTGCTGTCGTCTAAAATAAGAATGTAGGGCTTTCTTATCAAGCCTCTGGCTATGGAGATTCTTTGCTTTTGGCCGCCTGAGAGGTTTACCCCTTTCTGGCCTAAAAGGGTATCGTAACCCTTTTCGAAGCTTTCAATGAATTCCTTGGCTCCCGATGCTTTTGCCGATTCATCCAATTCGCTCATGGTTGCATCCGATTTGCCGTATCTGATATTATCACCTATTTTTCCCGAAAAAAGCAAAGACTGCTGCAGAACAATGCTTATGCGGCTGCGCAAAAATGTTCTTTTCATGTTCCTGATGTCCACCCCTCCAATTGTGATTCTTCCCCCGGACACATCATAGAGTCTTGGAATCAGATTCACCAATGTGGATTTGCCGGAGCCGGTGGAACCGATTATTGCAACTTTCTCGCCTTTTTTTGCAGTAAATGAAATGTCAGTAAGAACCGGTTCAATCGCATGGTCCCCATAGCTGAAGGATACCTTTTCAAAAACCAAGTCTCCATCAAGCCCATCTGCACATACTGCATCTTCGCAGTCATTTATGTCGGGAACCGTTTCAAGAACTTCCTCAATCCTTTCGGCTGATGCCTGCGCCCTTGAGTACATCATCATCATTCCTGCAACCATCATTATTGAAATCAATAATTGCAAAAGGTAATTTATGAATGCAATAACCTTTCCGACTTGAATATTGCCATTGGCCACTTCTATGTTTCCAAACCACAGAACCGCCACAATTCCCACATTAAGCAAAATCATTATTATGGGAAACATTACAGCCATTATTCTTGAAACCTTTACCGTACTGTCCATATAGTCGTCATTGGCCTTGGAAAAACGCTCTCTCTCAAAATCCTCCCTAACAAAGGCCTTGACCACTCTGATTCCAGATAGATTTTCCTGCATTACGGTGTTAACGGCGTCCAATTTGCTTTGGACAATCCTATAGAGCGGATACCCCTTTTTAAATAAAAGCACCATTGTCATGCTTAGAAGAGGAACAAGAACAAGCAGTATCAGAAACAGTCTGGGACTAATTATATATGTCATTATGAGACTTCCAGCAAACTGTATTGGTGCTTTAACCATTATTCTCATCATCATCATCATCATTCTCTGAACTTGAACGATGTCATTTGTGAGTGTTGTAATCAGATTTCCGGTTTTCAGCTTGTCCACATTGCTGAAAGACAGATTTTGGACATGCGAAAACATCTCTTTCCTTATGTCCGTACCGGCATTTATAGCCGCTTTTGCCGAAAAATACGAACAGCCTATTCCACCCGCAAAACCGAGAAGAGCCACCAGAAGCATACGGACAAGCGTGCTCCATACATATGCCGCATCTCCGTTTGCAATCCCTATATCAACAATCCTTTGCATGAACATGGGCTGAGCCAAATCCATCATCACTTCCAAAACCATAAAAGACGGCGCAGTGGCCGCAAGGACCCAATATGGCTTCAAAAACATGAAAATCCTATTCATTTTTTTCACCTGGCCCCTCGTGCTTCGCAAACAAAATATTGGCCTGCATCTTGTCAAGCAGCTCCTCGAGCAATTTTATTTGCTTCTGATCAAAATCCTTGAATATTGTTTGGTTCAATTCCTCATAGATGCCGTTCACATCGCTTTCGACCAGCCTGCCTTTGTCCGTAAGATAAACATTCGATATCCTCGAGTCGCAAGGGTCCTGCATGGTTGTAACGAATCCGGCATTCTTTAACCGTTTTACCATTTTTGCCACAGTGGAGGGTTTTATCCCAAGTGTCTTGCTCAGTTCAGTTCCGCTTAGACCGTCTTGTTTCCAAAGGGCAAACAAAAGAGGCGGTTGTCCCCTGTACAAGCCCACCTTTTCCAAGTCCTCGTGGGTTTTATGAGCTGTCATTTTGGAAGTATGCATGTATTTGTGGAAAACTTTGAATTTGCCGTTATGCATTGTTGCACCCCTTAATTTAATTTGCCGGCTAACTAAATATGAAAAAGGCGGAAAGGTTAGCCGGCTAACCTTTCCGCCTTCAATGATATCATTTTTGCGGTTTTATATCAACGCCGTTAAAAGAAGACGGACCCGCAGATAAGATAACTCTCCACTTCGCTGGCTTCATTTTAGCGTATGCTTCTTTATGATTAAACTAAAAAACTTAATCTTCTTATGAAAATTCAATTCATCAATATTGGATCATTCCGCTTAAAAAGCATAATTATTTTGCAATTCTGCAAAATAATTTTATTGAAATGCTGTTTCCGCCGCGTCGAATTGCAAGCCATGATGCTTTTGCCAGTATGAATTTTGTCGCTTAATCGACGTTTATGTAAACAGCTGTTGCATCGTCGTGCCTTCGCAGCCTTTTATATGTTTCAATTTTAGGATCGCTTTCCTCAACGTCCCTGATCATTTTAAGCAGGGGTTTCATCCCCTCATTCTTACTCTTTGCAAGCAAATCCTCCACAGATAACAAGTCGTACTTGTTATGGATTGAAGAGAACCCGTCGCTCATCATAAGTATCTCTTTGATGTTATCCAACCGATATTCTCTATATATGCCATTTTGAATGGCATTGACATCGTGCTCGAGTATATAATAACCATCTTCGGAATTCATCTTAGACCGGTTTTCCCGGAGCACATCCAGCTCTTCCACGGTATAGCCTTTGAATGCAAATTCCTGCTCTCTTTTCGGATTGTTGAAAATCATCTCCATCACCTTGTTGTCAAGCTCTTCCACTTT
>CAZEHH010000055.1:8737-10716 GCA_964512505.1 uncultured Peptostreptococcaceae bacterium
GTTGCTCCATAAACATCTTCATTATGCAGTTTGTATGTATCTGTTATTGAATCGACTATTTTCCCCATTTGAGCTCCGTTTATTGTTTTATTGTCCATAAAAAGCGCCAGGAACAGCTGCATCTTTCAAACATCAAAATATAGCGAATGAAATCAAACTCTCTCGAATCACCCTTTTGATCTGCTTTCAGCACACATTTTTCATTATAATTAAAATGCCGACTTATGCAATTGATATAGCTTTGTTTTATTGGCGGCAAGCAATTATTGAATATTGCTATACTTAAACCGTCAATAGATTGGCTTTTATCTGGTTTTATAAAAATAAGCCATGCGGGCCATTAAGGACTGCAGGGCTTTGGCTATTGGCTTATTAAAATATATTCAGAACTTTGCGCTTCAACCACCGGTAATCGACGAGGACGATTTATAATGCATGCCGGTGATTTAATAAAACAGCGTTTCTTTTTCTGCTGCAAAAAACAAAGCTCTGGAAAAAATATCTTTTTCATCTGCAAATAAATTATTCATCGGTTTATTTCAACAATGCTTTTTAGCTTCAGTTTTGCTGGCGACTATATAAGCAATTGGAAAAGACGCGTTTAAGATTTCCGAATGGTCTATGCTGAATCCATTGCTTTCAATGAACTGCTTGTAGCTCTCAAAAGTCCACAAATTGTATGCGCGGAAACCGGTGATTGCCATGATTTTTGACACCATTTCAGCCTTCTTTTTCCCTCCGTTAATAAATGTCGGAGCAATGAGCCTGCCTTGGCTTTTGAGAACCCTTTTTATCTCATCCATGGTTTTCTCCGGTTTGGGCATAATATGCAGAGTGTTTGAAATTATAACGGTATCGAATGTTTCAGGCTCAAAGTCCATGCATGCTGCATCCTGAATTGAAAAAACAACGTTCCCTATATCTTTCTTTAAAGCCTTCCTCTTCGCTTTTTCTATCATTCCCGCCGAAAAATCAACCGCGCTTATCCTTTCTGCCGAGTCGCTCAGTCCCAAAGCGATGTCGCCTGTTCCAGTCGCAATCTCAAGGATTTCATAATCGGGTTTTGTATTTGCTTTGATTTTATCGATTATTTTACCATAGGCCTTGTTGTCTTTTTTCATAACAATATCATATACAAATGAAAACCTGTCCCAAATATTGGCTTCATCCCTCAATTTGACCCCCCCTCTATATCTATCCATTGTTCATTATTGAAATTTTTCAAGCCCAAAATTGTTGTCCCCGGCAATGCTGCCTGTCGAACAATCCTCCGCCCTTCTTGGATTTGATTGCCTTGCTTCCGGCTCCTGCTTTATTTTCCTTTTTGTTTTTCTTGAAACCCTGCTTCGAGCTTGACCACTTTTTTTCTATTGTTTCCACTGGCATTAATTAAGACACTTCACTTAAAAACAAACTCCATATTACCGCATATTCTTCATTTGAATACAAGTCAAACCATCACCGGAAATTATGGAAACCCCAAAATTATTATAACTGTAAATAGAATTATAATTCAAATATTGCCGTTGCAGTGATTTGTTGCAAAAATAAAGAGAAATCTTTCGATTTCTCAAATAAGCAGAATCCATATTATAAATCCAATTCCAGCATGATTGGCGTATGGTCTTGCCTTTGGCCGGAATCCATCATCTCGGATTTTACCACCTTGTCGGCCAGCCTGTCGCTGACCAGCCAGTAATCGATCCTCCAGCCGGAATTATTGATCTTGCTTGTTTTTATCCTTTGTGCCCACCAGGAATATACCCCTTCAACATCACCATTAATGTATCTGAAAGTGTCAGTAAATCCTTTGTTTAACAAATTCGAAAAGCCTTCGCGCTCTTCATCTGTGAAACCTGCAGACATGCGATTGTTTTGCGGATGCGCAAGGTCTATCTCTTTGTGAGCCACATTATAATCGCCTGCTGCAATTACCGGCTTCACCGCATCAAGCCTTTGAAGATATTCGGCATACTTTT
>CAZEHH010000056.1:0-10651 GCA_964512505.1 uncultured Peptostreptococcaceae bacterium
TAAAAGCTTAAAAGCTAAACAAGCGGGCGGTTTCCTGAAATGGGAGCCGTTTTGTTTTGTCCGAACACATATCTCTCGGGACTTTTGATGCGAAATTTGACGATAATAATCATGACATTGTTGCTTGTCCTGAAAAATGTGTATAATTAAAGGAATAGATTATTAAAGGAGCCTGACATGAAGAATGTTTTAAAATATATTTTGCTGATTGCTGTGGTGGCGATTATTTGTATTATTCCGGTTTCGGCTGAAGAGGTCGATGAAAATCTCGACATAGACACTTCTGTTAAAATTGGTGTAGATAGCCATATGCCTCCATATTCGTACATCAATGACAACGGAATATTGAAGGGGTTTTACATCGACCTGATACATGCCATTGCCATAGAAAGGGGGATCGATATTGAAATCAGGCCAATGCCTATGTATGATGCCCGAAAGGAGCTTGCAAATTCGAAACTCGATCTTATCATCGGGTCCGATAATGGGGTCATCTATGACAATTATGTTTTTTCCGATGCAATAATAGACAGCGCGGAGGTCATATTCGTGAGGCTCGACAACAATTATATAATAGAACCTGAGGATTTGAAGCATTCCGACGTGTCCATTCAAAAGGGGAGCATTAATAACCGCTTCCTTCGATTCATAGATCTTGAGCATTTGACTTATGTCGACAACCAGCAGCAGGGAATATTGCAGATAATGAACGGAAACGCCGGCGCCTTCATAGGAGACAAATTGACAGGTCTGTACACTATTCAGAAATGGAAGCAGGACGATTTCATAAAGGTAATAGGTGGAGATACTCAAAAAACAGAATACTATTTTGTTTCGAGAAATGGAAACAGCAAATATATAAAAATAATGAACGCGGGAATCAGGGAGATAACCCTGGATGGTTCATATGACAAGATATACAAAAAATGGTTCGGGGAGACAGTCAGCATTGATTTTCAATTTAACGAAAGGCTTTTTGCCGCTTTAAAAATTGGGCTGCTTGTCTTGTCGTTTGCATTTCTGATTATAAGCTATTGGAATTACCAACTCAAGAAGCAAGTCGAAAAGAGAACACAGGAAATAAGCAATAAGAGCCTGGAACTTGAGAACAGCAATAAATTCAGGAAAGATGTGCTCGACAATGTTTTGGCAGGAATCATAGCTTTGGATACAGACGGACGCATAACGCTTATGAACAGGAGAATGAAATATGTGCTTGAAGGGGTCGGAGCGGCCCATACGGGTCAAAAAATCCAAAACACTGTGATTTCAGGCATCTTCACTTCCAATGATTTTGAAAAAGTTTTCAATGAAGGCAAGAGTTTCAGGAACAAGGAACTGGAAATTGATGTTCAGGACAGAAAAATAACTTTTCTGTACCACATATACCCGCTCATTGAAAGCAACAGCGAGATTAAGGGTTCGATAATCAGCATACGGGACATCTCCGCCGACAAGGAATTGGCGGGCGAGCTAAAAAGGCAGGACAGGCTCAATTCCTTCGGACTTATGGCGGCAGGTTTTGCACATGAAATAAGAAATCCGCTGACTACAATAAAGACTTTTACAGACATAATGCCAAGAAGAATAGAAGACGAAAGGTTCAAGGAGAAGTTCCTGGAGATTGTTCCAAAGGAAATAAACAGAATGAACAATTTAATTCAGGATATGCTTGAATTTTCGAGAATAAGGGTGCCGAAAGTGACTAAAATGAGACTTCGCAACCTTGTCCAAGAGAGCAGTCAATTGCTTGAGGATGCTTTTTTGGGCAAGGAAATAGAAATATTCAACGAGATTCCTGCCGAACTTGCAGCATATGGGGACGAGGAACGCATAAAACAGGTTTTGATTAATCTCATAATGAACAGCATCGAAGCGATGGGGGAAAATGGAACCATAATAATAAATGGGGAGATTGACTCAGAAATGGCAGTAGTGCGCATTTCAGACGATGGAGTTGGGATGAGCGAAGAAGTCATGGAGCATATTTTCGATCCTTTTTACTCCGCAAAAGCGAAAGGGACGGGGCTCGGTCTGTTCGTAAGCTACCAAATCGTCAAGGAATGCAATGGGGAAATACATTATGAAAGTGAGTACGGAAAGGGTACCGTAGCCGTTTTATCATTGCCGATGCAAAGGATGAAAGGAAGGCGCTATGAATAGGATAATTATACTTGACGATGAATTGAATCTTTGCACTTCGCTTGAATTTCTCCTTGAGGAAAAATACGAAGTGGTTTCTTTTCAGGAACCAGAAAAGGCCATTGACTACATCAAGAGGGAAAATGCCGATATAATGCTTTTGGATCTCAGAATAGGGGATGTCAACGGCATAGACGTTCTTGTAAGTGTAAGGGAAATCAATCCTGATATTGCAGTAATCATGATGACGGCTTACGGAAGCATAGAATCATCTGTAAATGCTATGAAGGCGGGTGCATTTTATTACATTACAAAGCCCGTGGATTCCGTGGAGCTTGAGATACTGATTGAGAAAGCCATTAATTACAATTCTCTCAGCAAAGAAGTGGACAGGCTGAGCAAGCAGCTCGACGAACAGTATGGCGTCAAGGGGATAATTGGCAGATCGACGTCAATGATGAAAGTTTTCGAAATAATCGACAAGGTGAAGGATATAGACTCCAACGTACTGATTTTGGGAGAAAGCGGAACAGGGAAAGAAATGGCCGCAAAAGCCATCCATTTCCAGGGAGCAAGGAAAAAGAAGAGATTCGAGGCCATAAATTGCTCTGCCATACCGGATACGCTTTTGGAGAGTGAATTGTTCGGTTTTGAAAAAGGCGCTTTTTCAGGTGCTTCGCGGAGCAAGAAGGGGAAGTTTTCCTTAGCCGACGGAGGGACGGTTTTCCTGGATGAAATAGGAGACATGGACATTAAAATGCAGGCAAAGCTGCTCAGAGTTCTTCAGGAAAAAGAGATTACTCCACTTGGCGCCGAAAACAGCGAAAAGGTGGACGTGAGGGTTATTGCCGCCACGAATTGCGATCTTGAGAAGAAGATTGCCGATGGAACCTTCAGAAGGGACCTGTATTACAGGCTGGATGTCATAAAGGTAGAAATGCCTCCTCTGAGGGAAAGAAAAACCGACATTCCTCTTCTTGTAGATTTTTTCATAGACCGCTTAAACGTCAAATTCAACAAGAATATTTCAGGGATAGAGCCGGAGGCTTTGGATTGCTTGGAGAATTACGATTTTAAAGGCAATATAAGGGAACTTGAAAATATGATAGAAAGAGCGATGGTTTTGACAAACAAAGAAAGGCTTTCTATAAGCGATTTCAGCAGAAATATTGCGGATGTTTCTGCGGCGCCTGAAAAACCGTCATATTTTTCGGGTGAGGACCTGAAGACCGTGGAAAGGAAGATTATTGCGGAAGCGATTGAATACTTTGGAGGCAGCAAAAGAAAAACCGCCGAGGCCCTAGGCATAACTGAAAGGACTCTGAGAAACAAGCTGAAAAGCTACAGGATGAACGATTGAGGAAAAAAATTCCGGAAACATTGCCTCAAAGCGGAAATAAATTCCGATGAAGCAAATAGAAAAAGAGTGGGGAATGAGGCAAGGATTCTATTAAAAAAATATGAATCCTTGCCTTTGCTTGCAATTGCAGGGGTTTAGGAGGGGATTAAATCCTTTGTTTATGAAATTTGATTTTATGGCATGGTATTTGCAAAATGATATAAGCGAAAATAAATCATAAGAGGAGTGAATGAATTGAAAATGAAAAAGATTGGACTAATCGTTTTGTCAATTGTTATGGTTGCATCGGTGTTTACTGGATGCGGAACAAAAGAGAATGAAGAGGCATCTGCGGAGCCTGTCAAAGAAATTGTAAGGATTTCTCTTGCAACAGGTGGAACGGGCGGAACTTATTATCCGGTTGGATCGGGAATTGCCGCACTTCTTACAAAAAATGTTGACGGACTTGAAGTTACCGCGGAATCAACCGGTGGTTCTGTCGCAAACCTCAAGATGATTGGCGAGGGGCAGGTCGAGATGATCATGTCAGCTGCCAACACAGCCCTGGGAGGATATTCGGGTCTGGCTCCTTTTGAAAAGCCAGTAGACAACATAAGGGGAATAACAGCTCTTTATCCCGAAACTTTCCAGTTTGTCGTTTTGGATGCTTCAGGACTAAAGACTATAGAAGATCTTAAAGGCATGAGAGTTGCAGTAGGTGCACCTGGAAGTGGAACTGAGAGAACGGCCAAAATGGTTTTGGAGGCTCATGGTATCACGTATGACGATATAGATGCCCAATTCCTTGGATTCGGAGAGGCTGTAACTGCGTTGAAAGACAGGCTCATTGATTGCGCAATAGTAGGTTCAGGAATCCCCACATCTTCTGTTGTTGACGCCTCGGCTACTCTTGATATTAATTTGCTTGAAGTTAACAGGGAAAAAACCGATGTCATGATGAACGACGGCCCCTACTTTCGATATGAAACCATCGCCGAAGGCACTTACAATGGCGTGGACCACGATACATTGACCGTCGCTTCTCCAGCCCTTCTTATTACGTCGGTAGACACAGACGAAGAGTTGGTATATGAGATGGTGAAAGCGCTTTATGACAACATCGAAGATCTTGAGGCAGTGCATGCTCAAGGAAAGAATATCAAGCTTGAAAAAGCCAACAGTGCAATGTCAATACCCCTACATCCGGGAGCTGAAAGATATTACAAGGAAGTGGGAGTTATCAAGTAGTATCGAATGAAGTAAATAGTAATCATCATACCGGGCGCTTGGAAGCGCCCGGTATGATGATTAGAAGATAATCAATTGCAATCATAAACCAAAACAGGAAAAGATTAAGTTCGAATTTATAATAATTTCAGGTAGAAAATTATTGGTTAAAGATATGTACGAGCTGATCCACCGGTTGCTCTTAAAAGTAATCAGACTGGACAATGCAGACCTTTTTTATTAAAACGCAAAATTAAAATCAGGGACGGTTTCGAGGCAATGAAAGAAATGGATATTATTGTCAAGGGGCATCTAAATTTAAATATTGGATAAGAGGTGAACAAATGATTTTCAACAGAAAAAAAATGGATGAAAAGACAAAGAATAAGAAAACGAAAAAGAAAATAGAAGAACAAATGGAAAAAAAGAGAGAGTTGTCGGGGTATGCGCTTAAAATTTCGGCGTTTATTGCTGTAGCCATGTCTCTATATCATTTGTATTCTTCCGGCATTAGGATGTTGCCCCAAATGCAGCACAAGGCAATCCATCTGGCGTTGGCGCTTGCTCTCACATTTATGCTTTATCCTGCTGTGAAGAAAGACAAGAAGAAGATGCCATTTTACGATTGGATTTTTGCGGGGCTTAGCCTCTACATCGGTTTTTATTTAGTTACAAACTATATGGAAATTGTGTATAGGATGGGAACTCCGACGAGAATGGATATTTTACTCGGGAGCATTTTGATTGTGCTTATTTTCGAGGCTACGAGAAGAACGATGGGATGGCCGCTTGTAATTGTTGGGCTTGCTGCCCTTGCATATGCCTTCTTCGGACATCTTATACCCGGTACATTAGGCCACCGCGCATTTACACTCCCTAGAATCGTGGAGCATATGTTCATGACAGGAGAAGGTATTTATGGAGTTGCAATATACGTAACTGCTTCGTTTGTATTCATATTCATATTAATGGGCTCGCTCCTTGGCGAAACTGGTGGGGCACAGGCGTTTATAGACTTGGCATTTACCGCGACAGGCAAATACCGGGGCGGACCCGCAAAGGCCGCTGTAATTGGAAGCGGACTGATGGGGACTATTTCCGGAAGCTCTTTCGCCAATGTTGCAGGAACCGGGACATTCACAATCCCGCTCATGAAAAGTGTCGGGTACGAACCCGAGTTTGCCGGAGGAGTAGAAGCCGCGGCATCATCAGGAGGGCAGATAATGCCTCCGATTATGGGAGCTGCGGCCTTCATAATGGCTGAGATGACTGGGGTACCATATTCGAAACTGATCATATATGCGATGATTCCTGCAGTTCTCTACTATGTTTCAGTATTCTTGATGGTTGATCTTAGGGCGGCTAAACTTGGGCTTAAGGGCATGGAAAAGAAAGATCTTCCTAAGGTGAAAGAAGTCCTTAATAGAGGTGGTTTCCTGCTTTTGGCACCGATAAGTATATTTTACATGCTTTTGGCAGGATATTCTCCGATAAAAGCTTCTTTTACCGCTGTGATGATTGTAATAATAACAAGTTTCTTCAAAAAGGAGACAAGACTTTCTTTTAAGGGATTCCTTGTTGCACTTGAGAAAGGAGCGATAGCGTCCCTGAGTGTTATAGCTGCATGTGCAGTAGCCGGCATTATAGTCGGAACAGTAACACTTACTGGTCTGGGATTGAAATTTTCAGATTTGATAGTTACATTGTCACATGGAAATCTGTATGTGGCTTTGTTTTTAACGATGATTGCCTCAATCATAATGGGCATGGGAATGCCAACGACTGCTTTGTATATCATTTTAGGGTCTATGGTGGCACCGTCACTTGTTAAACTGAATGTACCAATCGTGGCAGCTCATTTGTTTATTTTTTACTATGGGTGCATGGCATCTGTTACACCCCCGGTTGCCTTGAGCTCTTATTTGGCGGCGGCGATTGCCAAAGCCAATGCAGTCAAAACGGCTTTGAATGGACTGAAACTGGCTTCTGCTGCGTTCATACTTCCGTTCATATTTGCCCTTTCGCCTGAGCTGTTGATGCTCAATTCGACCGTAATGAAGACTGTTGTGGTTGTATTAACATCGCTTGCCGGCATATATGCACTGGCCGCATCACTCGAAAATTATGCTCTTGGAGACTTGAAGATTTACGAGAGGATTCCGCTATTCGTTGCAGCGCTCCTGCTTCTTGTACCAAGCACGGTGACGGATATAACAGGACTTTCGGTATTGGCGTTGATAGTCGGCAAACAGTATGTTTTGATAAAAAAGGGTAAAAAAATTGCTTTGGGAACGGAAAAAGTTTCGTAGGAGATAAGATATGAAAATAAAATCAATAGAAGCAATAGCTACTGCGATTCCGCTGAAGAAACCGTATCTCTTGTCGGATTTTAACGGAATCCAAAGAACTACTAGTCCGATAATAGTCAAAATAACGACTGACGATGGTATAGAAGGGTATGGGGAGTGTGATCCCCAACCCCTATTCACCGGAGAGAGTGTGGGAAGCGTCCTCAGCATGATTGAGACATACTACGCTCCAAACCTGATTGGCAAGGACCCCTCAAATATTCCTCAAATAAACAGGGTCATGGATGGGCTAGTTAACGGGATGCCCCTTTCCAAGGCGCCTATCGATATAGCTTGCTATGACATTTGGGGCAAAGCCTTGGAGATTCCGGTCTATATGTTGCTGGGAGGCTCAATGAGAGAAAAAATTGAAATAATGGGTGCCGTGGGAAGGGACACAGTCGAGAATAATCTTATCGATATAGAAAGTATGATACACAAAGGATATTCATCTGTAATGGTAAAAGTGGGCTCGAAAAATGTCGAGGAAGACATAGAGCGTGTCTGCGCTATCGACAAGGCCTTGAAAGGAGAATTCAGATTGATTCCCGACGCCAATCAGGGTTGGACAGTGAGCGAGGCGCTTTCTTTTGCGAGAGGAATATCCGATTGCAACATTGCGTATTTTGAGCAGCCGGTGGCTTCATGGGACGTGGAGGGATTGAAAAGGATAAAGAACGAAACAAGCCCTTCCGTTTCTGCCGATGAGTCGCTGTTTTCGATTGCGGATGCAAGAAGGCTTATTGAAAGCGGTGCTGTCGACGCTTTTTCAATCAAGGTAAACAAGCATGGGGGAATAACCAAAGCCAAAAAGATAA
This sequence comes from uncultured Peptostreptococcaceae bacterium, assembly GCA_964512505.1. Lineage (GTDB taxonomy): Bacteria > Bacillota > Clostridia > Peptostreptococcales > BM714 > BM714. The sequence goes on from CAZEHH010000056.1 coordinate 7,875, forward strand.
TGGAGATGGCGGAGGGCTTCGGAATGCCGTGCCTCATGAATTCCATGCTCGAGGAAGGAATAGCCCAAGCTGCGAGTCTGCAACTCGGCATTTCGGGAGGGCTTCTTGTGGAAAGCGGTCATGCGTATTTTTCACCTTTGCGTCTCGCGGAGGATATAACATCGTTCAGCGAGCAAATCGACGGGGGAGTGGTGGGAACATCCGCTAAGCCAGGATTGGGAATTGAAGTATACGAGGATATAATCAAAAGGTATGAGACCGCAAGAATATTGATTTCATAAATTGAAATATAAATTGGGAACAAAAAGAGTATTTCCAGGGCGTCGTTTTACACTGCAAATACAAATAAATACAAAAATAGCATAAATAGACTGGAGTGAAAATCATGATTAATGAACAGAAAATTGCGGTATTGGGAGCGGGCAACGGAGGAATGGCAATGGCTGCCTACCTTTCTCTGAATGGTTATGAAGTAAATCTTTATGATAAGTTTACTCAAACAATCGATGGAATATCGAAACTTGGCGGCATTGAACTTGACGGAGTCTCTCTAAATGGTTTTGCAAAAATCAATATAGTGACTACGGATTTGAAAGAAGCCATCAAGGACTGCGAGTTGTTAATGGTGGTTACACCGGCTTTCGCTCATAGGGAATTGGCGGAAAATATTGCTCCCTTTCTTGAGGATGGGCAGATAATCATCCTTCATCCGGGAAGAACCTGCGGAGCTTTGGAAGTCAGGCATATTATTACCAAGGTGAATCCCAGGGTGGATGTCACCATAGCCGAGGCGCAGACCCTCATATACGCGGCCCGCAGGCACGGCGAAAATTGCGCTACAATCCATGGAGTCAAAAAAAAGGTTACTTTGGCTGCTATTCCGACAAGCCGAACTGGGCTTGTGATTGAAAAGATAAACAGATTTTATGATGCATTTGTCCCGGCAAAGAATATTCTCGAGACAAGCCTGCTCAATATTGGGGCGATTTTCCATCCCGGCCCTGCAATTTTTAACATAGCAAGGATAGAGTGCAAGAGCGATTACGAGCATTATCACGAGGGAATAACACCCTGCGTAGGAAGAATACTCGAAAAAGTGGATGGGGAGAGAGTCGAGATAGCGGAGAAAATGAATGTCGAAACCATATCCGCAAAGACATGGCTTGGAGAAGTCTATGGAGTTGAGCCGGAAGAGACCCTGCAGCAAACGATAAGAAAAAATGAAGTATATGCAGGCATAAGCGCGCCTAAGGATCCAGGAACGAGATATATATCGGAGGACATACCAATGAGCCTCACCCCTCTTTCGGAAATGGGCAGAATGGTTGGTGTGAAGACGCCATACATGGATATGCTTATAGACATAGCCTCAACCATGCATGAAAGGGATTACCGCGAATCGGGAAGATCCTTGAAATCTTTGGGAATAGAAAATATGAGTTACGAGCAACTGCTTGAAGAAATCGAATAGGGGGATTGAAATGGACACAAGAATCCAGTTTAAATATTTGTCCCAGACAGACCTGCTCGAAGCGGGATGCCTTGATATGAACATGGCCATGGATGCCGCCGGTAAAGGGCTAATGGCATTTGACGATGGAAGGGTTCTATTCCCGGAAAAGATAGTGCAGATTTTCAATCAGGAGACGCAGGAAAGAATAAACTGCCTGCCTGCAACATTTCTGGAAAGAAAGATATGCGGAGCCAAATGGGTTTCTGTATTTCCTCCAAATCCAGCCAGATACGGAGTTCAGAATTTGTCTGCAACTATAATACTTTCCGAAATTGAAAAAGGATTTCCCGTGGCTGTAATGGACGGTACGCTTTGTTCAAACATGCGTGTTGCGGCTATGGGGGCTTTGGCGGCCAGCCATCTTGCGAGAAAGAATTCTGAAATAATAGGCTTCATAGGGGCTGGAGAACAGTCAAAGATGCATTTAATAGGAATGAAGACGGTATTCCCGGGTCTAAAGGTCTGCAAAGTCTCTGCAAAGACTCATGACGAGGAATTGAAGTTCATTAAAGAAATGAAGGAGATATTCCCGGATATGGAATACGTGAGCGCCGAAACAAACGGAAAAAATGCGATTGAGGGAGCCGATATAATCGTTACCGGAACCAGCGCGCAAGCTCCCCTTCTTAAAGCCGAATGGATCAAGAAGGGTGTTTTCTACAGCCATATTGGAGGCTGGGAGGACGAGTACGCCGTAGCTCAGGGCTGCGATAAAATAGTCTGCGACGATTGGGAGACGGTAAAGCACAGAGCCCAAACTTTAAGCCGCATGTATAAGGAAAATTTGCTGGAGGATGAAGACATATACTGCAACCTAGTAGACATTGCATCAGGAAGGAAAAAGGGCAGGGAGAATGATAGCGAGAACATATACTTCAATGCGGTGGGGCTATCCTATGTTGACATAGCCATAGCGATTGCCATGTTCGACAGGGCGTCCGAGAATGGCGTTGGCATGGACCTTCCGCTTCAGGACAGGATGATTTTCGAAAACAAGGATATTTGCTCATTCATAAAACGTTAACTCCTCTTAATAAATATATAATTGCTAACTCTGAAGAGGCTCCCATTTGGGGGCTTCTTTAGATTGCGTTTCAAAAACCTTCCCCACCGTGTATTTCCTCTTTGTCGATTTCGCGCATGGATACGCTTTTTGCCGAACAAGTTCAGAATAGGATAAAAATGCCAGATTAAAGTTCGCAATACGGCGAACAATAGCTATCAGATTTATATTTAAATTTCGTTAAATGTATTGACTTGATGA